>CAYZIX010000008.1:0-63406 GCA_964478395.1 uncultured Candidatus Solibacter sp.
CTTGGCATCGAGCTGGCGCGCTACACCGCTTAAAAATTGAAACGCCCGCGCCGTAGGGCGCGGGCGTTCCGGTTGAGGCGCGCAAATTCGTCTAGAACGTTACGCGCAAGTTGAACTGAATGACGCGCGACAAGCCGCGCTGCGAAGTCACCTTGCCGAAGCTGGCGCTGGTGGGATCGAGGTTCGGCGTGGAGAAGTTGGTGTGGTTGGTGAGGTTCAACAGGTCGACGGAGAAGCGCGCCGCGATGCCGCGTTCCGGCTTGATGGGGAAGACGCGCTCCACCTTGCCGTCGATGTTGAAGATGCCGTCCGAACGCAGCGCGTCCAGACGGATGGGGAAGACACGCTGGTGGTACGTGCCAGGCTGGTAGGAAGAACGGCCCTCGAAGCCGACGTACGAAGCGTCGGGGTAGCCGGAGCCGGTGTAGACGATGGAGCCGTCGAACCAGCGGCCGTAGTCCTTACTGTGGACTTCATCGTGGTTGAAGAGAGACTTCAGCTTGGACGGGTCGCCGTAGAAGATGCGATTGCCCCAGTCGGTGGCAGCCGGGCCGCTCTGCCATTGATAGACGCTGGAGACGTTCCAGTTTCCGACAACCCAGGCCAGGGCGCCGTTTTTCAGATGGGTGCGGCCTTTGCCGAAAGGAAGTTCGTAGACCGCGGTCCAGGCAATGCGGTTGGGCAGCACGTTGTTGTTGATGCGCGTGCTGGCCTTCTCGTCATACTCATTGGCCATCCAGTCTGCCACACGTGACGTAGCCCGGGTGTACATGAAGGTGGTTTGTAGGCCGTGCGAGAAACGGCGATCCACCATCAACTGGACGTCATGATAGCGGGTAAAGCCGTTCCACCTATCACCTTCGCGGCCGTAGGCGCGCAGCGTGTTGTACATGCCGTATTGGCGCAACAGGCGATTGCGGGCAATGTTGGTGCTGGTGTAAAGCCCCTGGCCGCTCATGAAGGTATAGAGCGCCGCGTTGGTGCTCTGCAAGGCCGACAGGTTCTTGATGTTGTAGGGATTCGGGTAGTTCGTGTTGAGCGCGGTGTCGTTGGCTGAGTTGCGCACCAAGCCAGTGGACCAGTATTTCTGCGGCAGATAATTCATGCGCGACAGAATCGGCTGGAAGGCATAGGCGCCGTTGTAGCTGACGTCGACCATGAGGTTCTTCATCAGCTCACGCTGGAAGCCCAAGCGCCAACGGTGCTGCAGGGCGGGCTTGTGCTCCCAGTAGACGGTGTCGACCGAGTTGTTGTAGCGAGCCACGCCATCCAGCGTCGTACGATAGGGGTCGTCAAAACGGGTGTTATTGAGGGCGGAGCGCAGCGGGAAGGGATCGTCCATCACGGTCTTGCCCTTGGCTATGCCAGTCGCGGCGTCGATACCGCAACAGAAAGTTAGGCCAGAATCGTTGCTGATAGACGTTGTAGTGGCTTGGCTGAATCCGCTTTGATCGGGCCGCGTGTTGGAGACGTTGAGCGTGTCGGCATACATGCCCCAACCGCCGCGGATGACGGTCTTGTTATTCAGTGAATAGACGATGCCGACTTTAGGCAGGAGGTACTTGACGCCCTTGTTGGCGGTTTTATAGCCGTCGGTGCCGAGGTAGTGGGTAATGCCGTTGGCGGAGAAGCTGCTGGCGGCAAAGTCCGACATCGGGCTGGCGGCGTAGGCGGCGTTGACCATTGAGGTAATGGGGCTGGCCTCGTTGGTGACCGGGCCGGCGATGCCGCGATTGAAGCGCTCGCTGATGCCGCCTTCCATCTCCCAGCGCAGGCCAAGCGAAACACGTAGTTTGCTGGTCAGACGCCAGTCGTCCTGGAAATAGACGGCGCGGCGCGGCGTCTTCCAATAGCCGGTGTCATTCTTGTCGATGGCCAGCGCTGACGGCAGTCCCATCAAGTACTCGGCCCAATCGTGCGCGTGATCGGAAGCCACCGTATCGGTATTGGATGACTTGGTCCATGCAGCACGGAAAGTGTAGATGCCCGTGGAGGAGCCGTAGCCGGAACTGGCAAACAGATTGCGGCGTTCCTGCCAGCCGTACTTGAAGGTGTGCGAACCCATAATGGTGGTCATCGAAGCGCGGTACTCGAAGGTATTGGACTTCGAGGTGATGGCCGGGTAGGAGTCGCCCACGTCGGTGATCCAGTTGAAGTCGAGGCGCGGCAATTGCGTGGCTGCGCCGGCGCGGGTATCGATATAGGACGGCAGACCGACATCAGCTGCTTTGATAGCCGTGCGCGTGGTGTTGCGGTTGCCCTCTTCAAAGCGCGAAATGCCGAAGCTGGTGTCGAGGATATTGGACGAGTTGATGGTCCAGACATAACCAATGTTGCCGCCGCGATTGATACGCGTCAGGCCATTGGCGTGCAGGCCGAGCTTGGTTTCATACGTCCAGTCGTACTCGTTGGCCAGGCGGTCGTTCCACTGCCAGCGCACGTTCACGCGATGGTTTTGGCTGACCACCCAATCGTAGCGGTTGACGACGGAGTTAAAGTTCTCGTTCTTCGGCATGGCCGAGGCGTAGTAGTTATACCGGAGCGCGTCGGTCACCTTACCCGAAATGTTGTTCGGTGTTGGATAGAGCTTGGAGATGTAGTTGTAAGTCGGGTTGAGGATCGGGACGCCCTTGTTGCCGGGGAACGGATCACGCACGACGTTGGACCCGGAGGCGCGCGCCGAGCGGGGATCGTAGATCTGATACAGGCTGGCGCCATTGGTCAGGCCCAGGAAGTAGCTGAAGTCGCCGTTCTTCATGGCAGCGTCGGGCACGGTGACGTCAGTTGAAGACGTGGTCTCGGCTTTGGCCTGTTTGATGCCGTTCCAGGTGATGGTCCAGAAGATCTTATCCTTGCCATTGAAGATCTTCGGAATGTACACCGGGCCGGAAGCCGAAATACCGTAGTTGTTCGAGCGGCCGGGGGCCTGCTTCTTGGTCTTATTCGGATCGATGGTGCCGGAGCGCACACCGGCGTCGTATGGTTCGCGCGTAAAGAATGCGGTGGCGTTCCAACGCTGCTGCCAGTGCTGATTGAAGACGGCGCCGTGCAGCGCGTTGGTGCCGGACTTCGAAGCGACGTTGATGGACGCGCCCGAAGTGAAGCCCTGGCTGGCGTCGAAGTTCGAGGTTTCCAGCTTGAACTCACCCACAGCGTCAGCCGGCGGCGTGAAGCCGACGCGTGAACTAGTACCGGTGACCGTCATGCCGTCGATGGTGTACTCGTTCTGGCCAACACCGCCGGAGGTGTTGAACGCGGAGGTGCCGCCATTATCGAACGGGCGGCGGTATTCGGGCTGGCCGGTCCACTGCATGCCGGGAGCGAGCGCCGACAGCGCGAACGGATTCAAGTCCGAGAACGGCAGATTGATGAGCTGCTCTTTGTCGAGCACTCGGCCGCCGCTGGCGGACGTGGTTTCCAGCAGCGGAGCGTCGGCGGTGACTTCAACCGTTTCGGCGAGGGCGCCGACATCGAGCGTGAGGTTGATTTCAGCTCTCCCGCCAACGTTCACCGTGACGCCGCTGCGCACCATCTTTTTAAAGCCAGCAGCTTCGACGGTGATTGAATATGAAGAAGGCTCAAGGAAGTTCGCTTCGTAGTATCCGGTATCGTTTGTAACCAGCCGGCGAACTTCGTTCGTCTCAGTATTTGTAACCGCCACTTTCGCATTGGGGATGACTGCCCCTTGCGGATCGGTAACGCGTCCCATAATTGCGCCGCGGGCGTCTTGAGCCAGCGCGCAGACGCCGAAAGTGAGCGACAAAGCCACTCCCACCAGGAGCTTGCGCCACATAGGTGATAGACCTCCGTTAATCTTGACTGGAGTGGCAGCTCCAGCCGAGGGAGGATTAGATCACATCTATCCTAGGGGGTCAAGGGACGCGCCCACATCGCTCAGCGGGCCATTTGACCCGCCGGGCGATGCCGGAAAACATCTTTCTTTCAGCTAATCAGGGTTTGACGGCTTGAGGCGGAGGCAGTTGCTTTTTCAACTCTGCCGGCACGTCGAAGACCACACGCACGGGGATGACCTGCCCGATTGGATCTATGACCAGGCGCAACACCAGGTCCGGTTTGATGGACTTGTCGGTGGGCTCGTGCGTGACCTTGAAGATGGCGTGCTCGCCGGAGGCGAGGCGCTTCTTGGAGAGGCTCCATTGAACTGTCTCGATACGTGGGCCCTGCACGTCAAGATTCAGTTCACCCGGCATGCCGTTTTCGATTTCGATCTGGTCAGAAGACGCTTCATAGCCCTTGACGAGCATCTGCCGCTTGGAGAGTTTGACCAAGTTGAGCACGGCTTCCGGATTGTCGAGAGGCGGCATGCCAACAATGGGCGGGCGAGGCTTTCCTTCATCTTCCGGCCGGACGGGCGTCGACTTCATGATTCCGAAAGGCGTGATGGTCTCCGCCTTGGCTGGCGGCGGCAGGTGGTGGCACCACTCGTTGTTCTCCAGGTGCCAGATGGAGTTGTACGGATATAGCGCAGGGATGACGTTGCCGCGAGTCCGCATTTCGGTGCCAAGCGCGACCAGCACCTTGGCTGTCTTGAAATCGTTCTCATACACAATCTGATTGATCTGGACGCTACGCCAGCGGCGCTTTTCGGCGTCATAGTAGGCGTCCTTACTATCAGCGCAGACGTAGGTTTCGGCCTGCCGGAACTTGCCCTCCTTGTGCAGCGTGTAGAAGGTCATCACACGTTCACGGAGTGCGTCCTCCTGCCCGGCGGGAGGACGATCGAGGGCACTGGCCTGCGGCAGTACGGGAAGGACCGGAACAAGCAGGCAAACAGGGATCGAAAGCAGAATGCGTCGCATAACTTTTGCTTACCTGGGAGGCGGAAACGGCGGAGGTGGCTGGGAGGCAGGGACTCGAACCCCGATACACAGATCCAGAGTCTGTAGTCTTACCATTAGACGACCTCCCAGCAGAGGTCTTCCACCGAAAAGTATATCAGATTTACCAACGAGGATTGGACGGCGGCGGCACGAATCCGGTTAGCTTGGGATAGAGTAGACGACGGAGGCGAATTGATGCACACCGACCGTCGAGGGTTTCTCTTTCAAGCCGGAGCGCTGGCCATGCCGCTGGCGGCACGCGGGGCGGCGCCAAGCCCGAACGACCAGCCGACTTTCGGCCTGATTGCCGCCGGCGGGCGCGGCCGCTACCTGACGAAGTACTTCACGCGGCTGGGCGCGCGTTGCGTGGCCATGTGCGACGTGCGCGAAGGCAATCTGGAGGCCGGACTGAAGGAGTTTCCCGGCGTTAAGACGTACTACCACCACGAAGACCTGCTGGCGCAGCCGGGCATTGACTTCACGGTGTGTGCGGGGCCGGACCACTGGCACAAGCAACATCTTTTGGACTCGCTGAAGGCGGGCAAGGATGTCTACACCGAAAAGCCGCTGTCGAAGTCGCTCAGCCAGAGCGTGGAGATGGTGGAGGCCGTCAGGCAGAGTAACAAGGTGGTGCAAGTGGGCATGCAGCGGCGCAGTGCGCCGGCACTGATCCAGGCTAAGAAACTGGTGGACGCCGGCCTGCTGGGGCGCATCACGATGGTGAAAGCCAAGTGGCACTGGAACACGGCCGGACCGCTGAACAATACGCCGTTCACGGGTAAAGTGGATTGGGACCGCTTTCTGGGCAGCGCGCCGAAGCGTCCGATGGAGCCGCGGCGGCTGCGCTACTGGCGGCTGTTCCGCGATTACGCCGGCGGAAACATGACGGACCAGGGCACGCATCTGATGGACGTGGTGCAGTGGTTTACCAACTCCGCTCCGCCACGCGCCGCCATGGCGATGGGTTATGTGGCGAAGAACACGGGCGCCGAGCACCCTGAAGTATTCAGCGCCACGCTGGACCACGGTAAGTTCCTCACCTGCTGGGAGCTGAACTACTGCAACGATTTCGAGGACTCGTGGTCCATCCTCTTTATGGGCGACGAAGCCACCATGCGGCTGGACGACGCAGGCGTCACCGTGTGGGCCGAGCCGTGGGCGAAAAACCGCACGCCGATTGTGTCGATGCAAGCGCCGGTGCCGATTGAAACGCACATCCAGAACTTCCTGGAGTGCCTACGCACACGCCAGCAGCCCAACTGCACGGTGGAGATAGCGCAACGCGCCGTGGCCGGGCCGCATCTAGCCAACTTAGCCATGGATTCCGGCCGTACCATGAAACTGGCGGAGGACCTGGTAACGGTATCATGAGAGCCCTGCTAACGATTGCACTTGCCACATTGGCGCTGCCGGCGGCCGCACAGGCGATTGACGTCGGAGCGCGCATTGGCGTGCCATTCAACGATCTGGTGGACGCCGGCGGCTCACTGAAAGGCGCCAGCCAGAACTGGACCGGTGGCCCGACACTGGAAATCAACCTGCCCGCCGGATTCGGCATCGAGTTCGACATCCTCTACCGCAAGATCGGGTACTCGGGCACGGCGGAGTCGAACGCCAGCGCCTGGACGTTCCCGCTGCTGGCAAAGTACAAATTCGGACGCGGCGCCGTCCGCCCGTTTGTCGACGCCGGCTTCGCGGCGCGCAAGCTGACCGATCTCAAGAACCTGGACGCATCCGGCAAAGGCTTCGTGATGGGCGCAGGCGTCCGGCTGGATCTCAAAATTGTGCGCCTGAGCCCCGAGATCCGCTGGACGCGCTGGGGCGAAGACCGTTATAACCTGTCGACGCTCGCATCGCATCGCAACGAGGCGAGCATCCTGGTGGGCGTAACGTTCTAGCGAATCACGCCGCTGAGCGGGCTGCTGGCCGAAGCGTACAGACGGCGCTCCATGCGGCCGGCCTGGAAGGCGAGACGGCCGGCTTCCACGGCATGCTTCATGGCCGTGGCCATGGCCACGGCATCTTGCGCCACGGCAACGGCGGTGTTCATCAGCAGTCCATCGAAGCCCATTTCCATGGCGACACAGGCGTCCGAGGCCGTGCCGACACCGGCATCGACAATCAGCGGCACATCGGTGATCTGCTCACGCAAAATGCGCAGTGCGGCGTGGTTTTGAATACCCAGACCACTGCCGATGGGCGCGGCCAGCGGCATGACAGCCGACGCGCCGGCGTCGATCAGGCGCTTGGCGGTAATGAGATCGTCGTTCGTGTAGGGCAGCACGACGAAGCCTTCCTTGACGAGGATCTTCGTCGCTTCCACCAGCCCGAACACGTCGGGGAACAGCGTGGCCTGATCTCCGATCACTTCCAGCTTGACCCAGTGCGACAGGCCCACTTCGCGCCCCAGACGGGCGGTGCGCACAGCTTCGTCCACCGTGTAGCAGCCGGCCGTGTTGGGCAGGATGAAGTACTTTGAGCGGTCGATGTGATCGAGCATCGACTCCTTGCTCTTGTCCGTAAGGTTGACGCGGCGCACGGCCACAGTCACCACTTCAGCGCCAGTGGCCTCGTGGCAGCGCACCATTTCGTCGAACGTCCGGTATTTACCGGTGCCGATCATCAGGCGCGAGCGGAACTGGCGTCCCGCAATGACGAACTGTTCGCTCATGCTCCTATTGTGGCTCAATCACAGCCTCGATGATCTCCAGCCGCCGCGCGGGCGCTTCGCCCTTCACCTCTTCCTTCTCGAAAGCATCGAGCACATCCAGGCCTTCGATGATGCGGCCGAACAGCGAGTACTGACCGTCGAGGTGCGCCGCGGTGCCCAGCAGCAGGAAGAATGAAGTATCGGCCGAATCCGGATCGTCGCCGCGCGCCATCGAGACCATGCCACGCGTGTGATGCAGATCCGGCCGGAACTCGGCCTTGACGGTATGCAGCCAGCGGTCGGCCGGGTGCGTGGGGCCCGAGGCGCGGCCGGCGGCCATGCCGCCCTGCGCGACAAAGCCCTTCATCAGCCGATGGAAGACGGTGCCGTTGTACCAACCCGTGTCCACCAGCTTCAGGAAATTGCGCACGTGATTCGGCGCCCACTCCGGCTCCATCTGAATGCGGATGACGCCGAGCGTGGTCTTCATGCGAACGATGCGGTGTAGTTCGGCGGGCGTGGCGTTGAGAAACGGCTCCACCTTCTTCTTCTCAATGGTGACCTTGATGATGCGCACCGGCTTTTCAGCCACGGCGTTCGCATCGGCCTTCACCTGCGAGATCTTTTCCACCACCTCCATGCCCTCGGTAACGCGCCCAAAGGCCGAGTAGTGGCCATCGAGCGAGGGCTGCGGAGCGATGCAGACAAAAAACTGGTGGCCGTCGGAGTCCTTCACGCCCGGCACACTTACCGTGGAGATGACGCCGCGCTCGTGCTTCATGTCACTGTACTCGGCCGGTTGCTCTTTCAGCCCGCCGGTGCCCCACAGGCCGCGCGGTGTTTTGGCGTCCTTCAGAAGCGGATCGCCACCCTGGATGATGCCGTAGCTGACGACACGATGGAAGGCACTGCCATCGAAGTCGCCACGGCGCGCCCAGCGGATGAAGTTTTCGACGTGGCGCGGAGCTTTATCCGGGGCGAACTCGAAGCGGAAAACGCCAAGGTCGGTTTGGACCACAGCCTCCAGCTCAGTGGGCGCCTGCTGGCCCAAAGCAACCCCGGCGAGCAGCAACGGAACGACAAGAAGCGAGCGCATATCGCTTCCATCGTAACCATCTAGGGCAGGATGCGGAACAGTGCCATATCCCCGACGCGTTCCACCAGCTCGACGCCCCAAGCGTCGGGCATGGCGAAGAGCGCCGTGCCCAGCGCGCCGCGGCTGCCGTCGCCGACTTGAATCGCGATCCATTCGAAACCCTGCGCACGGGCCGAACGAGTAACGTCGCGGCGGAAGAGACGGCGCACGGAGCTGGCGCGGGAAGCCGCATCGGAGACGCGCATCCAGCGCCGGTCGAGCGCCTGGATGTAAACGGCGGACGAGGCAATGGAGCCATCGTCGGGTAGCCAGGCAGTAACGGCATCGATAGGCTGTGGACGGTCGAAGCGCAGCTCCCAATACATACCGGGCTGCGCCTGCACAACGGTGGACCAGCGCGTGGCGCGCAACCCATCAACGGCCAGCGCCGCATCGGCCGGCTCCGGCCACGCCTTCAGGAACCAGGCAGGCGACACGGGGACGTTAACGCCCCGGCGCGTGGCCGTCAGCTCGGCCAGCGACCAGGCGCCCGGCCAGGGCCGCTCCAGGCGGACACGCACGGCCCGCACGAATTGCAGCGGGAAGGCGCAGGCCGTGGCGCGCAGGCTGGCGGGCATGGCGACGTTGGCCTGATCGAAAGCCAGCGCAATATTATCGAAACGGCGCGTAGGCTGCGGCCCGGCGGGCACGGTGTTCAGGTAGGCGAATGGCAGGCCGTGAAAATCGAGCAGCGGCTCACCGTCCTTCAGGCGCGCGGCGACGCGGCGCGTGAAGCGGTACTCATAGAGATTCTCCTTGAGATACGCCTCTTCCGGCTGAATGCGCAGTGCGGCCCGCCACGGCCAGCCATGCAGCCGCCAGGCATTGGACTGGCTGTAGCGGTCCACCACCCCGGGCCAGCACACCACGGCCTGCGCCACAAGCAGTAGCAACGCAGCGCGGCGCGGCAACGCATAGACCAGCGCGAGCGCGGCCAAGGCCAAGCCGGGCAGAAGAAAACGAGCGCCGATGTTCTGGGTCCACGGCAGCAGCAACACCGCCGTACCCGCCAGCAGCGCGCGGCCCGCCGGGCGCCGCAGAGCCAGCAATGCCAGTGGAAGCAGGAATATCAGAGGCCCGGTGAGGCCCTGCAGGCGTGCGCCATCGATCGCCAGCGCCCACGGAATCTGGCTCCAGCCAACGCCGCCGTAGCTGTGCAGGTATGTGGCAAGCGCGTGTTCACCGGCCAGATGGAAAGCGTCGTTCGGAAACAGCGCGTTGCCCAGCGGGGCCAGCGGATTACCGGTAAGCACCAGTGCGCGGCCCATCCAAGGAACCACGGACACTGCCGCGCCCGCGCCGACGGCCATGGCGCCGCGCCATTGTTTGCGCGCGAGCATCCAGACCAGCGCACCGGCCACCACCACCAGACCGGGGCTCTTGATGGCGTAGCAGAAGCCCGCGGCCAAGCCGGCGTGGAACAGCGTCTTCCGGTCCGGCTCAAAATGATTCTCCACCAGCAACGCGAAGGCGGCCAGACTGAAAAAGACCTCCGCCGCATCGTTATAAGCCGATGTTCCGGCAACAGCGACCACCGGCGTCAGCACATAGAGCCCGGCGGCGGCCAGGCGCTGCACGCGGTTGAGCCCAAAACGCGCGCCGATGTGGCAGATGAGCGGCACGGTGGCGCAAAGCAAAAAGAAGTGAACCAGCTTGGCGGCCGAATGCGCGCCAATGAGAAACGCGGGTAGGAAGAGCGTCTCCAGGCCGAGCGGCAGAATGTCGTAGAAACCGTTTTGGAAGACGAAGCCGTGCGTCCGCGCCCAGGCCGCCACCAGACCGAGATGATAGCCCGCCGCGTCGGGTTGAATTTCCGGCGCCAGGGCGTGGACGGCGTAGAAGACAAAAAATGGCGCCAGCAACAGCGCCGGCCAGGCGGGCCACGTCCAGCGCAGTCCACGCCAGGGCACAGCCAAAGCAAAGGCTAAGCATACGGCAATCGCAACCGCCGGAGCGGCCAGGCCCAGGCTGAGCAGCAGGAAGATGACCAGTGAAACCAGTGGCGCACCGGAAGCGAGAAGAAGAGTGCCGTGTGGCGCGGCGCCGCGCCACGCCAGACGTCCCGCGCCGGCCAACGCCAGCAAGGACAGCAGAGCTCCGGCGAGGATGAACGTCATTGTGAAAGCGTCAGAAGGCGGCGAAGCAGAAGGCGCGATCGGAGCCCTCGGGCGACAAGCAGTATTCGCCGGGCTCAAGCACTTCGTTCACTTCCACCTTAAAAAGGCCGGGGGCCAGGTTGTTCACCAGCAGAAAGACGGGCTTGCCCTGGTCCTTCTTGCCGGACTTGCCCACCGGCGGCAGCAACAACACGCGATTGCCGCCACGCACCTCCATGCGAAAGAGCGTGAAGCGGTCCGGGTTGATCCGGTCGGATTTGAAGAGGAAGACCGGCTCCGGCACGGGCGTGCGCGCGGGCGAACTGGCGCCCGAAATGGTGTAGAGCGTGCCGCCTTTTTCCTGCGACGAGCGGGCCTCAGTATCCTCAATAGGAATCAACGCACCAGCGTGCAACAGGTACGGTAAATCGGCCTTGCCGGGGCGTGGGCCGTTGTATTTCCTCCCAGTCTGGGCCGGGAGCGCAAGGCTCACCAGCGCGGCCATCCAGATGAGACGCAGAGCCAGTGTCCGCATGCGTCAATTGTCCCACGCCGGGCACGATCAGGCGCCGGCGCTAAGACGGGCGAGAACGGTGTCGAGCTCCTCATCATCAGGAATCAGGTGCAACGCGGCGACACCCGCCGGTGCGGCCTCGCCAGAGCCGAGCAGCAGCCCGACGGCGGCGACATGCCCAGCCGCGCGCGCAGCCAGAGTTGTCCAATCGAGGTCACCCAGCTTGGACGCGGCCAGCAAAGCATCGAAGTGGATGCGGGAGACGCGGTCCAACGTCTGGCCCGCGCTGTCGGCGACGACAACGCGGTGGCCGCGCATAGCCAGCGCGTCCACCAGCGCGTGCAACTCTGCGGCATCGTGATGCGCAACCAGAAGCGTAAGGCTGCGGGTGACGCCGTGCCGTGCGCGGACCGCGGTGGCGGGCGATTCGGAGCCAGTACTGAGCGGCAGCTCAACCTCAAAACTGGTGACGCCATCGCGCCGGCCGGAACGGAAGCTGCCGCCATGGGTTTCCATGACGCCGCAGATAATGGCGTGACCGGCCGCGTCGTCCGGACCCGGCGCATCGAAGGCAATGGTGAGCGCGGCCCGTTCGCCATGAAGTGCGGTGGAAACATGTAAAGAATGAGCGCCGGCCGCGGCCAGCGATTGCTCGGCCGACACGAGCAGCATCAGCAGAGCGTGCTCGACTTGGCCGCGCGCTCCGACCACGTACAGTTCACCCGGCGCCAACGCCGTTTCAACAGCAAGCATTTCGAGATGCCACGCGCGTGAGCGGAACTCAATCAGGCCGCGAACAGACTCGTTTAGATCGAAGTGCTGTACACGCGCCAGATCCGGCCGTCCGAACGAAATCAGGCGATCCAGCGTTTCAATGGCGGTAAGCGCCTCCGCCGCGGCCGGCTCCAGGTTGTGCTCGCGGGAGAGCGCGGCGATGTGCGCCAGCGGAGCACGCAGTTCAGCCGCAATGCTGGCGACAAGCTGACCGGCGACGCCCAGTTGCTCGCCACGCAGAATCTGCTCATGCAGGCGGCGCTCGTCCAGCAGACGCAAACAGATGGCGGCCTGGTTGGCGAGATGCGCAAGCGCATTGCGCTCGTCCGGCTGCAACACGCTGGCGTCAAGTCCCTGCAAGGCCAACGAGCCAACCTGTTCACCGCGCACACGCATAGGCAACGCCAACGCCGCGCCGGATGCAGCGGCCGGCTCCAGCGAAGCCGTGCAGGGGCCGAGAATACCGCTGAGCCGGAGACCCAGCGTCGAGAGTACTTCAGCGGGCGAAGCGGCGCTGAGGATATCCTCTGAAACGGCGTGAATGGCAGCGACCCGGACACGCAGCCGCACCAGCCGCCGGTAGCGGCGCCACCAGACGACCGAAGCCGCCGCGATGGAAGCCGCAGCCACCGCCACAGTGTTGAGGTTTAGCGAGGAGTCAAGCTGGAAAGCCATGGCAATAGGCGCGGATCGCGAAAATCGGCAATCGCAATCTCAGCCACCGGCGCCTCAGCAAGCGTGGTGAGCAACGCAGCCAGGTGCGCCCCCGAGGCCAGCGCCGCCGCCATCCCGCCAGGCGAGTCTTCAAAAATGACACAGTTGGCCGGCGCAACGCCCAGCCGTTGGGCCGCCGTGAGAAACACTTCCGGGTGCGGCTTGGGGTTGTTGATCTGATCGCCATCCACGATGGCGCCAAACGCCGGCCGGACGCCCAGCCGGTCCAGGACAAAATCGACATTCAGCCGCTCGGCATTGGTGGCCACGGCGCAGGGCACGCCGGCCGCGGCCGCCGCGGCAATGAACTCGCGCACACCGCCGACAATCTGCTGCTCAAAAACCGGGGCCATCATGTCCCGGTAGAGTTGCTCCTTGTCGGCGCCATGGCGCACGGCTTCGGCTGGGCTGATCCCGTTGCCCCAGATATGGCTGACGATCTGATCGTTGCGCTTGCCATGCATCTTTTCCATGATTCCCGCAGGATTAATGCCGTGGCGGCGCAGGTAAATCTCCCAGGCCTGGACGTGGATGGAGGTGGACTCTACAAGCACACCGTCCATATCAAAAATAAAGGCCAAGCCCGGGTGAATACTGAAGTTTTCAAACACCTACCGGAATGATAGCAAACCGATCCGGAAGCCTTGCAGCGCCGCCGCGCTAGAATAGCGACGATGGACGTCTACGACGAGCTTGCGCGCCTGCGGCGCCAGGGCCGATGGTGTGCTCTGGCCACCATCGTGCAGTCGAACGGCTCCATTCCGAGCTACACCAGCGCCAAGCTGCTGGTGCGCGACGACGGGTCCATCGAAGGCACCATCGGCGGCGGATGCGTGGAGGCCGAAGTCTGGACGGCGGCGCGCGAAGCGCTCGCCGGGCGCCGGCCCAAGCGTATGAATTTCACGCTGAACGAAGACGCGGGTTCGGACAACGGCCTGATCTGCGGCGGCCAACTGGAGGTGTTTATCGAGCCCATCGAGCCCCTACCAGGCGCCTACATCTTTGGCGCCGGCCACATTTCACGCAGCTTGGCACGCGTTGCCGGAATGGCCGGATTTGCGACCACCGTGATTGACGACCGCGACAGCTTCGCCAACCGTGAACGCTTCCCGGAAGCGGACGAAGTGCTGTCCGGCGCCTACGAATCCATCTTTCCGCGGCTCGCCATCAATTCGTCGTCCTATATCGTGATTGTGACGCGTGGCCACCGGGACGACTTGCGCGTACTGCGCTGGGCCATCAATACCAGCGCCGGCTACGTCGCCATGATCGGAAGTAAGCGCAAAGTGCTGGGCATTGTCCGCGAGCTGGTAGCGGAAGGCACGCCGGAGGCGCGTTTTGAGCATCTGTCGGCGCCGATGGGACTGGATATCGGAGCGCTGACGCCCGAAGAGATCGCCGTCAGCGTGGTGGCTGAGATGATTGCCACACGGCGCGGCGCCACGTCGGACTGGCGCGCGCTATCGATGTCCATATTCGGCGCTGGCGCAAGGCGGGCTACCACGAAGTGATGCCGGACGTGGAGATAGCCGCAATTCTGCTGGCGGGCGGCGCCGGCGCGCGCATGGGTGGGCCGAAGGCGTTGTTGCGCGTGGCGGGCGAGACGTTTCTGGACCGCCAGATCAGGCTCTACACGCCATATTGCCGGCCCGTGGTAGCCGTGTTAGGGCATCACGCCGGGGATGTCGCGGCCGGAATCGAAAGTACGGAAGACGTGATTTTTGTTTTGAATCCGCGGCCCGAGCGCGGCCAGCTTTCGTCGCTGCAATGCGGCCTGCGCGCCGTGAGCGGTGCGGCATTGTTCACGCCGGTGGATTCACCGGGCGTCGCTGCATCGACAGTTGAAAAGCTGATTGAGGCCTGGCGCACAGCGCCCGCCGGGGTGGATGCGGTGGCGCCACGGCAGGCAGGCCGTAACGGCCACCCCGTGCTAGCCGGTCCGGCGCTGGTTGCCGCTCTGCTGGCGTTGCCCGCCGGGGCGGCGGCACGCGACGCGGTGCATGCGCATCGCGAGCGAACGTTGTATGTCGAGGTTGGCGACGCTCGCATACACTGGGATATCGATACGCCCGAGGATTACGCCGCGATGGAGAAAGAGGTATGCGGATGAAGATCCCGTGGCTCCGTGTAGTGCAGGTGACGTTGGCTTTGGTGGTGCTGGCCGGCATAGCCGGACTGGTGGCGCCGGTGATTGACGCCGGGCGCTTCCGCGCCGCGCTGGACAACTCACTGCGCGAAACGCTGGGCCGGCCGGTACAGTTCGGCGAGGTGCGCTACCAGGTGTTTCCCATGCCGGGCCTGTCGGCGCGCGACCTGGTGATTCCAGACGACGCGGCCTGCGGTCTTGAACCGCTGGCCTATGTTGGAGAATTGCAGGCCGGCGTGCGCTTTCTCAGCCTCTTTTCCGGCAAGCTGGAGCTGGATTCGGTGCGGCTGGTGGAAGCGAGCGTCAACGTCTCGCGCTGCGACGGCGGCGGATGGAACTTCTCCCGCGTACTGGAGCGCATGGCGCGCGACGTGCAGCGCACCGGGTCGAGCCCGAGCGTGAAGATCCGCGACAGCCGTGTGAACTTCCGCGCCGGAACATTGAAGTCGGTCTATTTTCTGAATACCGTGGATCTGGATCTGGACCCGCCCGGCGCGCCCGGCGGCGCGCTGCGCTGGCACTATGAGGCATCACCGGCTCGAACGGACCGCGCCGAGCAGGGCTTCGGACGGGCTGTCGGCTCCGGCCGCTGGACGCTGGATCCAAAGGGACAGGGACAGTTTCAAGTTGACGTAGAACTGGAACGCTCCGCCATTGCGGAGTTGCTGACGCTGCTCACGGGCTCCGATCTGGGCGTGCAGGGCCGCTTTCGCTCGCGCGCCACGCTGGACGGCACGCTGGACAACATGAACGTGCGCGGATCGGTGGAGTTGGAAGGCGTCGAGAACCACGCCCTATTCACACAGTTATCGAACAACTATTCGCTGGCGTTCTCCGGCCACCTCGACCTGTTGAACCAGGGACTGGAGATCCGCACGGATAAGCCGCAAGACAAGCGGCCGGCGCTGCCGCTGGAGTTGCGGCTGGCTTGCCGGCGCATGTTGATTGATCCGCGCTGGGAGGCCGCGCTCGAATTCAGTGACATACAGGCGCCCGCGCTAGTGGACATTGCCCGCCGCCTGGGCGCGCTGATCCCCGATGGATTGAAGATTGAGGGACTGGTGGCAGGATCGCTCAGCTACACGCAGATGGAACCGGTGCAGGGCGACGTGACCGTACGCAACGCGCGCGTTAGCCTACGCGAATCGACGCCGCTTGAGGCGGCGGAGGCGCACATCAAACTGCGCGGCACGGAGCTGGACATTGAGCCGGCCCAGGTGTCGGCCGCCGGCACTCCACCCGTGGAATTGACAGGCCACTGGGACATGGCGAGCGACAGCCTGGCCTTCACGGTGAAGGGCGAGCGCATCCGTCTGGCTGAGCTGCGCGGTGCATTGGGCCGCCTAAACCATGTGGCCATGCCAACGCTGGTGCGCGCGTGCGGCGACGGCGAAATGGACGCGACGCTGCACTACGAGCGTCCAGCCGACAAGCCGGAGACGGCCGGCTGGACCGGCAACGCGCTGCTCCGCCAGACGCACTGCGCCGTTGAAGGACTGGCCGGCGCGGTGACCGTGGAAAGCGCGCGCGCCGTGATCCAGAAAGACGGCTGGACCGTGCGCCAAGCCACGGGCGAATTCGGCAAGACGAAATGGAGCGCCGACCTGACGGCGCCCGCCGGTCCGCGGCCGGAAAGATTGGCGCTGACGATTGAGACGCTGGACGGAGCCGACGTGGACAACTTATTGCACTCCGCGTTGACACCGCCCCGCGGCTTCCTGGACCGCACGCTGCGGCGCCGTCCGCAGGCGCCGGTGTGGCTACGCGGGAGAAAGTTGGAAGGCACGGTGAGGGTCGGCGAACTGCGTGTCTCCGACCAACGCTTTACCGACATCGCGTCGAAGCTGTTTTGGCGCGGCGGCTTGATAGAGCTGCCAGATATGGTGGCGCGCGCCGACAGCGCGCAGTTCAGCGGCCGCCTGACGGCGCAACTGGGCGGCGAAACGCCGGATTACCGGTTGCGCGGCCGCGTTGATGGCTTCGCCACGCAGGCCGGCGTCTTCGATGCCGACGTGGACTTGGCGTTGAATCAGCTCACCGCACCGCTTTCGTCCGTATTGCGCGGCACGGCGCAGATTACCGGCCGCGACATCGACCTGGGCGACGAGAAGGCGCATCTGTTCAACGCCTGCCTGGACTACGACGGTGCACGCGCGCCGGCGCGGCTCGAAATCGGCTGTCTGGACGTGCAAGCCAACGGTGAGACGTTCACCGGGCAAGGCACAGGCAGCGCCGACGGGCGGTTGACGCTGGATCTGACATCACCGCGCCGCACGCTGCGCCTCAGCGGGCATTGGCCGCCGCTCCAGTTTGGTTCAGACGCGCGCTGAGCGCCGCCGCTCCAGCCACACGTACAACGCTGGCAACACCAGCAGCGTCAACAGTGTTGACGTGATCAGTCCGCCGATGACTACTGTCGCCAGCGGGCGCTGAATCTCAGCCCCGGCGCCGTGGCTGAATGCCATGGGCAGAAAGCCGAGGCTCGCCACCAACGCCGTTGTCGCCACCGGACGCAGGCGTGATAGCGCACCGCCGGTGACCGCTTCCTCCGTGGCCACGCCCTGCTGGCGCAAATGCTCCACGGCAGTGAGCAACACAATACCGTTGAGCACGGCGATGCCGAATAGCGCGATGAAACCGACGCCGGCCGAGATGCTGAACGGCAGCCCACGAGCCGCCAGCGCCAGCAGGCCGCCGGTGGCTGCCAACGGCACGTTCAGAAAGATCATCGCGGCCGGGCGCAGCGCCTTAAAGTTCAGGTAGAGCAGCACCACAATCAGCAGCAGCGACAGCGGGAAGGCCACCGCCAAACGCACGATGGCGCTTTCCAACTGCTCGAACTGTCCGCCCCAACTCACCTCGTAGCCCGCGGGTAATTTCACGCGACCGGCAATGGCGCGGCGCGCTTCGGCGACAAAGCCGGCCAAATCGCGGCCACGAACATTCACCTCCACGCCAATGCGGCGGCGGCCGTTTTCGCGTGTGATGCCGGCGGGTCCATCTTCTTCCCAGACGTCGGCCAGTTGGCCAAGCGGGATGAAGTGCCCCTCGGCATCACCCACCTTCAGATTGCGGATGTCATCCGGCGTGGAGCGCTCGGCCGGGTCAAAACGGATCTGCAATGGGAAGCGGCGATTGGTCTCCACCACTTGTCCCACCACCTTGCCGCCCACTGATTCCACCGTGTCGAGCACGGCGCGCGCGTCCAGGCCATGACGCGCAATGGCGTCCCGCCGCACGCGCACACGCAGATACGGCAGGCCCGCGACGCGTTCCGCACGCACGTCGGAGGCGCCGGGAATCTTCTCCACGATGCGGGCAATTTCGCCCGCTTTCACGCGCAACACGTCCATGTCATCGCCCGAAAGCTTGATGGCCACGTCGGACCGCACGCCGGCCTCCATCAGTTCCTGCATGCGCATCTCAATGGGCTGCATGAAGCCGTAGGCCGCACCGGGCGCCTCTTTTTCCAGCGCCTGGTGCATGAGCGTCACCAGTTGCTCCTTGCTTCGGCCGGTGCGCCATTCGTCCGGCGGCTTCAGCATCACGTAGACGTCACTTTGATCAATCGCCATCGGATCGACGGCCACTTCCGGCCGGCCCGTGCGGCAGACCACCTGATCCACTTCAGGAAATTGCAGCAGTGTCTTTTCGATGATCTGGTTGCCGTGCAGCGCTTCCGCCAGCGAGACGCCGGGCACGCGGTACATCATCACCAGCACCGCGCCCTCGTCCAGGCGCGGCAAAAACTCCGCGCCCAGGAACGGCGCAACGCCCAGCGACAGCACGAACACCAGCAGCGCGGCCGCCACCGTCGTGCCCGGGAAGCGCATGGCGCGCCGGAGCGCCGGAGCATAGGCGGAGCGCAGATGCCTCATTAGCCACGTGGTGCTCTGGTGCGCGCGATGGCGGAAGGCGTACCAGCCGAGTACGGGCATGACGGTCAGGGCAACGACAAGCGACGCTCCAACGGCGAACAGCACCGTCGTGGCCATGGGCGCGAACATCTTGCCTTCGACGCCGCTCAGCACGAGGATCGGCACATAGACGAGGAAGATAATCGCAATGCCGAAAAAGACCGGCCGCGCCACGTCGCAGGCCGCGCTGCGCGCCACCGCGAGCGAATCCTCGCTCTCACTGCGCCGGTTGAGGCGTTCGAGCAGCGCGTCCATCATCACCACGGAGCCGTCGACAATCAGACCGAAATCGATGGCTCCCAAGCTCATCAGATTGCCCGATACGCCCGCCCTCAGCATCAACGTAAAGGCGGCTAGCATGGACAGCGGAATAGCCAGCGCCACCAACAGGCCGCCGCGCCAACTTCCCAACATCAGCAGCAACACAGCCACCACCAGCAAGCCGCCCTCAATCAGATTGCGGCTGGCCGTGTGAATAGTGCGCCGCACCAGATCCGTGCGGTCGTAAAACGGCACAATGCGCACGCCCTCGGGCAGGGTGCGCTGGATTTCCGCCAAACGGTCCTTTACCCGCTCCACCACCACGCGCGAGTTCTCGCCCACCAGCATCATGGCAATGCCCAACACGGCCTCGCCCTTGCCGTTGGCGCTGGCCAGCCCCTGACGCACCATCGGCGCAAAGCGCACCCGCGCCACATTGCGCACCAGCACGGGCGTGCCGGAGCCGGAGTTGCTCACGACTATGTTTTCGATGTCCGCCAGGCTGGTAATCAACGCCTCACCGCGAATCAAGGACTGGCGCTCTTCACGCTCCAGCGACGCGCCACCGGCGTTCGCGTTATTACGCTCCAGCGCCTCAATCAGGCGGCTGAGTGGAACGTGATAAGCGGCCAGCTTGTCGGCGTCCACCTGCACTTCGTAGGTCTTCAGTTCACCGCCGTGCGAATTCACTTCGACAATGCCCGGCGTGGTGCGCAGGCGCGGCGCGATGTCCCAGTCGAGAATCGACCGCAGCTCCATCAACGACCGCCCCGGCCCCTCCAACCGGAACATGTAGATTTCGCCGAGCCCCGTCGTAATCGGCCCCATCTCTGGCGTGCCCATGCCGGGGACAATCGCCTCGCGCGCCTCGCCCAGCCGCTCCATCACCAGACGGCGGCAGAAGTACGGGTCCATATCGTCCTTGAAGTACACGGCCACATAGGAGAGCCCGGCCTTCGACATCGATTGGATCTTCTGGATGCCCGGCAGCCCGCTCATGGCCGTCTCCACCGGGAACGTGAGCATCTGTTCCACTTCCAGCGGCGCCAGCGCGGGCGCGCGCGTCAACACCAGCACTTGATTCGGCGTAATGTCCGGCATGGCGTCGATGGGCAGCCGTACCAGCGACCACACGCCAACCGACACCACCAGCACCAAGCCCAACAAGACGAGAAAACGGTGGGCGAATGCCCATTCCACAACGGCGCGCATCGCTTATTCCTCCCCCAGCGAGCCGCTCTCGATAATCGACTTCAAATGAAAGGCTCCGCTTGTGACTACCGGCTCGCCCTCACGCAATCCGCCCAGCACCTCCACCTGGCCGTGCAACGTTTTCCCGGCGCGTAGCTGGCGCATCTCAAAACCGGCCGCGCCGCGCCGCACAAACACCACGTCGCGCCCGTCCACCTTCTGTACGGCGGTCTCTGGCACGGCCAGCGCACGGCGTTCAAACGTAGTGGGCAGCTCCACGGTGACGTACATGTCCAGCTTCAGACGCGCGCCCGCGTTCGCCACCTCGCAGCGCACCGGCGCGGTGCGCGTCTGCGCGTCCAGCGTGTCGCTGATATAGCGCACCTGGCCCGTGAACACTTCGCCCGGGTACGCGTCCACGTGAATGCGCGCCTGCTGGCCCACCGTCACACGGCCCAGGTCTTGCTCATACACATTGGCCTGCACCCAGACGCGTGAAAGGTCCGCCACGGTGAACAGCGCGCGCGAGCCATCCACCACCTCGCCCGGCGCGGCGTTGGCCTTGGTGACAATGCCCGCGAACGGCGCGCGCAACACCGTCACCGAGCCGCCTTCGCCAGGCTCCAGCCGGCGCAGACGCGCCACCAGACTGGCCACCACGGAGCGTTGCGCATTGGCGCTGGCCTCCAGCGCCTCAGCTTCGGCCCGGCTTTGCTCTTGCTCCTTGCGCGGGGCGGCGCCGGCTTCCACCAGATCGCGCGCCCGCTCTGCGACACGGCGCTGGGCCGCCAGCAGCACTTCAATCCGCTTCAGCTCGGCGCGCGCCGCGGCCAACTGGGCCCCGGTTTCGGCAGCCTCCAGGTTTTCCATGCGTGCGAGTTCCTGTCCGCCCACGACACGCGCGCCCACCTGCACGGCAACACTCAAAACATGACCATGCGCGGGCGTACGCACCTCGGCCACACGCCCATCGGCCGGCTGCACCGTGCCGGTCACGCTGAGATAGTCCTTCAGCTCCGCCACGCGCGCCGGCTCCACCTTCACTCCGGCACGCCGCTGAGCGGCTTCTTCCATATGGATCAGGCCGTCGGCCGCCTTCGCGGTTTCCGGCGGCCGGTTTTTCGCACACGAGATCAGCGCCAACGACAGGGCGCCCACGCTCCACACGCGCTTCATGAGACAGCTCCTTCAGCCGCTTATCACTGGTTGCTTTGAATGGCGGTGAACTAGCCGCGGGGAGGGTGGTCGATGTGGACGAACAGTACGGGCGCGGGCGGTACACCAGCGCAGGGCTCCATCATCACGGCTTCTTCAGTGGGCGTGAATTCCAGCGGTACGCTGGGCTCCACCTGCTGCGAGCAGCAGATGCAACTGGCCGGATGTGTGTGGCCGGGATTGAGGATGTCGCAGTTCTGCGCATTCAAGGTCTCGCACGTAGCCAGGTCGGCGCCAATCAGCACCAACACCAGCAGGGCCACGAAACGGATAAGCGCAAATCGCACCGGAGTACCTGAAATCGATTATGTCACGGCGCTCTATGCGCCCGAAACGAGGTCGGAAGCGTAGATGCGGTTCACGTTGCCCGGCGTCACCAGTTGATGGCGCGTATAAACCGCGGCCGGCACGCTTTGCCCGCGCAGGATATCCAGCGCCAGCGGGATCAGCCGCTCGCCGTATGTCTCCGGATAATAGGCCACCGTGCCAATCAGACGCGTTCCAGGCCGCCGCATCTCACGGCGCGCCTCGGCCACGCAATCCTGGCTAACGATAACGCAATCTTCCTCGCGGCCGAACTCGCGCACCGCCTCCAGCGCGCCCAGCGCCGAAGTGTCGTTCACCGTGCCGACGAGAATCCGCCGCGCGCGCGACCGCCGCAGGTGACGCCGCATCGCGTCCAGCGCCGGCTCGAACTGGCCTTTCGATTCGATATCGGCGCGCGGTAGTGTACGCGCGGCCGGTAGCGCACTAACCAGACCGTCGAAAACGCCGTCCAGCCGCGCATCCAGCACCGGGCCGCCTGCGCCGGCGTGGATCAGCAGCACCTCGTCCGCCTGACCGCGCCAGTTGGCCGCGGCCCAGCGCCCCAGATGCACGCCCGCCATGTGGCCGGCCTTGTAACTGTCCGGACCAAAGTAAGTGGCGCCCGGGTGCGGAATGTCGACGGCGATCAGCGGAATGCCGGCCGCCGCCAGCTTATCGGAAACCTGCCCGGCGATGCCCGCAATCAACTGGAATTCGATGACCAAGTCCACCCTCTGGCGGATAAATGTGTCGACGTTGGCCAGCGCCGCCCGCTGGCTGGCGCGGTTGTTCACAATCAACAGATTGATGCCGGCGGCGTGCGCGGCCACGGCCAGCGAATCTGTCACGGGCTTGATGTAGGGAATCACCGTGCTCTGCTCGGCGTAGCCGATGCGGTAGCGAGTGTGGTTTTCCAGGCGGAAACGCGCGCGGTAGGCCGTCGAGCCGACACGCTCGACAAAGCGCTTGGCCACCAGGTTGGCCAGCAGCCGGAAGGCGGTGGATTTGTGCAGTCCGGTGCGCGCCGCCACGTCGCGCAGCTCCAGCACCTCGTCTTGATCCCGGAACGAAAGCAGGACGTCGCAGGCCCGCTCCACGGAGGTTGTCGCGTAAGATGCGGCCGTGCGTTTCATCTTGTGAAACAGTATAGCGATCGGGAACGCAGGACGGAGGAGCACGGCGGCGCCGCAATCGGCTCGAACACTGTAGTTTAGGAGCCGATTGCTGTTTTATCAGATGAAATGGCGCAGGCGGTGGCCATTGTGCTTGTTTGACGTACGTGCGCCAAAATACAATCCGAGTGCCTGTGTAAGAACTCATAAGGAGACGCCGCCCGTGAAGTTCGGTATCCATTCACTCTTGTTCCGTGAAACCTTCCTGGAGAAGGACCTGCCACTGCTCGAAAAGGCCAAAAACATGGGCTTCGACGCGGTGGAGATCATCCCCTTCGATCCCGAGGGTTTCCCCGCCGCCAAGACGCGCGCCCGTGCGGCCGAGCTCGGCTTGACCATCAACATGGGCTACGGCATGCCGCTTGAGTACAACATCATTTCGGACGATCCGAAGATCCGTCAGGCCGGCATCGAATTCTCCAAGCACCTGATCGATCTGGCCAATGAGGCCGGCGCGCCCGTTTTCGGCGGCATGATCTACGCCGGCTGGGGCTATCTGACCGGCAAGGCCCGCACGGACGAAGAGTGGAAGTGGGGCGTGGAGAATTACCGTAAAATCGCCGAGTACGCAGCGAGTACGTCCAAGCTGATTCTCGGCATCGAGCCGGTGAACCGCTTCGAGAGCTACTTCATCAACACCGCCGCCGACGCCGTGAAGTTCATCGAGGCCATCGGCATGCCGAACGTGAAGGTCCACCTGGACACGTTCCACATGATCCGCGAGGAAGACAATATCCGGCAGGCGGTGCTCACTGCCGGTCCGCACCTGGGCTACGTGCATGTTTGCGAGAGCCAGCGCGGCATCCCGGGCACCGGCCTGATGATGTGGGACGAGTTCATGAAGGCCATCAAGGAAGTCGGCTACGACAACTGCATGACCATTGAGAGCTTCGACCCCGAGATTAAGAGCGTGGCCAAGACCTGCTGCATCTGGCGCAAGCTGGCCGATTCTCCGGAACAGCTCGCCACCGAGGGTCTCAAATTCCTCAAGGCCGCCTACGCCAACGCGTAGTGCGAACTATCTCCAAATCTGATACCGCGCGCTGACGCCCGGCAGGCTAAGGCGCGCGGTTTGACAAATTGAACCGTTTTCAATACGATGGAGCGGCAATATTGTCAATTGATGCTGCGTTTTCCCATGGAGGTGAAATGAGAAACGTCATTCTGGCAATGGTTCTGGCGACGACGGGGTGCGCCACTTCCGGCCTGAACGCTGCGACATTTTCGCTCGAAATCGTAGCAGACAACGATTTCGCGGTCTTCACGGGGACCAGCAGCAGCATCAATCATCTGCTGTATCAGAACAATGAACGCTGGAGTGAGCAGATCCCCGCTCTGTCCACGCTGGAGTTTACCTTACCCAGTGGAGATACGGTTTTCTACGTGCTGGGCATGGGCGGCGGTGGCCAGGAAAACGTCAGCGGCTTGGTGAATGGCGTGGACATGACCACCATTTCCACGTTGATGAGTTCAAACCTCAGTTCATATCTCAGTGGGTACAGCGCTAGCCTCGCCGCGGTGGAGAATGGCACGTATGCCGTCAGTCTGACTGACGTTCAGACTGCATTTTCAAGCCTGACGTGGGGCAGTCCGACCACCAGCACCAGTGCAACCGTGATCGACTTGGCCGCTCCAAACGGGGTTGGATACAGCTTTGATTCGAATTCCGCCCATTTGTTTTCGTTCCAGGTGGCGGACACGGGCGTAAGCACTGTGCCGGAGCCTTCGTCGTTCGGACTGGCTGCGTTTGGCCTCAGCGGCCTGCTATTCCTTCTCAGCCGGAAAAAGCGCGTCCAGTAGATTCTTCTCTGAGCCGCGCTCCTGGGCGCGGCTTCTAGAACCAGCCAGTCTCCATTGGCGCGCGTTTCTTGTGCGCTGCCTCCAACGGCTCGTTAATGAAATCGTTCAGCGGCTGCGCCAGCCGGAAACGTTTCACAATTTCGGGCAACAGGCGTGGTGTCGTCGCCAGCTCAGCCGGCAGTTCCTTCCAGAAGTACCAGTTTTTGTGCTTGAGCCACTCGACAGCCGGATGGTCCACCGGATAACCGGCCGGCGCGCGCTTCAGTTTATCGCCCTGCAGGGGCCCGAGCGCAGCCACGGTCTTGCGGTCGCTCGCTAGCGCGTCGAAACGCTCGGAGTTCGCGGCAATGTGCGCGCGCAGCAGGCGCAGATTTTCGGGCGACGGCATGTAGACGCCGCAAGCCAGGCCGACATAGCGGTGCGACACCTCGAAGTAGTGACCACCGGCCACGTGCTTACCCAGTTCGGCGCGAAAGAACGACGCGCCGACGTGCGTCTTGTACGGCGTCTTGTCGGAGCTGAAACGCGTGTCGCGGTAGATGCGATAGATGGCCTTACGCGCGAGCGTCATCTCGCGCGGCGCGAACTCGGCCATCTCGGCATTGATGGCGTCCACCAGCGCCTCCATCGGCGCCTTCAGCTCATTCAGATAAACGTCCTTCGTCGCCTCAAAGAACTCGCGCTCATTGTTCTTTTCCAGCTTGCGTAGCCAATCGAGCGCGGCGCGCGAAAATCCAGGAAAACTGGCAGCCAAGGTTCAGCCTCCCCTACAATTATGGGCGATGTCCGTGAATGCGGAGTTTTTCCGCGCCTTGCCCCGGCTCGATGTCCGGCCCGGCGAGCCGCTGCGGCTGCACACGCGCTTTGCGCTGGGCGGCCCGGCTGATCTCTACACCGAGACCGCCGACGAGACTACGTTCGTCGAAGCCGCGCGCCTGGCGGCCGCCAGCGGCCAGCCATGGATCACCATCGGCCTGGGCACCAATCTGGTGGTGGCCGACGCGGGCTACCGTGGCATTGTGCTGCGTTTCGCAGGGGCAGATTTTCAGCCGCATGGCTCCACCATCACCGCCCAGGCCGGCGCGGAGTTGCAGGCGCTGGTGGATGCGTCGATTGATGCGGGGCTGGCGGGCATGGAAGTCATGACCGGCATTCCGGGCACTGTCGGCGCGGCCATACACGGCAATGCGGGCGCGTACGGGCAGTCGATCTCCGACTGCGTGCGCAGCGTGCGTTTTTTCGATGGCGCGCAAGTGGTGGAGTTGGATCACGACGCCTGCGAATTCCGCTATCGCGCCAGCCGCTTCCACCGCACACGGCGTGGCGGGCTGATTCTTTCGGCGTTGTTCGAATTCCGGCCCGGCGACGCGGCGGAGCTGCGCGCTCGCGCCACACGGATCCTGGACCAGCGTAACCAGAAGTTCCCATCCACGCTGCTGTGCGCCGGCTCGACGTTCAAGAACCTGCTGCTGGCGGAACTGCCTGCGACGACGGCCGCTGAGGTACCGGCCAATGTAGTGAAGGGCGGCAAGGTGCCGGCGGCGTGGTTTCTCGATCAGATTGGCGCGCGCGGCCTGAGTGTGGGTGGCATCCGCGTGAAACAGGATCATGCCAACACGCTCTACAACGATGGCACTGGAACAGCCGCCGATTTCGCGGCCCTGTCGGCCGAGCTGCGCCGCCGCGTGCGCGAGCGTTTCGCAATTGAGCTGGAGGAAGAAGTCCAGCGGATCGGCTTCGAGGATTAACGGGATGCGCGTCTCCGGCCGCACCATTGTTTTCACCATTTTGGCCGCTGCACTGGCCGTTACGGCGCTGTTCGTCGGGCTGACTTTGACCCACATGGAAGAGATTCGCGCCTCGGTGGCCGTGCGGCGCGCGGACCAGCCCATCCGGCCGTCGCCGCTGGGCGAGCTGGTGGTGATCCCGGCGCCGCGCCCGTTCTATATCAGCCGGCGCCCGGTGGAGCCCCGGGCAGAGTGCGCCGCTGCGGGGTTGCGCCCAGCTACGGCGGAAGAGCTGAAGCTGGCCGCGCGGGGCGCCACGGCCAAGGCGGACGTGAGCCTGTACGGCGTCGA
Organism: uncultured Candidatus Solibacter sp.; assembly: GCA_964478395.1. Taxonomy (GTDB): domain Bacteria; phylum Acidobacteriota; class Terriglobia; order Bryobacterales; family Bryobacteraceae; genus Paludibaculum. The sequence goes on from CAYZIX010000008.1 coordinate 26,811, forward strand.
GGGGCTGATCCGTGGCCCGGGCTTGCGTTGCGCGGCCGATTGAGTCGCGCGCCGGCCTGCGGGCATCCATCAGAAAGAGACTAGAATGCAGATCCTTACCACCACTGTCGGCTCTTATCCGGTTCCGGACTGGCTGGCCGCGCTGCCCTCGGAGCAGGCCCGATTGGACGCCACGCGCGTTGTCTTTAATATCCAACGCCAGGCGGGCATCGACCTGCCTACCGACGGCGAGCTCTACCGCTTCGACGTAAACCACCCGGACACGAATGGCATGATCGACTACTTCGTGCATCCGCTGGAAGGCGTGCGCTGGCCCGTGGGCCGCAGCGACCTGGACGCCTTTGCGCGTCTGGAGCAGATGGCGTTCCGCCGCAAGCCGGCCGGCGTGGTGACGGGTGCATTGGGCGAGGGTTCGTTGAATCTGCTGGCCGACTGCGAACTGGCCGCGTCGGTGGCCGGCGGCCCGTTCAAGTTCACCGTTACCAGCCCCTACATGCTGGCGCGCACGCTGCTGGACCAGCACTATCACAGCTTTGAAGCCTTGACGCACGCCATCGCCAACATTCTGGCCGCGCAGGTGGCGGGCCTGCCGTGCGCGTGCCTCCAGGTGGACGAGGCCAACCTGCCCGGCAGCCCGGAGCATTGGCCGCTGGCCGCAGCCACCATCAACACCGTGCTGCGCGCCTTCACGGGCCAGAAGGCCGTGCACCTGTGCTTCGGCAACTACGGCGGCCAGACCATCCAGCAGGGCACCTGGGCCCAACTGGTGTCGTTCCTGAATGCCCTGGAGGCGGACCACGTGGTGCTGGAATGCGCGCACCGGCCGGAGGGCGAAGTGGCGGCGCTGAAAAACGCCGACGCCAAGCTGAAGATCGGCCTTGGTGTAATCGACGTCAAGGTGAATCCGGTGGAGAGCCCGGAACTGGTGGCGCGGCGCATTGAGGGCGCGGCCAAGCTGATTGGCGCGGAGCGCATCGGCTGGGTGCACCCGGACTGCGGCTTCTGGATGCTGAAGCGCACCGTGGCGGACCGCAAGATGGAAGCACTGGTGGCCGGCCGTAATCTCTTCCTGGGCAAATGATGAGCAAGGGGTCCCGCTTCCCGTCCGAGGCACGCACGCTGCGCGATGGCACGCGCCAGATGACCTCGCACGGCTCCATCAGCCATCCGAGCTACTTCCTGCAAAGCTCGTTTCTGCCGGACGATAAGAGCCTATTCTTTACGTCCTACCGCTCCGGCGCGCCGCAGCTTTACCTGGCCACCTATCCGGACGGTGAAATCACGCAACTGACTGACGGCATACCGGTGCATCCGTTTTCGGCGGCGTATCACCAGCGGAGCGGCTCCATCATCTTCACGCGGCGTGGCGCGCTGTGGGCCGTTGACGCCACCACGCTGGAAGAGCGTTTGATCTTCGATCTGGGCGACGGGCAGTTGGGCGAGCCGTCGCTCTGCCCGGACGGAGAGTGGCTGACGGCCGCCTTCCGCCGTGGCGGCCAGCGCGGACTGGTGGTGGGCCGTCTGGACGGAACCGCCTGGCACACCATCCCGTTTCCGCGCACCGTGATTCACCCGCAGTTCCACCCGCTGGAGCCGGAGTGGATTGAATTCGCCGGTGATCCGGCGCCGCGCATGTTCCGCGTGCGGCGCGATGGCACAGGGCTCGAATGCCTGTACGAGCATGGCAACGACGAATTTGTCGTGCATGAGACCTTCCTCGGCCGCACAGGCGACATCGTCTTCACCGTCTGGCCGCGCCTGCTGGCGCGCATGGATTGGACCACGCGCCGGATCACGGAAATTGCGTCCTACAACGCCTGGCACATTGCGCCCAACCGGGCTGGAACGCAGATCCTCTGCGACACGAACCATCCGGATGAAGGCTTGCAGTTGATTGACGCCCGCACCGGAGCGCGGCGGCCGATTTGCTGGAGCCAGTCGTCCAACCGTGGCACGCAGTGGGCCCGTTCGACCTACGCCACGGCTGAGGATTTCGCAGCCGCGTCGCCGGCTCTGAGCTGGATGGAGGCCGATGGCGACACGGTGTACGGACCGCAATACACACACCCCCATCCGGCGTGGTCGGCAACGGAAGAACGCATCACATTCACAAGCGATCGTAACGGCACGGCGCAGGTCTACGTCTGTGAAACTCGCCGGTAACGGCTGCCCGATCAGCGCACCTGGGCTAGACGCTGGCGCGTGTCGGCAGCCTCAGGAAACGCTCTGTTTAATTGCAATGCGCGCTCAAACGCCTGCCGCGCTTCGGCTTTCTGGCCCAGTTTCTGGGCCACACAGCCCAGGTGGTAGAAAGTGGAAGCATTCGCTTGCCCGCTGGCGGCGGCGCGTAACACCGGCAAGGCTTCGGCGGCGGCGCCTTGACGGAACAGTACCCAGCCGAGCGTGTCCTGGAAGTCGGTTACCTTGGGCGCCAGTTGCGTTGCCCGCTTCGCCCAGTTGGCCGCCTGATTAAGCCCCTGGTTATCTTCAACCGCCATCCAGGCCAGATTGTTGTAGGCCAAGGCCAAGTTTTGATCTAACTTCAACGCCTCCTGGTAGAGTCTCCTGGCGGCAGGCCGGTTCTTCATCATCTGTTGACACAGCGCCGCCTTCAATACGGGCCCAGCGGCAGTGGGCCGGATGCGACGCGCATCCTGATACTCGGTCAGAGCATTCGCGAAGTCGCCACGCTGAAAATAGACATCACCCCGGGAAAGCCGCGCTGGCAGAAAATTCCGGTTCTGCATCAGGGCGGCGTTGAACATCATCAGTGCTTCGTCGGGCTTCTTATCCTCAATCGCCATCTCGCCCAGCGCCTGATGCGGCAGCGGATTCTCTAATGCCAGATCCGCCGCTTTTTCCAGGCTCTTACGCGCCTCATAACGCTTCCCCTGCGCCCGCAGAGCCATACCCAGGCCGAAGTTGCCGCCCGGGTGGGCCGGATCCAACTTCAGGCCCTCCTGATAGGCTTTAGCCGCCTCGGCCGGATTTCGGGCGCCCCTCATCAGGGCATCGCCCAACGCGAAACGGACGCCGGCGTTGTCCGGTGCGCCTTGCGCGGCCGCGCGCAGCGGTCCAATGGATTCCGGAGCCCGGCCTAATTCGAACAGAAACCGGCCCCACGCCTCTTGGATGCCCGGATTCTTGGGATCACTCGCAATGGCTTTTCGGAAGTTGGCTTCTGCGCCTTTCCAGTTTTTCCGAAGAAAATCCAGGTCCGCCAGACCAGCCCACGCCAAACCCTGTTTGGGGTTCAGGCGCAAGCTCTCCCGATAGGCCGCTGCCGCATGGGCGAAGTCTTTCCGGCTTGCCAGCTCCACACCGTTCTGGAAAGCGACCTCGGCCGGTGTGGAGGCCTTGCGCGCCAAACCGATTGGCCCACCAAACGCGGTCACCCCCACTAGGACGAGGAGCACCTCCAAGCCTACCCATTTCACTTTCATGATGATCGTCTCCCGACGTAAGACCAGCTCTCTTCATGAGAATGGCCGGCCACCCGTTACGGCGACCGGCCACATTGACTCGAAACCAGGCAGATTTCTGATCCGAAATCAGGCCCTCACCTTCCGGAATAGAGCGACCAGGCCCAATCCGCCGGCGAGCATGGCATAGGTAGCCGGTTCGGGAACATCCGAGACCGGTGATCCACCAACGCCCTTAAAGCCGAAAACGTAGGTAAGCGGCTCGCCCTCAGTACTTGAGGAACCATACTGGCCGAACGAGTAAACTTCCGCGCCAACGGTGCTCAGAGCCGTCATCGCCAGCTGTTGACTGGTGGCCGCACCGTAGTAAATGTAGAAGTCGATAGATTGGCCCGCGGTCAACGTTCCGAAGTTGAAGTCAAACAGAGCGCCGTGGTCTGCCGGCCCAGTGCGTGTGCAATCGCCGTTATAGCACTCGGCGTATTGGTAGCCCGGGGCACTCAACGGGTTAGCTGATGCAAATCCGTTGTCGCTCGTCTGCACCAGGGCAGTGGCGCCCCAGCCTTGAATGGTTACCAGTTCACTGAACTCGCCCGGCGGCACGTCCCAATCCATCACGCGCCGGTAGAGGACGCTGGTCAGGGTACTATCGCTGGTGTTGGTCAACGTGACGTGGTCGACAAACAGCGCATCGCTAGACGATGGGGAATACTCCTGCGTAATCTGCAGGCCAGTGCCGTCCAAGGTAGTCACAGAAGTTGCTGTCGATGAAGTGGATGTGAAGCTGACCAGCGACAGATTAAAGGCGCCGCCGTCAACGCTGAGATTTGCCCCGCCGCCGGTTGCCCCATTCACTGCCACGCCCCAGCCTTCGCAAATACAGCCAGGCGTAGTTGAGTCGTAGATTCCGGAACTATACCCCGAGTAGGCGCTCAAGTCAGCGTAAGCCGCGACTCCAACAGCGCCGCCGCTGCCATTGAGGGTGGTAGTCACCCCGTCGGTGTAGCCCAAATGGCCATAGTCATTTACGCCCAAGTAAATACCGTTACCATTGGTGATTACCGCACCGCCGAAAGCGGGCACGGCAAGAATAACAAAAAATACACTTAGACCCCAAAGGGCTTTATGTGCGGATCGGCACATAGTCCTCCCTCCTCCATGTCCAACGAAACTTTGTCGCGAATTCCCCGGCGCAAAACTAACGCGAGGTTTCGTCACCGCTCAGCGCGGCCTTAGGCTAGTATCATCTAGACGTATCCGGATTGCAAGTGTAACATTTGGCTATGATAAAGACCTTTCCGAACCAAACGGCCCTCTACTGAGCCTTCGGCTTGGTGGCATGGGAAGAAGGCAGTTGCCACCACGCGGCTTTTTCATCACACTTGAAAGTTCGGAGGCCTACGAACGCGAATTGAATCTGAAGCTGCCTGACTCCCCCCCGGTCTGGGAACCCTCGGACCGCTGGACCGTGTCTGATGCCAAGGATCTGTATGATATCGATCGCTGGGGCAAGGGCTACTTTTCAATCAGCAATGAGGGCCACGTGCTGGTCCACCCCACCCGCGATCCGGGCCGTTTTGTCGACCTGAAGCAGTTGGTGGACACGCTGGTGCTGCGCGGCATCGACCCACCGATTTTGCTGCGCTTTCCGGACATCCTCGGCAACCAGTTGCGTGAGCTGAGGGAGACGTTCCAAGCGGCCATCACCGAGCACAACTACCGGGGCGGCTACTGCGCCGTATACCCCATCAAGGTGAACCAGCAGCGCCACGTGGTGGAAGAGGTGAACCGTTTTGGCCGCCAGTACGGCTTCGGCCTGGAGGCCGGCTCCAAGCCGGAACTGCTGGCCGTGACGGCCGTGGCGGACAACTCGACACCGATTATCTGCAACGGATTCAAGGACGACGAGTACATTGAGATGTGTATGCTGGCCCGCAAGATGGGCCGTAACATCACACCCGTCGTCGAAAAGTTCACGGAGCTGGAGCTGATCCTCAAGTATGCCGCGTTGATGGGCGTGCGGCCGGCCATCGGACTGCGGGTGAAGCTGGCCAGCCGCGGCGCCGGACGCTGGAAGAGCTCGGGCGGGTACCGCTCAAAGTTCGGCCTCACCGTAACGGAAGCCGTGCGCGCGCTGGAAACGCTGAAGGCCGCCGGCATGGAAGATTGCGTTAAGCTGCTGCACTTCCACCTGGGCAGCCAGATCACGAACATACGCCACATCAAGGCGGCGGTGATTGAGGCCGCGCGCGTCTATGTCGACCTGAAGAAGCAGGGCGCGGGCCTGGAGTACCTGGACGTCGGCGGCGGCTTGGGCATTGACTATGACGGGTCGCAGACGGATTTCGAGTCGAGCGTGAACTACACGCTGCAGGAATACGCGAACGACATCGTCTACCACGTACAGAATGTCTGCGATGAAGCCGAGGTGCCACACCCGACCATCGTCAGCGAGAGCGGGCGCGCCATTGCGGCGTACCACTCCGTGCTGGTGTTCAACGTGTTGGGCGTCAGCGGCTTCGGCGATGAAGAGGTGCCCGGCGCGCTGCCGGAAGATGCCGAGCAACCCTTGATCGATTTGCTGGAGAGCTACCGCGCGCTCAGCTCAAAGAATCTGCTGGAGAGCTTCCACGACGCGCAGCAGGCCCTGGACGGCGCGTTGAACCTCTTCAGCCTGGGCTATCTGCCGCTGAAGCAACGCTGCACGGCTGAGAACCTGTACTGGCTGATCTGCCGGCGCATTCTGGCAATGGCCAAGCAGGTGGACGTCTTCCCGGAAGAACTGGAAGGGCTGGAAGGGATGCTGTCGGACACCTACTTCTGCAACTTCTCGCTGTTCCAGTCCATGCCCGACAGTTGGGCAGTGAAGCAGTTGTTCCCAATCATGCCCATCCACCGGCTGGACTCGCAGCCAACCCGCTCGGCCGTGCTGGGCGACATCAGTTGCGACTCCGATGGCAAGGTGGACCAGTTCATCGACCGCCGCGACGTAAAGAAAACGCTGCCGCTGCACGCATTCAACGGCGATCCCTACTACCTGGGCACGTTCCTGGTGGGCGCCTACCAGGAAATCCTGGGCGACCTGCACAATTTGCTTGGCGACACGCACGCCGTGCATGTCCGCGTAAACGACGATAATAAGCCGGTGCTTGAAGCCGTGATCCGCGGCGACACGGTGAAAGAAGTGCTCGACTACGTGCAGTACTCGGCCAGCCACCTGCTGGAACAGTTCCGCCAAGATGTCGAGCAGGCCGTCATGGATGGCAAGATCGGCTACGAAGAGTCGGGCCGGATGCTTAAGTTCTACGAGGAGGGCCTGTACGGCTACACCTACCTCGAAGACGCCCACGGCGCGTAGCAGGATTACTCAAACGCATAACGCAAACTGCCGGCGGCCAGCGCGGCAAGCTCCGCATCGCTGAAGCCGAACGCGGAGCGCGCCAGCTCGTACTCGCCCACCAGCGTGGCGCCGAACATGGCCGGATCGTCGGTATTCAACACAACCGGCACGCCCGCGTCGTAGAGCTTCCGCAGCGGGTGCGCGGCGAGCGAGGCGACGGCGCCGGTGCGCACGTTCGATGTTACACAGACCTCCAGCGGAATGGCGTGGTCGGCCAGATGACGCACCAGCACTGGATCGTCAACCGAGCGGATGCCATGACCGATGCGTTCGGCGCCGCACTCCAGTGCCTGCCAAACGCTGTCCGGGCCATCGACTTCTCCGGCGTGCGGCGCCAGGTGCAGGCCCTGCGCGCGGGCCCAGCGAAACACCTCAGCGAACTTCTTGGCGGGACCCGCCTTCTCATCGCCACCGATGCCGAAGCCTGCGACGCCCTCCGGGCGATGCCGCGCTGCGGCCTGCGCCACACGCCAAGCGTCGTCCAGGCTGAAGTTGCGTACCGCGTCGAAGATGAAGCGCACCGGGAATGGACTGCCCGCAGCAGCCCCGGCGATAGCCGCGAAGCAGGCGTCGATATCAAAACCGCGCCAGATCATCACGCCCACGCTCACGTTGATCTCTACATGCGTAACGCCCTGCGTGGACAGGTGTTCAATCAACCGCCGCGTGATCAGGGCGAACGCTTCCGGGCCATGGAGCAGCAGATGGGTGCGCTTGTAGGCGCGCAGGAAGCCCGCGAAATCAGAGAAGTCGTAGTAGTGGCGGGCCTCATCCAAGGAAAGACCGGGCGACAGCTCGATGAGCGTCGCCGGCGCGATGGCGCCTTCCAGGTGAAGGTGGAGTTCGGCCTTGGCGAGTGAAGTGAGGTCCATGAACTGCCATAATAGCCGCATGCAACCGGGCGAGTACGAAGCCATCACGGGTGGTTATCACGGCGACCCGTTCTCGATTCTGGGACCGCATGAGGGAAAGGGCGGCTGGGTGGTGCGCGGATTGCTGCCGCAGGCCACATCGGCGCGCGTCCTGCTGGGCGAGCAACGCGTTGAGATGAAGCGCGTCTTCGAGGGCGGACTGTTCGAGGCGAAGCTAAAGGATAATCCGGGCGTTTACCGGCTGGAGCTCAAGCTGCAGCGCGGAGGCTCGGAGGTGATCGAGGATCCATACCGTTTCGGCCCTCTGCTGTCCGACTTCGACCTCCACCTGCACGCGGAGGGCACCAATTATCAGGCTTGGCACGCGCTGGGCGCGCACCTGGTGCAAGTGGATGGCGTGGCGGGTTGCCGTTTCGCCGTCTGGGCTCCAAACGCTGAAGTGGTGACTGTGACGGGCGATTTCAACCAGTGGGATCCACACCGCCACCCCATGCGCCGCCGCGAGGGCGGTGTCTGGGAGTTGTTTATTCCGCGCGTCGCCACGGGCCAGATCTACAAGTATTTCGTCCGGTCGAAGATCTTCGGCGTCTCCGGCTTGAAGTGCGACCCATACGGCTTTGCCAGCGAGATGCCGCCCAAGCAGGGCTCGGTGGTCTGGGATCTTTCCCAATACCAGTGGAACGACGGAGCCTGGCTAGAACAGCGCGCCCAGACCAACGCCCTGGAGCGGCCTATGAGCTGCTATGAGGTGCACCTGGGCAGCTGGAAGCTAAAGGCCAACGGCGAGCCGCTCACCTATCGCGAACTGGCCGCTGAGCTGGTGGCCTACGTCAAGCGCATGGGCTTCACGCATGTGGAGCTGATGCCGCCAATGGAGCACCCCTACGCCGGCAGCTGGGGGTATCAGGTGGTCGGCTACTTCGGGCCCACCGCGCGGTTTGGCTCGCCGGACGACTTCAAGTTCATGGTGGACGAGTTCCACCGCCACGGCATCGGCGTGATTATCGACTGGGTGCCGGCGCACTTCCCCAAGGACGCACATGGGCTGGCCCGTTTCGACGGCACGGCACTGTATGAGCCCGAGGATCCCCGCATGGGCGAGCATCGCGGCTGGGGAACCTACCTCTTCAATTTCGGCCGGAACGAGGTGCGCAATTTTCTGGTGTCGAGCGCGCTTTTCTGGCTGAAGGAGTACCACATCGACGGCTTGCGGGTGGATGCCGTGGCCTCGATGCTCTACCTCGACTACGAGCGCGCCGCCGGCGACTGGGTGCCGAACCGCTACGGCGGCAACGAAAACCTGGAGGCCATCGATTTCCTGCGGCGTTTCAACGAGCAGGTGCACAAGGTGCCCGGCGCGGTGAGCATCGCGGAGGAGTCCACATCGTTTGCCGGCGTTTCGCACCCTGTCTACACCGGTGGGCTGGGCTTCACAATGAAGTGGAACATGGGCTGGATGCACGACATGTTCGCTTACTTCAAGTCCGACCCGTTCTATCGCAAGTTCAATCACAACCACATCACGTTTAGCCTGCTTTACGCCTTCACAGAGAATTTTCTGCTGCCCATCTCGCACGACGAGGTGGTGCACGGCAAGTCGTCGCTGATCGGCAAAATGCCCGGCGATGAGTGGCAGCGCTTTGCCAATGTGCGCGCATTCCTGGCCTATATGTACGCCCACCCGGGCAAGAAACTGCTGTTCATGGGCTGTGAACTGGGCCAGTACGAGGAGTGGAACTGGCAGAGCCAGTTGCGCTGGGATCTGCAGCAGTACACGTTCCACCAGGGTCTACAGGAGTTCGTACGCGAGTTGAATTTCCTGTATGCCAACGAGCCGTCACTGTACCAGATCGACTCGCAATGGCAGGGCTTCGAGTGGATCGACTTCCGCGACATCGACCACAGCGTGATCAGCTTCCTGCGGCGCGGCAAGCGGCCCGGCGACGAGTTGATCTTCGTCTGCAACTTCACACCCGTGGTGCATCCGGGCTACCGCGTGGGCGTGCCCGGGCCGGGGCTCTACCAGGAGATCCTGTCGAGCGACGCGCCGCAGTTCGGCGGCAGCGGCGTGACCAACCCAACCGCGCTGCGGTCGCAGGAAGGGGCGTGGCAGAGCCGTTGGCATTCGATTGCGCCAACGCTGCCACCGTTGGGTGTAGCGGTGTTCCGGCGCGTGGGAGACTAGACGTTATGCGGGATCCGTTGTCTCTCTCGCTTTGGCTGCGCGGCTACTCGCCGATCGCACTGCCTATCTATCTGAAGAAGGCGCTTTCGGTGTTTCCGTTTTCGCGGCTACGGCCGGGCGCCGTGCTGCGTGTGCACGCGTTCAACTTCCAGGAAGCACCGTTGATCGAGGAGATGATTGAAGGTGAAGTAGATCAACCGGCGCTGGTGGCGCGTGCGCAGGAGTTTTTGCACGAGGACTGCGCTTTCCAGGTGGACACGCGCTGGGACATCTACCAGTGGGATGACGGTTGGGAATTGAAGCCGTCGCCGGTGTTACTGGAGGTCTATGGGCCTGAGTTTGATTCACCCTGCGGCGAGCACGTCCGCGTCGATTTCGGCCCGCAGGCGCTGTATCTGCCCGAGGAGCAGAGCGACCAGCTACGGCCCGTGCAATCGAACATCCGCAGCGTGCTGCACCTGGCGGCAGATCTGGAGCAGGAACTTGCCGTGGAGCGCCGTTCGCTTTGGTCCGACGAGGACGAAGATTTCGCAGAGCGCCTGCGCGCTACGCTAGACTGAAGCCGCGCGAGCGGCTGGAATCAGGGCGGCGATGGCATCGGTCAACTGTCCCGGCATGAATGGCTTGGCGATGGAGCCGACGCGCGCGCGATAGGGCGCAGCCACCGCCTCCGGGCTGAACGGCGTACCGCTGGATATCAGAACTTTTAGCATCGGCGCGGTGTCCAACAAAAGCGGCAGCAGTTGATCACCACGCATGTCGGGCAGCTTCAGATCGAGCACCACCAGCGCGTACGGGCACGGCCTGGCGCTGCATAGCGCCAGCGCCCCAGCGGCGGTTTCCGCCGTATCGACTTTATATCCAGCCCGCTCTAAGTACTTTCTGAGCAGAACCAGAAGTGGTTTTTCGTCGTCCACCAGAAGTAGCGACAGATTCGCCATAGCTATTGCTTGAACATACCATTGAGTGAGGAGTTGCGCCATGAAACTCATTTGGGCAGTGGGATTGGCCGCCACGGTGGCGGCGGGCGCCGACCTGGGCGTCACACGCGTGGTGCTGTACAAGAACGGCGTCGCACTTTATGAGCGCGCCGGCACGCTGGCCGCGGGGGATGCGGCACGGCTGGAGTTCAAAGCTACCGAGATGGACGACGTATTGAAGTCGTTGATCCTGGAAGCGCCCGGCGGTGTGGCGAGGGTCCGCTACGAACTGAACGAGCCGTTGAGCCGGCGGCTGGCCGAGCAGGGCATCCAGCTACCATCGCAGGCTGCGCTGGCCGTGTTGCTGGACCAGTGGCGCGGGGCACGGATCGAGATGAAATATCGTGGCGCGCCATGCACCGGCGTGATTATCTCTGGCCGTCTGGCGGCGCTGCCGAATCAGGGCCAGCGGCAGGAACTCACCGTGCTGACCGAGGCTGGCGAACTGCGCGTGCTGGACCTGGACGATGCATCGAGTTTGAAGCTGACCGATCCACGCTTGCAGCAGCAACTCACCGATGCGCTGACGGCCATGGCGCAGGCGCGCTCGAAGGAAAAACGCTCGGTCTACATCGACACGGGCGGCGCGGGCAAGCTGGTGGCGCGCTATCTGGCGCCCGCGCCAGTGTGGAAGTCCAGCTACCGGCTGATACTGCCTGACACGGGCGAAGCGACGATTGAGGGCTGGGCGATTGTCGATAACGCCACGGGTGAGGATTGGAAAAACGTTGATTTGACGGTGGTGAGCGGCCGGCCCGTGTCGTTCATCAGCCGCCTGTACGAGCCAAAGTACGTGCAGCGGGCCGAGGCGACGCTGCCGGAAGATAAAGCGGCCGCACCCGAACTGTACGATGCGGTGATGAGCCGCCAGGAAGTCCGCGCCAAAGCCGCAGGTGGCATGTTGGCGGCTCGCAACATGGCGGCCATGCCTGCACCGCCACCTCCACCGGCGCCGATGGTGGTAGCGCCCAGCGAAGTGGCGTCGACGGCCGAAGCACGCGAGGCCGGCGAATTGTTTGAGTACCGTTTCGCGGGACCGGTGACGGCGCACAAAGGAGAGTCGCTGCTGCTGCCGTTCGTCCAGCAGAAGCTCAGCGCCCGCAAGCTGCTGATCTACTCCGACAACTCGCACCCCAACCCGCGCAATGCGGCCGAGCTGACAAACACCACCGGCAAGACGCTGGACGGCGGGCCGATCACGGTGTATCAGCCTGGCGGGTACGCCGGCGAGGCGTTGATGGAGACGCTGAAGAGCGGCGAGAAGCGGCTGATCAGCTACTCGGTGGATCAGGGCACGCGAGTAACAAACGGCATCGATACCGGCTCGGAGGTGATTCGCGGCTTCAAAGCGCAGAACGGCCTGCTGACGACGCGCACGGTGGTCCAGAACACCACCACATACACGGTTTACAACGCCGACGCCAAGGAGAAGGAACTGGTCATCGAACACCCAATCGAACGCGAGTACAAACTGATCAGCCCGAAACCCGATGAAACCACCGCGAAACGCTACCGCTTCACGCTGACGCTGGCCCCGCACGCATATCGCAGGCTGGCGGTGGTGGAAGAGCGCGAGCTGGAATCGAGCGTCGCGGTCACTTCCATGACGCCCGACGTACTGGTGAGCTACCTGCAACAGAAGTCGCTGCCAGCCGCGGCTAAGGCGCAACTGGAAGGGATCGCCAAGAAGAAGAGCGAGTTGGCCGCCGCTGAGACAACCCTCAAGCAAATTGAGGCGGAGACGCACGACATTGAACAGGAGCAGAACCGGTTGCGGCAGAACATCTCCACGCTGCGCAGCGTGGCCGGACAGCAGGAGCAAGTGAACCGCTACGCGGCGGAGCTGGGCAAAGGCGACGCACGCATGGCGGAGCTCCGCGACCAGCAATCGGCCGCGCGCAAACGCCGCGCCGCACTGCAAAATGAGTTGAACGCGCTGATTGAGAAGCTCTCGTTTTGAAACTCGCACTGGTTGGCTACGGTAATGTGGCGCGCGCCTTCGCGCGCCTGATCGAGAAGAAGCGCGCCGCCTATCCATTCCGGATTGTCGGCGCGCACACACGTCACGGCACCGCCTACGACGAGCACGGCTTGCCGGTGGAGCCAACGTTCGGCCCGCCGGCGGCGTCGGTGGAAGAGTTTCTCGATCACGCTCGCGCAGAGGTGATGGTCGAGCTATCAGTGATGAACCCGCTGGACGGCCAGCCCGCACTCAGCCACATTCACGCCGCGTTTGCGCGTGGCATGCACGTGGTGACAGCCAACAAGGGCCCAGTGGCGTGCGCCTACGCCGAGGTGCGAGATGCCGCGGCGCGCGCCGGCGTCGAGTTCCGGCACGAGGGCGTGGTGATGGACGGCACGCCGGTTTTCAACCTGGTGCGCAACACGTTGCCTGGCGTCACCATCAACGGTTTTGCCGGCGCGCTAAATTCAACCACCAAAGTGATTCTGGCCGCGATGGCGCGCGGCTTGACGCTGGGGCAGGGCATTGCCGAGGCTCAACAGATGGGCCTGACGGAGGCCGATCCGTGGTTCGACATCGACGGTTGGGACTCCGCCTGCAAGGCCGCGGCGCTGGCCAATGTCCTGATGGACGCACGCACCAATCCTTCGGCGGTGGATCGCAAGGGCATCTCGCAACTGACGCCCGACAAGCTGGCCGATGCCGAAGCGCGCGGCAAGCGCGTGGTGCTGGTAAGCCGCGCGCGGCGCACGGCGAGCGGCGTGAAGCTGCGCGTGCGCGCCGAGGTGCTGGACCGCGAGGACCCGCTGGCGCTCGGCACGGGCACCACCAACGTGCTGATGATCGATACGGACCTGATGGGGCAGGTGGGCGTGTTTACGATTGAGCCGGGCGTGGAACAAACGGCCTACGGTGTGTTTTCCGATCTGGTGGATGTGGTGAGGAGCCTATGAAGCTGATGCGATGCGCCGAGGGCGCCGCCGTGCTGCGTGGCGCCGAGGTCGTACTGTTTTCCGAGATCAACGCGCGGCGCGGCACAAAGCTGGCCGATGATTTGCTGACGCTGATTCAGTGTGGCGACATGGAGCCGCTCAGCGACCTGCGCGGCATTGCGGGCGTCCCGCTGAACGAAGTATCGCCGCACCTGCCTTACGCCGTACCGCCCAAGATCTGGTGCATCGGCCTGAACTACAAAACGCACGCCGACGACATCCACGCCGTGCAACCGGAAGAGCCGGGCAGCTTTATGAAGCCCGCGAGCTGCCTGTTCGAACCGGGCGGCGCGATTTTGCTGCCGCCGCCCGAGGTGAGCGCCGACGTGGACGCCGAGGGCGAGCTTGGCGTGGTGATTGGGCGCCGCTGCCGCTTCGTGCCTATGGAGCACGTGCCGGAGGTGATCTTCGGCTATACGACGACGCTGGATCTCACCGCGCTGGACGTGCTGGCGCGCAATCCGCGCTATCTGACGCGCGCCAAGAGCATCGACACATTCTTCAGTTTCGGCCCCGTGATTGTCACGGCGGACGAGGTTGCCGACGTGCGCGCGCTGGAGGTGACTACGCTGCTGAACGGCAACGTATGCTCGAAGGACTCTGTCCATCACATGCGGCACGTGCCGTATGAACTCGTGCGCTTCCACAGCGACTATTTCACGCTGGAGCCGGGCGACCTGATCTCGACGGGTTGCCCGAAGGGCGCGCGAATTCACGCCGGCGACACGGTGGCAGGTCACATTGACGGCGTGGGCACTATTACAGCGCGCGTCAGGCAAGGAACGCGACAGCCGCTGTACTGAGCGCCCGCAGACCGAACGCAGCCAGCACCAGGGCGGAGCCGCGATTCAGCCAGATGTGCGCCGACACCGTCATGCGCGCACCTAATGCACCGGCCAGCGTCGACAGCAACAACCACCACGCCAGCGAGCCCGAGAAGATTCCAGTGACAAACAGCGCCGGGCTTTCCGCACCCGCGCCAGCCACCAGCGCGGCAAACGAGAGGATGGTCATCGGATTAGAAAGCGTCAACAGAAATGTTGACAGGAAGCCTTCGCCGGGCGCCTGTCTGGTCGGCCCGGACAAGCGCCAGGCGCGCCACGCCAGCCATAGAAGCACCAGCCCCCCGATGAGCGCAGTGGGCGCGCGCCACCGCGCCACCAGCGTGAAGCCGGCCGCAGCTAAAACACCGTAGCAGAGATCGGCCAGCGCGGCGCCCAAGCCGCAGCGCAGCCCGGCCGTCATGCCGCGATTGATCGACTGCTGCAACACCAGCAATCCGATGGGGCCGACTGGTGCAGCAATGGCAAATCCGAGGCCGCAACCATTCCATAGCGGGTGCATGACAACAGAGTAGGGGCAAAGGCGCGTTTGGTACAGTGATGATCGAAGGTGAATCATGCCTTTAACAAATGAATTCGTGGATGCGCGTGACGTTCAGCTTTTGAAGCTGCTTAGGCAGAATGCGCGACTCACGTTTGCGGAGTTGGGGCGCAAAGTGCGGCTGACCGCGCCGGCCGTGGCTGAGCGCGTGCGGCGCATGGAAGATCGCGGCATCATCCGCGGCTACACGGCGCGCATCGACCGTGCCAAACTCGGCCGCGCGCTACGCGTGATCCTACGCGTGCAGGTGCCGCCGAAGGAGTACCCCAAGTTTCTGCGCGTGGCCGGAGCCATGGAGAGCGTAGAAGAAGCGCACCACGTCACCGGTGGCGAGGCGTTCATCTTAAAGCTATCGCTTAGTGACGTGGCAGAACTAGAGCGCACCATCGAAAAGTTCAGCGCGTTTGGGCCGACGGTGACGTCGGTGGTGCTATCGACGGCGTTTGAGGACCGCTAGACGCCGTGCTCGATGGCCAGCGCCAGAGGAGGCTCTACCATAAATTCGAGCGTGCTCATATGCTCCAGAGCATGGCGCAAATCAGCCTCGCGGCACGGCTCCAGCGTGATGACAAACGGCAAGTTGTGCTTGTCCTGGTCCGGCAATTGCAGCACGGCGTCGATGGAGATGCCGTGGTCGGCCAGGATCTCAGACAGATCGCGAATAATGCCCGGACGGTCCGTGATGCGGAAACGCAGATACCACTCGCCCACTTGCTGCCCGATGGGCGCGGGCTTGGCCTCGATCAGCTCCGGGAAGGCAAACGGCGGCACACGGTGCGCAACGTCGGGGCGCAACTGGCGCGCCACGCGCATCAAGTCACTAACCACGGCCACGCCTGTGGGCGTCGGGCCAGCGCCGCGGCCATAGTAGAACGTGTCGGCGCCAAAGCGGCCGCGCGACCAGACGGCGTTGTAGGCGCCGTGCACGCCGGCCATGATGGCGCGCTTGGGCAGCAGCGCCGGGCGCACGCTGACGAACAGCCCTTCCGGCGCGCGGCGCGCCGAACAAAGCAGCTTGATGGTGCAGCCCAACTGGCTGGCGTACTGGAAGTCGGTCGGTGAAATGCGCGTGATACCTTCAGTGGGAATGTCGGCCGGCGTCAGGCGCACGCCAAAGGCGAGTGAGGTGAGCAGCGCCAGCTTGGAGCGCGCGTCGAAACCTTCCACATCCGCCGTTGGATCGGCTTCGGCGTAACCGAGCTTCTGCGCCTCAGCCAGCACATCGGCGAACGCCGCGCCGTTCTGTTCAATCTCGCTGAGGATGTAGTTGCTGGTGCCGTTCAGGATGCCGAACAGCGTCTCCACCTGATCTCCCGCAATGCCTTCGCGCAACACAGCGTGGATGGGAATGCCGCCGCAAACGGAAGCTTCCATAGCGATGGTGACACCCGCGGCTTCCGCCTTGCGGCATAGCGCTGCGCCTTCCAGTCCCATCAATTCCTTGTTGGCGGTGACCACGGGCTTTCCGGCCGCGATGGCGGCTTCGACAATCTCGCGCGCGACGGTGGTGCCGCCCACCAGTTCCGCCACCACTTCGACGTCCTGGCAAGCGACCAGTTCCCGCCAGTCTGTGAAGACGTGTTTCGGCTGCAACGGAAGGGTCTTCGACTTGGCCGAGCGGCTGCAAACGGCGGCCACATTCAGCTTGAAGCCGAGCTTGCGCGCGATTTCGCCTCCGTTTTCAGCCAGAATGGTGAGAGTTCCACCCCCGACATTGCCGAGGCCAACGATGCCGATATTGACGTCTTTCATTAGGAACCAGTCTACCAAGGCGTGTGCGGCCGCCTTCTGCCTGGCGTTGTGCTGCACGGCAGCGCAGGACCCCTATGACCCAAGCCAGCGCAGGGAGGAGGAACGACGCCTGCCCGACGGCACGTTGCAAGCCGACGCAATCCGGCGCGCGGACTACGAGGCGAACCTCAAGGATCTGGGGCGTATTCGCGCGCTCACCGATGGGATTGAAGAGATGCTCAAGAAGAGCAAAGGCCACGTTCTTTCCATCCAGGCCATGCGTGATCTGGAGGAGATTGAGAAGCTGGCCAAACGCGTGCGCGGCCGGATGCGGCACTACTGAGGTAAACTGAACAGCGATGAGCGCCACGCGAGAAAAAGCCCAATTACTGAGCGCCTCCGAGATCGACCGCACTCTCGTCAGGCTGGCCCACGAGATTCTGGAAAAGTCGAGCGATCCGTCAAACCTCGCTTTTATTGGCATTAAACGCCGCGGCGTGCCCATGGCCGAGCGGCTGGCCCGTAAGATCTCCGAGCTGGAAAAGATCCAGGTGCCCTGCGGCGTGCTGGACATCAAGCTCTATCGCGACGACCTGTCGCAGGTGGACGAGAAGCCGGTGGTCAGCGACACGAAGGTGGATTTTTCGATTGCCGGCAAGGACGTGGTGCTGATGGACGACGTCCTCTACACCGGCCGCACGGTGCGCGCCGCGCTGGACGCTCTGTTCAAGCTGGGCCGCCCGTCGCGCGTGCAGTTGGCGGTGCTGATCGACCGGGGCCACCGCGAGTTGCCCGTCGAAGCGCAATACGTTGGCCGCAAAGTGCCCACCAGCTCCCGCGAAATCATTGAGGTGAAGTTCCAGGAGATCGACAACACCGAGAAGGTGTTGCTGGTGGAGAAGGTCGATTAGGGGAGGCCGGCGATGCCGCGCAGCCTGCTTGGGATTGAAGGACTAGAGCGCCCAGAGATTGAACAGATCCTGGAGCGCACACGCGCTTTCCAGCCACATGGCGAGGGGACATTCGCAAAGGTGGATGTCTGCTCGGGCAAGCTGGTGGTCAACGCGTTTTTCGAGAATTCGACGCGCACCCGCTCAAGCTTCGAGATTGCCGCCAAGCGCCTGGGCGCCGATACGCTGGCCATTACGGCGTCCGGCTCCAGCGTCACCAAGGGCGAGAGCCTCGTCGATACATTGAACACGCTGGTGGCGATGCGCCCGTCGGCGATTGTCATGCGCCACAAAGCGTCTGGCGCGCCCCACTTCCTGGCGCGTTATCTGAGCACGCCGATTGTGAACGCCGGCGACGGCACGCACGAGCATCCGACGCAGGCGCTGCTGGACGCGCGCACCATCCTGGACCGCTGCGGGCGGCTGGACGGTCTGCGCCTGGCGATTATCGGCGACATTCTGCATAGCCGCGTGGCGCGGTCGAACATCCATCTGCTGAGCAAGTTCGGCGCGTCGGTCGTGTTATGCGGGCCACCTGCGCTAGTGCCGCGCGAGATGGCGGCGATTGCTCCGGGCGTCGAAATCGAATACGACATGCAGCGCGCCGTCACGGGCGCCAACGTCATCATGATGCTGCGCGTGCAACTGGAGCGCATCCACGAGCCCGCCATGCAGCCCGGCGAGTATTTCCGCTTCTACGGACTGCGGCGCGAGCACGTCGCGCGCGCCCACCCAGACGTGATTGTGATGCACCCGGGGCCGATGAATCGCGGGCGCGAAATCAGTTCAGAGGTGGCGGACTCGCAGAGCTCGGTGATCCTCAACCAAGTGGAGAACGGCGTCAGCGTGCGGATGGCCGTGCTCGAAAGGGTGTTGTTGGGATGAAACTGCTGATCCAGAACGGACGCGTCGTCTGCCCGGCGTCGGGGCTGGACGGCGTGGCCGACGTACTGATTGAAGACGGCCGCATTGCCGCGGTCGGACAGGATCTGCCCGCCAGCGGCGCGGAGTGCTTCGACGCCGCCGGCCTGGTGGTGGCGCCCGGCTTCATCGACATTCACGTCCATCTGCGCGAGCCCGGCTTCACACACGCCGAGACCATCGCCACCGGCTCACGCGCGGCGGCGGCGGGCGGCTTCACCACGGTCTGCTGCATGCCGAACACGAATCCGGTGAACGATTCGGCGACGGTGACCACTTACATTGTGGAGAAGGCGCGCCGCGAAGCCGTGGTGAACGTCTTCCCCATTGGCGCCATTACCAAGGGCAGCGAAGGCGAGGAACTGGCCAGCATCGGCTCGATGATCGCCGCCGGTGCGGTGGCCATCAGCGACGACGGCCGCCCGGTGATGAATGCGCTCGTGGTGCGCCGCGCCATGGAGACGGCGTGCGCGCTGGATATTCCGCTGATTGAGCACTGCGAAGACTTGAACCTGTCGGCCGGCGGCGACATGCACGAGTGCGTAGAGAGCGTCCGCCTGGGGCTGCGCGGTATTCCGTCGGCGGCCGAGGACGTGATGGTAGCGCGCGATATCCTGTTGGCGGAGCTGACCGGCGTGCGTTATCACGTGGCGCACATCTCCACCAGCCGCTCCGTGGCAATGGTGGAGTATGCCCGCAAAAGGGGGCTGGCCATCACCTGCGAGGCCACGCCACATCACATTGCGCTGGATGCGGCTCACATGAAGCCGTACGATTCGAACTTCAAGATGAAGCCGCCGCTACGCGCCACCGAGGATGCTCGCGCCGTGGTGGACGCCATCGCGCGTGGCGCGGTGGATTGTCTGGCGACGGACCACGCTCCGCACGCCGGCGACGACAAGATGCAGGAGTTCGAACGCTGCCCGTTCGGCATCACTGGCCTAGAGACGGCGCTGGGCGTATCGCTGGAAGTACTGGTCCACAGCGGCTTAATCCCGTTGATCCGGCTGATTGCGTTGTTCACCAGCGAGCCGGCGCGCGTCATCGGCTGGAAGGGCGAGCAGGCGCGTGGTGCGCTAAAGCCCGGCTATGTGGGCGACGTCACCATCCTGCACCCCGAGTATCCGTGGACCTTCGACGTGAAGAAGTCCGAATCGAAGAGCGCCAACACGCCATTCAACGGCCGCACCTTCCGTGGCGGACCCATCGCCACTATCGTCAGCGGCAAGGTCGTGTGGAAAGCCGCCGGCTTCTAAAGAACTTCCCTGAAATAGCGAGAGGGCCGGGGTTACCCCGGCCCTCTTCGTGTCTTAGTCTTCCAGCGATTGGCTAGAAGCTATAGCGCAAGCTGAGCTGGATGTTGCGGTTCGAGCTCTTGCTGGTGACCATGCCAAACGTGGAGCTGGTGTACGTGCTGTCCACGCTGTCCCAGTTCGGGTGGTTGATCCAGTTGAAGCCCTCAGCGCGGAAGAGCAGCTTCTGGCCGCCCTCGGTGAGCTGGAACGTCTTAAAGATGCCGATGTTCCAGTTCTGCCAGCCGGGGTTGCGGAAGTAGTCGCGGAGCTTATCCTTGACCATCGTGCCGTAGGCCGGAGTTGTGAACAGCGCGTTACCGCTGTCGTCCTTCACTTTCAAGTAGTAGTTGGAGGTGTCGCCGGTGTTCGGACGCCACTTCTTCGGGTACGTCGTAGTCCCGTTGTAGTTCGCGTATTTCAGGAAGTAGGTGATGTTGTTGCCGGAGCCGGAACCCATCTTGGCCCAATCCGTAGAGGCCTGGACGGTGAACGGCGTGCCGGTTTCAGCCTGCGTCACGCCCGATAACTGCCAACCGCCGATGGCGGTGCGCAGGAACTTGTTGTCAGCCTTGCGGAAGAACGGGATCTCGTAGATCGCGTTCACTACCAGCACATGCGTGGCGTCGTAGGTGGCCGGACCCCACAGGTAGCTGGCGTCATAGGCATCCGGAATCACGTCGCGCTGGGCCGAGCCGTCGTCCTTGGTAGAGGACAGCGTATAGGCCACGCCGAAGCTAAGTCCGTTGGTGAAACGGCGCGTGACTTCAAGTTGCATGGCGTGATACCAAGAGTTGGCGTCGTTGAACGTCTCGCGGATGGCGCCATAGCCCTTGTAAGGACGGAAGTAGTTTTCGTTGTAGCTGGTGTTGAGCAGCGTACCAATCGGATTCTGGTTGATGTTCTTTTCGCGCTGCCCATGCAAGCCGCGGCGGCCGACGTAGCTGACGCCCACCACGGTATTGAAGCCGACTTCCCGTTCCACCGTGAAGTTGTAGTTGTAGGCCTTCGGCATCGGGAACTTCTTGGCCTGCGTGTTGACGCTCAGCGGGAACAGCGACGTGCTGCCGCCGCCCGGGTTGTCGACACTGCCGGTGGCGATGGAAGCGATGGGCTGCAACGGCGGGTTGCCGCCCAGGAAGATCGAGTCGCTGACGCCGAGGCGCGTCGAGTAGGCGCCGCCGCCGGCGCGGATGACGGTCTTCGAATTCAGCTGATAGGCCACACCGAGACGCGGCTGGTAGTTCTTCCAGTCGATGTCGGAGTAGCTGCGGGAGATGCCGCGGAACAGATAGTCGTAGCTGCTGTCGGTGGAGATGCCGACCCGGCCCTTACCGGAGCTGGTCCAGCCATCGCCGGCCAGCGCAACTCCGTTGTAGTAATCGGCGCCCGCGGTAACCAGCGGGTTGCCGGTCTTCGGATCGACATTGACCGCCTTCGAGGTGCTATAGAACGCCGGGTCGAAGATAGCCATGTTGTTCCAGAGGCTGTAATAGGGCTGCACGATCGTCCAGCGGACGCCATAGGTCAACTTCAACTTCGAGTTGATCTTCCACTCATCCTGGACGAAGCTCTCGAACATGTGGCCGCGGTAAGGGGTATAGCTGCGCTTGCCGATTTCGGCGTACGTGTCGAACTTGCCGTAGGCGGCGTTGGCGATACCCAGGCCTGAACCGTTCGTGCTGGAATCAAGGAACACGAAGCGGCCGTTTTGGTTGTCGGTGCCACCCGGTACGCCGTTGACGTTGATCTGGTCGTAGTCGTTCTGGCCGGCGCGCTCAATCAGCACACCGAACTTCACCGTGTGATTATTGATGATCTTGGTGAAGTTGACCGATGCGTTGTAGATCGGGCCAGTGGACTGTGACGGATACGGGCTCCCCGTATAGGACGAGTACACCGGGAAGGAGACGGCCGGCAGCTTAGTCGGGCGGTCCTTGCTATCCGAACCGTAAATGTACGGGTAGTTGATGCCGTAGGTTTCACGGCGGAACGTGGCCGTATCCTCCATTGCCAGGTAAACCTGGTCACGACTGGCCGTGCCTAGCGCTTCCATGATGAAGGTTGGGCTGAAGGTGTGCGTCCAGTTGATCGAGGAGGTCTGATTCGGACGCGTCGTGGTCTTGTTCGTCAGCAGCAGGCTGGAACCGAATGGATCCACCGTCACGTAGTGATACAGCATCGCACGGAAGCGGATGTTGTCCTTATTGGTGGGTAGCAGGTCGACGCCGATCGAGTCCTTGCGCTGATTGGTCGGGGCCGCGGCCTGGCCATACCAGTTGTTCGAGCCGGAGATCATACCGTTCGGCAGGGGGTAGACCTTCAGCAGGCCCAGGCCGTTCGTGCTCAGATAGCTGTTTGGAATTACGTTGTTTGGCACCGCTGTGGTGGGCATGCCAGTGGAGTCATGCGTGCCGTAGGGATCGTAGATGGTCTTCTTGGCGCTATACCAAACCGTGTTGCCGGCCAGCAGTTCGCTGTAGTCGCCGGTACGCATGGCCGCGCTCGGTACGTTCCGCCAGTTGCTGGACGTGGTGCGGTACTTGGCCCACTCTTGCGCCCAGGTGAAGAACAACTTGCTGCGGTCGGAATTAAAGTGCTTCGGGATGAAGATGGGACCCGAGAAGTTGTAGCCGAACTGGTTGTACTTCATCGGCGCCGTCATATTCGTGCTGGTTGAACGGTTACGCGACCAGGAATTGGCGTCCAACGCGTTATTGCGGAAGTACTCGTAAGCCGAACCATGGAACTGACTGGTGCCGCTCTTGGTGATGATGCGCACCTGGCCACCGGCCGAACGGCCGAACTCAGCGCCATAGGCGGCAGTCAGGATCTGCACTTCCGACGTGGTATCGAGGTCGGCAGAGCCGATCGATGTACCATTCGAACGGGTGCGGACGGCGACTGCGCCGTCATACGTGATCAGGTTGTCCTGATCACGGCTGCCGTTAATCTTCAACGAAGCCGTGGTCATGGCATAGCTGAAGCTCGCCAGTGATGAACCGCGCACACCCGGTTTCAACAGGGCCAGGTAAACCGGATTGCGGCCGTTCAACTGGATGTCCTGCATCTGCTTGCCTTCAACCACACGGCCCAGCGCGCCGGATTCGGTCTGCAGCGCCGTCACCGACGCTTTGACTTCGACGACTTCACTCAATTGGCCGACCTGCAACTCAGCACTGATATTGGCCGGGACACTCGGGTCCACTTTATTGCCCGTGGACTCATACTTCTTGAACCCGGCAGCCTCGACGGAAAACGTGTAGAGTCCCGGAGGAACAGTTGGAATCATGTATGACCCAGTTTCGTTCGTGGTGGCTTCGCGCACCAGACCGGTATCCTGGTTCTTCAAAACAATCTTTGCGTTGGGGATGGCGGCCCCGGATGGGTCCTTGATCGTGCCGCTGACGTTGGCGTTATCTGACTGTGCGAACAGTGAGACACCAGCCAACAGCAACGACATCGCAAAAAACACTGCGCAGCGGAGCGCCTGAAGCAACATTGATCTCTTCACTCCTTAGTGCTCTCTTTCCGCCGGCGCGGCCCCCGGACAACGACACGGTGGCCCGAATTAGCGCACGCCAGCACGCGATATCTTGGCAGAGTTTATCAGAGCTGATTGCTGTCAGGCTAGTTAAACTTAATTTGTATGCGGATACATTTTCACGTGTGCAGGTCACACAATTGCAATATGGAAATCTGTAGACTTGATTGAAATGTCAGTTTCCGCTTTCGAATTCAATAGTCCGCCGTAAAGGCGTGTAACCACAGAAGTAAACCGCTTTGCCGGGGATCCGCGGTTCCACTCCTCGTAACTGCGTCCAGCGGTGCTCCAGAAAGCTCGGAGAGATTCGGATGGTGTCTTTGTCGACACGTGCCGTCACTTGCTTACCGGTGGGAATCCAGGCGCGTTCGGCCAGGGGCGCCGGAGCGACGCCTTCGAGCTGAACATTTTCACGAAAATTGATTTCGAGCGACACTGGCACGTTTTCCGTGCCGCGCGCATCGATTTCCATCTGGAAGCCACGCGGCGTCTCCCGGATAATGACGTCGTAGTTGAGGGTTTGCACCTCACTTTGACGGCGCAGCAGGCGGGACGCCTGATAATCGGCCGGCTCGACATGCCGCGGCGGATCGAACGGCTGATAATACGGTGCTGTGAGGGTCTGGCTGAGGCGGTAACCGTCGGCGGTCTTCTCCCAACGCTGCGGACGGAACTGGCCCTTGCCAAAGAAAGATGAAGCCAGGCGCACCGTTTCAATCACGCACCCGCCGTGGCGCAGCGTGAAGAAGTGGCTGTCCCCGTTCATCAGGATGGAGGCCGAACGCTGGCCGCGCCGCACGCGCACGGCCTTCACCACCGGCATCAGGTGATGGTAGCTGTCCGGCAGCGGCTTGGAGGGCGGCAGCGGCTTGGCTAGTTCGGGGTAACAGATATAGAAGGCCAGCGAGCCGGCACGGTCTTCAATGGAGCGCACGATACTGGCGAAACGGCCGTCATTCAGCCGGATGGCCAACAGGCGCAGCGGGAACCAGTAGCGGTCCATGCGCGCGCGTTCATATTTGTCCTGGCGGGTGCTGATATCAGTCACCACCTCACCGTCCGGATGAATGAAATACAACATCGATTCCAGATTGCGCCGCACGATGTCTAGCAGTTCCGGCCGGTTCGTCTTCAGCGCCAGTGTGGTGAGCGCATTGTCGGTCACCGTGTTGTAGATGGTGGTGGAGCGCTCATTGAACTGCCCGTCGGCGTCGATGTCGATCCCCTCGGCCATCCATTGCGCGATGCGCTTGTCATAACGCTTGTCGGGCCACAACTCGTTCAACTGCGACATGGCCTGGCAGACCACCCAGCGGTGGTTCGGCGTATGCACGCCGCCGTGAATAAAGGCCTCGCCCGCGTTGTGCAGGAACTTATCCAGGTCCGGCAGCTCGATCTTGGCGCGCCGCGCCATCTGCGCCGCCATCGCCGCGCCGTGGACGACAAAGCCGGTGTCGGGGGTCGAATGGAAGTTCGTCGTCGGCAGATCGATGGTGCCATCCGAGTGTTGCGCCCTGAGCAGGAAGGAGGCGGCCAGCTTCATGCGATCGATCAGCATTGCCGACTGGTAGTAGCGCGACTGTGGCGTGATGTAGGCGGCCAGCGTCGCGCCCAACACGCTCGATCCGGAGCCTGCGAAGAATATGCCATACTCATCCGGGTAGCCGCCCGTGTCACGCTTACCGGGCGTTGTCACCTGTATCTGGAGCAGGCGTTCCACGGCCTTGTCGTGACGGCGAACCAGGGCTGCGTCAAACTGTACGGATGGAGCGGCGACAAGGGCCGCAAATTCGCGACGGGTCATAGTGTTAAGGGAAGCCAAGGAGTGCAGAGCTCGCGTGCGTCCACCCGCATTATAATGCCCGGAGAGCGTATAACTCATGTTACGGATCCTTAGCCTTTTTCTCCTCACCTTCTCACTGCTTCCGGCCGCCGACCCGGCCAAGGCCGGCATGGACGCGGCCCGCCTGGAGCATATCGCGCCTCGCATGAAAGAGCTGGCAAACCAGCAGGTGATACCCGGCGCGGTCACGCTCGTCATGCGCAACGGTGTGCTGGCTCACTACGAAGCCGCCGGATGGCAGGACATTGAGGCGCGCAAGCCCATGGCCAAGGACTCTATTTTCCAGATCATGTCCATGACCAAGCCATTCACTGGCGTCTCCATCATGATGCTGATGGAAGAGGGCAAGCTGCGGCTGAACGATCCGGTGGAGCGCATCCTGCCCGAGTTCCGCGGCCAGATGGTGGTCGTCTCCAACGTCGATGGCGTGCTCACCCTGCGCAAGCCCGCGCGGCCCATCACGGTGCGCGATCTCATGTCGCACACCTCCGGCATGGGCCCGGCCGCACCCGGCATCGGAGACATCATGGTCAGCCTGGACCACACGCTGGCCGACGCTACGCTGATCTATTCGCAGCAGCCTTTGCTGTTCGAGCCCGGCTCGCGCTGGATGTACTCGAACACCGGCCTCGCCACCTTGGGGCGCATCGTCGAAGTGCTCTCCGGCATGAGCTACGAGAAGTTTTTGCAGACCCGTATCTTTGAGCCGCTCGGCATGACGGACTCGCACGTCGTGCTGCCCGAGTCGAAGCACGCGCGGCTGGCGCCCGTCTATCAGATGGGCAAGGATCATCGGCTGGTGAAGTCCGGCGCCGACATCCTGGCCGGCGACCCGCTCAAGTTCCGCGCTGGCGCCAAATACGCCGGCCCCGAGCACTCCATGTACTCCACCGCCGCCGACCTGGCCAAGTTCTACCAGATGATGTGCAACCGCGGCACGCTCGACGGCAAGCGCCTGCTCTCGCCGCAGTCGGTGGCCACCATGACCGCGCTGCACACCGGCGACCTCCAGGCCGGCCACAACCCCGGCACCGGCTTCGGCCTGACGTGGGAAGTGACCAAGTCTAACCTCGGCATGCTCACCGGCCAGAGCATCGGCACCTTCGGCCACGGCGGCGCCTTCGGCACCTATGGCTGGATCGATCCGGCCAAGCACCTGGTGGGCGTCTTCATGGTGCAGATGAGCACGGACAGCCGCCCGGCGCGCGACGCCTTCGTCGGCATGGCGAATGCGGCCGTCATCGAGCCGTGAAGCTCTATCTCTATTTCATCGGCAAGCCGCGCGACCAGCACTCCAACGCGCTGGCCGAAGAGTACCTTAAGCGCACCTCTCGCTACATGGCGTGCGAAATGCGTGAGATCGACCCGCGCAAGTTCGACCTGTTCGCGCGCCACTCGACAGCCCGCAAGGTGTTTCTCGACCCCGCCGGCAAGCCGATGATGTCCGAGGAGTTCGCCGCCTGGGTCGGCAAGGCGGAGCTGGACGCGCGGGATATTGTGCTGCTGCTGGGTGGCCACTATGGCCTACCGGAGGCGTGGCGTCCGCGCGCGGATCTGCTGTTGTCGCTTTCGCGCATGACCATGCCGCACGAACTCGCGCGCGCCGTCCTGGCCGAGCAGGTCTACCGCGCCCTCACCATCCTGCGCGGCCATCCGTACCCGCGGTGAGACGCTTATGCCGCTGTGCGCGGCTTCACTTGCCTTTCCACCAGCGCCGCCGCCTCGTCCGTCGCCACTTCCAGGTCGTAGTGTGCCTGTAGGTTCATCCATAATTCGGCGCTGGTGCCGAAGTAGCGGGCCAGACGCAACGCCGTGTCGGCCGTGATCGAGCGCCGGCAGCGAACAATGTCGTTGACCCGTGTCACCGGGACATGCAACTCCATCGCCAGACGGCTGGCGCTCAGCCCCAGCGGAACCATGAAGTCTTCCCGCAGCGTTTCACCGGGATGAATCGGATCGAGTTTTTGAGTTTTCCGCGCCATGTTTCCCTCAATGGTAATCGACGATCTCGACCGCTTCGGCGTGCCCGTCCCGCCACTCGAAGCAAACACGCCAACGATCATTAATCCGGATACTGTATTGGCCTAAACGATCGCCTGACAGTGGCTCGAAACGGTTGCCCGGAATCGCCGCTAAATCAAAGAGCGATGTTGCCGCGTTCAGTTGGTCCAACTTCCGCTTGGAAATCCGGTCGAAGCCGGCGTATCGTCGGCTGGACTCGCGCTGCCATAGCTGCTCCGTGTCCTTCGACCGAAACGAGCGGATCATGTTGCCATCCTATACCGCTCGGCGTTAAATGACAAACACTACACGTAGCCGACACGGTTACAGCCCGGGCAGATGTGATCAACTTTCAGTTGTGGCACGGACGCTCCATTTGGATTTCAGGCCGGAACGGGCACATTGGATCCTCCGGCTAATGAGCCGGCTCGATTCCAGTTCTAGCGCTGAACTTAGAGCGCGCCGGCGCCGGTGGGCAGCCCTGGGGCTTGGAGAGATCGCCGGAGCTGTAGCTGCACGAATGAGGGCGCTGGAAATAGTCACAAGGCGCCTGGACGATCATCTCACTACGTTTGGCAAAGAACTGGAACAGGCCCGTCCGGAGGTCATCCGGTGCATTGAAGAAGGGGCTGCATATACGGCGAAGAACCGTGACTTGGCATATGAACTCCTGGTCGATATCGACGCTTTTCTGTTCGAGTGCCGGTCTGCCTATGAACTGACCTCACGGTTTGCGGGAGAATTCCTTTCTGGAATGCTCGACGTCGACGTGCCAAGGAACCGGCACAACGTACCGCCTCCAGGGTGGTTGGAGGATCAAATATCGCGTCATGGTGGGCCGACAAGCTGGATTGAAGAATTGCGGACAAACCGAAACGAATTCACCCACGCGACAGCACCGTGGCCAGCTATTGAGATCACGTCGGTGTCGCCATTTCAGGCGGAACTGGTGCTGCTGAAGAAGAACGTAGTGGATCTGAGCGATTCTGGAACCTACCTTCACATCGATGGCTGCCGGCGAATATACTCAGAGTTCCTTTCGGTGCTTCCGATCTTCGAGACGTGGCTGATTGATGAGATTGTCAACTTCGAGGCGCGGGCGCAGCCGCGCTGATCGAATGCTTCAGCGTCTCCGCCCTGTGTTTGACGCTCCCTATAACCGCTCGATACACTGAAGGATGGTAATTCCCGCCGAGCAGGCCCCTGCGCGAGCATCCGAGGCGGTGTATCCCCACCTGAGGAGGGTCATTTAAATTGCCCGACGCTAGCCGTCACATATTTACGTCGGAGTCCGTCACCGAAGGGCACCCCGATAAGATTGCCGATCAGGTCAGCGACGCCGTACTCGACGCCATCCTGAAGGAAGACCCCACCGGCCGCGTGGCCTGCGAAACGCTGGTCACCACTGGCACCTGTATTGTCGCCGGTGAGATCACCACCACCAACCTCAAGTTCTTCCGTGACATCCCGGATCTGGCCCGCGAAGTCATCAAGGACATTGGCTTCACCAGCTCGGACTATGGTTTCGACTACAAGTCCTGCTCCGTGATGAACCTGCTGCACGGCCAGTCGCCGCACATCGCCATGGGCGTGGACACCGGCGGCGCCGGCGACCAGGGCCTGATGTTCGGCTACGCCTGCGACGAGACCCCCGAACTGATGCCGCTGCCCATCATGCTGGCCCATCAGTTGGTAAAGCGCCTGTCCGACGCCCGCAACGCCAAGGAATTCTCCGGCCTGCGGCCCGACGGTAAGAGCCAGGTGAGTGTCGAGTACGTCAACGGCAAGCCGGCGCGCATCGACGCCATTGTCGTTTCCACGCAGCACGACCCGCACCCCACCAAGCCCAACACCATGCCCGACGGCCTGGTGGAGAACATCCGCGAAAAGATCATCAAGCCCGTGGTGCCCGCCGAATTCATCGACGGCCAGACCAAGTTCCACATCAACCCCACCGGTTGCTTCGAAGTGGGCGGCCCGCACGGCGACACCGGCCTCACCGGCCGCAAGATCATCGTCGACACCTACGGCGGCATGGGCCGTCACGGCGGCGGCGCCTTCTCCGGCAAGGATCCGACAAAGGTGGACCGCTCGGCCTGCTACATGGCCCGCTACATTGCCAAGAACATTGTGGCCGCCGGCTTGGCCACTCGCGCTGAAGTGCAGTTGGCCTACGCCATTGGCGTGGCGGACCCAGTCAGTGTCCTGGTGAACACCTTCGGCACCGGCATTATCGATGAAGAACGCTTGACCGAACTGGTGCGCGCGCACTTCCCGCTCACTCCGCGCGGCATCATCGAGCACCTGAAGTTGCGGCGGCCCATCTATCGCGCCACCGCCGCTTTCGGTCATTTCGGCCGTACCGAGCCGACCTTCACCTGGGAGGCCACCGACAAGGCCTCCGCGCTGCGTGAAGACGCCCGGTTGGCCGCCGGCCGTTAACCCATCCCCACGGGCGGGCCGCGCGCGGCCCGCCTTTTCGCGTCTGGAGGTTTTCCATTGGCACTCGTTGAAGGTTGCAAGCACTCGCTGGATATCCACATTCCCGCCGCTGATTACGCGGCCGAGATCGAAAAGGTAGTCGAGAAGGTCCGCGCCAAGGCGCACATACAGGGCTTCCGTCCGGGCAAGGCTCCGGCCAGCATCATCCGCTCGAAGTTTATGGGCGACATCCGCCAGGAGGCGCTCGACAACCTGATCCCGCAGTTTCTCGAAAAGGAGTGCGAACGCGAGAACCTCCACGTCGTCAGCCGCCCGCAGGTCCGCGACCTGCACTTCCACGAGGGCGAGGATGTGCACTTCAAGGCCGAGTTTGAAGTGGCCCCCGAGATTGAGCTCAAGGAAGTCCGTGGCCTGAAGGTCAGCTACGCCGAGCCCACCGTCACGGAAGAGGACGTTGAAAAGCGCCTGAACGAGTTGCGCGACGCGCGCGCTCAGTATGTCAACGTCGACCCGCGTCCGGCCAAGGACGGCGATCACTGCCTGGTTTCGTTGCTGTCCATCTCCGGCGTCGAAGGCGAGCCGATGAAGCAGGATGACATCAACATCGAGATTGGCGGCAAAGACACCTTCCAGCAGTTCTCCGAGACGCTGCGCGAAGCCGTTCCCGGTGACGAGCGCGAGGCCGAAATCACTTATCCGGAAGACTATGCCGCCGAGCGGCTGGCTGGCCGCACCGTGCGCTTCAAGATCACCCTCAAACAGATCCGCCTGCGGGAGCTGCCCGAGTTGAACGACGAGTTCGCCAAGGACCTTGGCGATTTCCAGACACTCGACGAGTTGCGGGAAGAGATCCGCAAGGGTATGTCGCGCGAGCGTGAGTACACCGCCCAGGCGGCGGCCAAGAACGCGCTGCTCGACCAGTTGGTCGACACGCACGAGTTCCCGGTGCCGGAAGCTTACATCGACAACCAGATCGAGATGATTGTCGAGAACCAGTTCCGCTCCATGCAGGCCCAGGGCGTCGACACCAGCAAGATAAAGCTGGATTGGGCAAAGTTGCGCGAGTCGCAGCTTGAACGCGCCACGCGCGATGTCAAAGCGTCGCTTCTGCTGGGCAAAATCGCCTCCACCGAAGATATTCACGCCACCCAGGAAGAGGTGGACGCCGAGGTGCAGCGCATCTCCCGCCAGCAGCGCGAGCCCGTCGCCGCCACGCGCATGAAGCTGGAAAAGGACGGCCGCATCCGCAACATCGTGAACCGCATTGTCACCGAGAAAACGCTCAACTTCCTGTTCGAGCACGCGGTGAAGGAAGCGCCCGCTCCAGCCGCTGAAACCCCAGCCGCCGAGTAATCACAACCGAGAACGCAGAAGCCCGGTTCCACATGCGTGGATCCGGGCCTTTGTGTTTCTTGAGGTCTTCAACTAGCGGGAGATTGTGGCTAATGGGACGGCCACACCGGCTGCGCCGCCGGCCACCAGCACGCCGATGAGCACCTTGGTGCCATGGCTCATGCCGCTGGCCGAACTCCTGGCCGCGATCTTGCCGGAGGGGCTTGCTCCCCCGGTGGTCGGCCTGGCGCCGCTGCCCTGCTGCTCGGCTTCGACCCGCGTAAGGCTTGCTACTTCAATTACTTGAGACTGCCTGTCAGCACTTGGTGTAGCGCGTCCACTGACCTCCACCATCTGCCCTACACCCGACTTGACGTTCGCTCCGCGCACTTCCACGTCGAGGCTTGTGACTTGGTCCTTGAGGTAGAACTTTCCATTCTCACTGCGCAGCAGGCCGCTCATTGTAGAGACATCACCCGGCTTCGAATCGGTGGAGAAGTCCAGCGCCCGTCCCGACGGAACGCGCGCCAACATCATTCCATTGACGCCCCGCACTCTTACCGTGCCACTCAACGCAGCTACTTGGACAACGCCGTTGTGCAGCGCCACCTGGGCCTGCGAACCGCGCTCGGCCTGCACTTCAAAGCCCTTTGCCACCGTGCGGACGGCGGAAGTAGTCACCACTCCGACGCCCTGTTCCAACACCATACGGTCGCCATAGACCTGGGCCGCGCTGTGCGGCGCCAGCGACGCGCTGCCACCGGCCGTCCACTGAATCCTGAGAGGTTCCGCAGTTGAACGAAGCGTCGCCCCGTCACTCAGATTCGCGTTGCCGATCACTTCGGACCGGTTTACCTCCATTTTGCCGTTCGAAACGGCCACTCCGATAACCGCCCCCGAGACAGGAGCACAGACCACCGCCCCGAGCGCCAGAACCAAAACTGTAGTTACTGTTTTCATTGACTCGCTCCACCAACCCCGGCCAGATTATTCGCTTCCCGTAAACATTCAGGCTGGCCCGACAGCGCACATCAGGATTTCTCGACATGATGCTTAACTTTCATCCTGGCAAGGAGTTAAGCCGCGGAACGATGATAGAATCGAACCTGATTCCAACAAGGCTCATTGCCACAGCTTCGGGACGACTCCTTGACTTCTCCAGCTACTCATCGGTCCGTTGCGATAGCCCTAATAGCAACTTTTTCGTTGATCCCAACGGCCCTATCTGTTTTGTGCCGGTTGGGCGGTGCGATTCTCACGGAATCCCATCCGAAGATCGGTGCAGTCCGGCGCGCCATTGACCTGGATCCAACGAATGACCTCTACCGTGTCCTGCTGGCGCAGCGCCTGGAAGAGTCTGGCCAAGACGCCATGCCCATCTGGCGCGAAGCTTTGCGCCTGAACCCGCGCCGTAGCCTGACGCTCACCCAGGCCGCCGTTTCGGCGGAGTCGGCGGGCGACGCTTCCACCGCCGAGCGCCTGCTGCTTCAGGCGGCACACTACAATCAGCTCTGGCTGCCACGCTGGTCGCTGGTAAACTTCTACGCCCGCCACAACCGCCGCGACGACCTGTTGAAATGGTCGCGCCTGGCGCTGGAACGCGCGCACACCGGCCAGACGCCCGTCTTTCTTCAATGCCGCGACGCGGGCGCCACCAATGCCACCATGCTCCGCGACGTGGTGCCCGCGTCCCCGCGAAACCTTGCCCCTTATCTCTTCTTCCTGATCAACTCCAAGGATTACGACTCTCTCCCGTCCACCGCCGCCGCTTACCTGGCCGCTGCGCGCATGGCGCGCACTCCTTCGTCCGAGGTGGCTACCACGCTGTCGTGGGCCACCGGCGCTCTGCTGGAGGCGCGACGCGGCGAGGAGGCCGTGGCCGTGTGGAACTCGGCGCTGCCGTCGCGCTGGTCCGAGCAGTCGCCGCTGATTAATGCGCAGCTTGATAAGCCCGTCACGCCGCCCGGCCTGGACTGGGCGTTGAAGGAGCCCGAGGGCATTGAGGCCAATCTGGGGGTGATCGATCACGGCGCCAAATTTACCTTCTCCGGCCGCCAACCGGAGGCGGCGGAACTGCTGGCGCAGACGCTCTACCTGCCGGGCGACGCCGTCTGGACGCTGCGCTTCGAGGCGCAGACGCGCAACCTGAACGCGGGCGAATCCGGCCTCGGCTGGCGGCTCACCGCGCTGGACGATGGCGCTGTGATGGAGCCCGCCAGCCCGCCGCAATCCATGGCAAGCGACGATTGGCGGCAGTTCGCCGTCAGTTGGCGCGCCTTGCCCGGAAGGCGGCTGTACCGCCTGGCGCTGCGCATCGACCGTGTGCACGGCCGTGTCCGCGCCGAGGGCGAGTTGCTGTTGCGGGAGCTTTCCTTCGCCCGCGCGGAGGCGCAGCGATGAACCGCTACACCCGCGCCGCCGCCTGGGCGCTGGCCGTCGTACTGGCGTTCGGCATTCTCACACTGTGGGTGCGCGAGCGTTGGGCCGTGGCCGCGTTTGAGCTGGCGGTTTTCGCCATCGCCTTGGCTTGGCTATGGACGGACGCGTGGCTGGCGCGGTCTCTGCGCCTGCCACCGGCATGGCTGGCCTTGGCCGTGGTGCCGTCCTGGGGCGCGCTGCAACTGGCCGCCGGCTGGACCGTGTTGCCGTGGTTCACCGTGGAAGAGATCACCGTCTGGCTGGCCGTGTTGTGCGCCGCGCTGATTGCGGCCCAGGCGGCGCGGTCGGAGCGCTTGGCCTTGCGCATGGAGAACGCGTTGTTGGCGTTCGCGGCCGTCATCAGCGTCATCGCCTTGCTACAAGTGCTGTCGGGCACGGGGCGCGCGTTCTGGCTTTTTGACACTGGTTACGACAAGGACGTGCTGGGCCCGTTCGTCTACCGCAATAAATACGCGCAGTTTGTTGAGCTGGTGCTGCCTCTCGCGTTATGGCGAGCCATGGAACGGCGCCGCGCCGCGCCATTTCTGTTGGTGCTGGCCGCCATTCTGGCTTCCGGCGTGGTGGCCGGCGCATCGCGTGCCGGCGGCGCGTTGCTCGTGGTCGAAGTTGGACTCGTGCTGGCGCTGGGCTGGCGCCGCGGCGCCATCTCCGGCCGCACCGCCGCCTGGACCGCTGCTCAAACCCTTGCCGTTGTCGCGCTGCTCGGCTTGGCCGGCAGTTGGGACACCTTCTGGGAGCGGCTCACTGGCCTGGACCCGCTGGCCGACTTCCGCTGGCCCATCATCAGCTCCACGCTCGAAATCATACGCCGCCACCCGCTCACCGGCACCGGTCTGGGCACATGGCCATCGGTCTACCCGGAATTCGCGTCCTTCGACATTGGCGTCTTCGTCAATCAGGCGCACTGCGACTGGCTACAATGGGCCGCCGACGGCGGCATCGTCTGCGCCGGCGCCATCGCGGCCGCCGTGCTGATGCTGGCGCGCCGTCTGCTGCGCTCCGTGTGGGGAGTCGGATTCCTGGTGGTGGCAGCCCATGCGCTGGTGGATTACCCCTTCCATCAATTGCCGGTCTTTGCCGCATTTGCCTGGGCCTGCGCCTTTTTAGCGGCTCGCGACATCAAATAACTTACGGAACATTTGGGCGTTTCAATCGTCTGATAAATATGTGGGCGCCAAGCTGCGTCCAGCAACGTATGAGTACCCTGAATCGTCTCGAACTTGAAAACGAAATCTTGGATTCCGCCGGCCGCACGGACGACAGCGGTGTTCAGCAAGCCCCTGAAGAGCTTGAACGGCTGATCATCCTGCGGGAATTGGCCACAATCGAACGTTCCAGCGTGGCGCCGGCAAAATCGTCCGTACACCGCCGGCAAGCCGCCTGATCCTCCTCCTCTCTCTACAGAAGACGGGTGGCGTTTAGTTGCCCGCTCCATTTTTTCAGCCCATTTTTCAAAGCGTCCGGCAGCAGAAGCGGCGGCAAGTCCTCGTCAAATTGCTCGGCAATTTCGTAGACAAACGCCGGCTCGCCGTGACAATTCCACTCCGCCTGTAGGGCCGCATCGCGGTGCGCGCCAATGCGCAACGACATCCACGCGCTATTGTGCGAGGCGCCCAGGTTGCGCGACGGCCCCACCCACCGCCGCCCGCTCACCGTGCAGCGGATCACATAGATACCCGCCCGCACCGGACGCTCCTTGAAGCTCCGGATGGCCGCCTTGCGTTCTTCCTTCGATAGCATAGTTATATCCAGTTATAAATATTATACCCGGCTTTATTCATTCCGGGAAGTGTGAAATAATCGGCCTGCCGCTGCGTATAGGCAAGTGGAGGCGCGGATGTCCACCCCATCCACCAGCCTGATGCAAGCCGCGGGGGCTACCGCCATGAATGCCGGACGCGGTTTCACAGAGCTCTACGAGAAATACTCGGACACAGTTTTCCGCACGGCGCTGCGCGTCACCGGCAACCCGGCCGACGCTGAGGACGTGCTGCAAACCGTGTTCTTGCGCATCTACAACCACGGTGAACGGCTGGACCCGGACCAGATGCCGGAGCGCTACCTGCGCCGCGCCGCCACCAATGCATCGCTGGACATCCTGCGCGCCCGCATGCGCCGGCCTGAGGCGGAGCTGAACGAAAGCCTGGCCGAAGCCGCGCCCGAATCGGCGCCGCTGCTGAAGGAGCGGTTGCGGCGCGCGCTGGCCACGCTCGACGAAAAAGACGCCGAGCTGTTTACGCTGCGCTACGTCACGGGCGTGACCAATACCGAAATTGCTGAAATGCACGGCCTGGAGCGTTCCACCATCGGCGTGCGGCTGCACCGCATCCGGCAGTGGCTACAGGCGGAGTTGGAGCGCTAGTCAAGGAGGACGCCATGGCAAAGGATCGTTTGGATCAAGCACTCGAAGCGATGCAGGCCGAAACGGTGGACGCCTCCGTGGCCGAAGCGGCGCGGGCCCGCGTCTGGGCCAAATTGATGCAGGGCAGCGGAGATGTCTGCGCCGGCATCCGCCAGGATTTGAGCGCGTACGCCGAAGGGCGTTTGCCGGAGCAGCGCCGTCTGCTGGTGGAAGACCATCTGGCGCGCTGCCCGGAATGCCGGCGCGCTTTTGGTGAACTGCGCGGCGCGCGGAGCGTGGTGGCAATGCCTGTGCGGCGTGCCACCTGGGTACGCAAGGCCGCGCCATGGGCAATGGCTGCCAGCGTGGCGGTGATCGGACTCTACATGAGCCGCGGCGCCATCGACAACGCGCTGGCCCCGGGCGGGCCGCGCGGCAAGCTGGAGCTGGCCTCCGGTGAAGTGCGCCTGGTGAGTGGACACGCGCTTACCGCCGGCGCAGCGTTGGCTGAGGGCGAGGTGATGCGCACTGGCGGTGGTGCGCATGCCGTGGTCCGTTTGGCC
>CAYZIX010000009.1:0-60952 GCA_964478395.1 uncultured Candidatus Solibacter sp.
TCTGACGAAGCTGAAGGAGGCGGCCGAGGCCTACCTTGGCGCGAAGGTGACCAAGGCAGTGATCACCGTGCCGGCCTACTTCAACGACTCGCAGCGCCAGGCCACCAAGGACGCCGGCCAGATTGCGGGTTTGGAAGTGCTGCGCATTATCAATGAGCCGACGGCCGCCGCGTTGGCCTATGGCTTGGACAAGAAGAAGGAAGAGAAGATCGCCGTCTACGATTTTGGCGGCGGCACGTTCGACATCTCGATCCTCGAGGTGGGCGACGGCGTGGTGGAAGTGAAGTCGACCAACGGCGACACGCACCTGGGCGGCGACAACATCGACCAGCGCCTGGTGGACTGGCTGATTGAAGAGTTCAAGAACGACGAAGGCGTCGACCTGTCGCGCGACCGCATGGCGTTGCAGCGCCTGAAGGAAGCGGCCGAAAAGGCCAAGATCGAGTTGAGCTCGGCGATGGAGACCGAGATCAACCTGCCATTTATCTACGGTGACCCGCAGACCGGCCCGAAGCACTTGGTCAAGGCGCTGACCCGCGCGCGCTTCGAGCAGATGGTGGAAGACATTTTGCAGCGCTGCGTCGGCCCCTGCCGTCAGGCAATTTCCGACGCGGGCCTGAGCACGGCGCAGATTGACGAGGTCGTCTTGGTGGGCGGCTCCACGCGTATCCCGCGCGTGCAGGCCATCGTGAAAGAGCTCTTCAACAAGGAGCCGAACAAGACCGTCAACCCGGACGAGGTGGTGGCGGTGGGTGCGGCCGTGCAGGGCGGCGTACTGGGCGGCGAAGTAAAGGACGTGCTGCTGCTGGATGTCACGCCGCTGTCGCTCGGCATTGAGACGCTGGGTGGCGTCTTCACCAAGCTGATTGAGCGCAACACCACCATCCCGACGCGAAAGAGCGAGGTATTCTCGACCGCGGCCGACAGCCAGACCAGCGTCGAAATCAAGGTATTCCAGGGTGAACGCGCCATGGCGCGCGACAACCGTATGCTGGGCGTCTTCCAGTTGGTGGGCATTCCGCCCGCCCCGCGCGGCGTGCCGCAGGTGGAGGTCACCTTCGACATCGACGCCAACGGCATCCTGCACGTCACGGCGAAGGACCGGGCCACCAACAACGAACAGAAGATCACCATCACTTCGTCGTCAGGCCTGTCGAAGGAAGAGATTGATAAGATGGGCCGCGACGCAGACTCCCACAAGGCCGACGACGAAAAGCGGCGTGAGGAGATTGAAGTCCGCAACCACCTGGACAACGCCATTTACGGCGCCGAAAAGACGCTCAAAGAGCATCGCGACAAGATTAGCGAGACTGACGCCAAGGCTGTGGAAGAAGCCGTCGCCAACGCCAAGAAGACGATGGAGAGCGGCGAAGTGGAGAAGATGAAGGCGGCTCAGGACCAGCTACTCACCGCCAGCCACAAACTGGCTGAGGCCATGTACAAGGCCGCCAGCGCCCAGCAGCAACCGCCGCAGGACGCAGCGCAGCAGCCGGAGCAGGCGCAGCAGCAACAGAAGAAGGACGACGTGGTGGACGCCGAGTTTGTCGACGTTGACGACGACAAGAAGAAATAAGCTCGCGCGACGCCAGGTGTGAAAATGGCCGCCAACAAAGACTACTATCAATCGCTGGGAGTACGGCGGGATGCCTCCGCGGATGAAATCCGCAAGGTGTACCGCCGCCTGGCGCGCAAGTATCACCCGGATCTGAACCCTGGTGATAAGGCGGCTGAAGAGCGCTTCAAGCAGGTGCAGGAAGCCTACGACATCCTGTCCGACGCGAAGAAGCGCAAGATGTACGACCAGGTGGGGTTCTACTCCGAGTCCGGCTTCCCGGGCGGAGACCCGAACGAGCAGGGCGCCGGCGGCTTCGGCTTCGGCGGCTTCGATTTCTCGCAGGGCTTCGGCGGTGCAGCCGGACCGGGAGGATTCCCGGCTGGCGGCGGCAGCTTCAGTGATCTGTTCAGCCAGTTCTTCGGTGGTAAGCGCGAGCAACAGCAGCGCGCCGCCGCCGAAAAGGGCACAGATCTCGAGTACTCTCTCTCAATTGACTTCTGGCAGGCCGTACGCGGCACTCAGGTGAGGCTCGCTATCCAGCATCTGGAAAACTGCCGCGTTTGCCACGGCACAGGCCACGCCGGGGGTGCGACGGTGCAGTGCCCGCAATGCCAGGGCACAGGCAATGTGACACAGATGGCGGGCGCCATGCGCTTCTCTCTCACCTGCCCGCGCTGCCATGGCTCAGGCAAGTTGAGCAATGCCTGCTCGGCGTGCGGCGGCGAGGGCCGTGCGCCTACGACCGAGTCGGTGGAGGTGCGTATCCCTCCGGGCGCATCGACCGGAGCACGGCTGCGCGTCGCCGGCAAAGGGAACGCCGGCACGTTCGGCGCACCGGCCGGCGATCTTTACATCACAGTGCGGGTCGACGATCACCCTCTGTTCCGCCGCGAAGGCGACGACGTGCTGGTCACGGTCCCGGTCAGCGTAACCGAGGCCGGGCTGGGCGCTCGCATCGAAGTCCCCACCGTGGACGGCCGCGCTTTGTTGAAGATCCCGCAAGGCACCCAGACGGGACAGAAGTTTCGCCTGCGCGAAAAAGGCGTCTACAATGCCAGAAAGAACACGCGCGGCGACCAGATTGTCGAGGTCAGCATCCAGGCGCCCGACGTGCGTGATGAACGCACGCGCGATCTGCTGAAGGAACTGGCGCGGCTCGACAGCCGCGACCCGCGCGCCGATTTATGGAGTCAGGTGTAAGCCGTGCCGAAGCAGAGAGCAAAAGCCGCCTACATGATCTCGGCCGTCGCCGAGAAGTACAATGTCCACCCGCAAACGCTGCGCATGTACGAGCGCGAGGGCCTGCTCACGCCCTCCCGCAGCGATGGTAATACGCGTCTCTACACCGACGACGACTTGGTGCGTCTGGAAGTGATTCTGGAGTTGACGCGCGAGTTGGGCGTCAACTTGGCCGGCGTTGAGATCATCCTCAACATGCGCGAGAAGATGGCCGCCATGCAGGCGCAGATTGAGCAGTTCGTCTCCTCGCTGAATGTGGAACTGGAGCGCAACATGCGCGCCACGCCCAACGAATCGCACAATACGCTAATGCGCGTGGCGCGGCCCGAGCCGCCCGTACCGGCCAAAACGGTACGCCGGCGGTAGCGTCTCAGCCGTTCATCTGCCCGGCTGGGCTGTTCTGTGTCTCGCCCGGGTCGATATAAGCCTCCACGCCGTATTCGCGCAACAGCCTCACCAGCCCCTGCCCGTCAATCAGTGTAATCGGGCGCCCGGCAGCGAACTCGCGTGCGGAGTTGTCAAAATCCGACGTCGACACCAGAATCAACTTGCTCCCGCCTTCAGCCTGCAACCGTTCAAAGATCGGCTGCACTTCGGCCGCGCCCAGCGCTGCGGCGGTCCGCCGCGCCTCAATTACTAATTCACCGCTGAGCCCCGGAGCCGGATCCAACCGCGCCGCGTCGGCCGAGCGTGTGGCGAACACGGCCTGGAATACGATGTTGATTGTGCGCTCGAACTCGCTCCAGCCGACCGTCGCGAGGTTTCTACCAGCAGGCGGACGCAAGGCTTCCGGCGGCGCGTCGAAGCGCTCATCTTCGGGCCGCGGCTCAGCCAACGGCCTGACCGGCTGAAGTACGCCCCCCTCTGTACGGCTAACACCTCCCAGGGCTCGAAAACTAGACTCGGCATCAGAGCCTGCGTTGCCCATGGTTTCGAAACCGGCATACGGACAGCGCACCGTCAGCAGGCAGACGCGGCGCTCAACGACGCCATTAAAGACAACCGACTGCAAGACGTGGTCCGTATCGGCAC
Source organism: uncultured Candidatus Solibacter sp. (assembly GCA_964478395.1). Classification (GTDB taxonomy): domain Bacteria; phylum Acidobacteriota; class Terriglobia; order Bryobacterales; family Bryobacteraceae; genus Paludibaculum. Next base: position 3,827 of record CAYZIX010000009.1, read on the forward strand.
GAAACAGCGCGCCGATCACGTCCAAAGCCAGTTGATAACCGCTGCGTCCCTGTTCAGCACCGGCGCCGGGCTGCGCCAGCGCGCAATTCACCACCAATTCACCGAACCGCACGTCCAGTTCGTATTCACCATCGAAGACGCTGGACAGCACCAGATCAAAGTACCCTATGACCGCAGCAGCATCACCCGCTTCGAAGCGTGCGCGAAGGACATCCACGCCGGAGTGCTGAGCGGCCGCGAATGCATCGCGCTCCGCCTGCCAAGCCGCCAACGCTTGCGCGTAACTCTCCCGATGGCGCTCCTCCCGTTCGCGGTGGGCCTCGATCTGATACTGGTTCTCCGACTCGATCCGCGCGCACGTCTCTTCCCACAGGCGCATGTCGGTACTGAGCTGGAATTCACATCTTTCGCGTTTGCGGCGACCTTGCCAGGGGAATAAACGGTCGAGGAAGGCGTAGACCGGCTGATACCGCGCATCATTCCGGCTGGGCGGAGGGGGCAATTCGACCGGCGCCGGCTCAGGCTGCGGCAGCGGCTCCACGGGTTCCGGGGTGTCAAACGTCTGGTGTGTGCTGAGGCTTTTCCAGTTCAGCGCAGAAGGCGGAGCGCCGGGGCTTGCTCGGCTTACCGCTTCCCACCGTTCGGCGCGCAAACGCGCCAGCGTCAGCACGAGCGTCTTGTCCGGACCACTAATCCAACATCGCCGATCCGAAACTAGTTGCCGGATTTCAACTGAAAAGATCTCACTGCCGCGTGCTCCATAGCGCACCGCCGGCGTCCCAACTTCCACCGCCATCAACTACTCCGATTACTAAACACTCTGTCGGCAGAGCCGCAAATTAAATTGTCACTCCGATTCCCGATCAGTATATCTAATTCTTCTTCATATCGCGGTGTGCGACTTTGACCGAATAGCCGGCTTTGCCCAACAATTGCCCCATCTCCTCGGCCATCATGACAGAGCGGTGGTGGCCACCCGTACAGCCGAAACTGATAGTTAGATAACTTTTCCCCTCAGCCACATAATGCGGCATCAGATAAAGCAGCAGACTTGAGATGCGCTCCATAAATTCAACAGTTTGGGGAAAACCGCGCACGTAACGCGCCACGCCGGCATGGCGCCCCGTCAGGTTCTTAAACTCGGGAATGTAGTTTGGATTGGGCAGAAAACGCACATCGAAAACGAGGTCGCTTTCGGCCGGCACGCCGTACTTAAAGCCAAAACTGATGACGTGCACTTGCAGATGCGATTCATCTGTGGCCGAGAACAGTTCCGTCACCTTGTGACGCAGTTCGTGCACATTCAGCGTGGATGTATTGATGACATGATCCGCCAACGCGCGGATGGGAGCCAGTTCGGCACGCTCCGCCTTCACACTCTTCACGACACTTTTTCCGCCACCCATCGGGTGCGGACGGCGGGTTTCCGAGTAGCGCCGCACCAGCGTTGAATCGTCGGCGTCCAAAAACAGCAGGCGCGTGCGGATCTTGCGCTTTACCGCCGCGTACAGATCCGGGAAGCGCCGGAGGTGGTCGCGATCGCGTATGTCCACCACCAGCGCCGCCCGGCGGATATTGGGTGAGTCTTTGGTCAGTTCGGCGAACTTACCGATCAAATCGAGCGGGAGGTTATCGACCGAATAAAAGCCGAGATCCTCCAGTGTCTTGAGCACCGTCCCCTTACCAGAGCCGCTCAGCCCGGTGAGGATGACGAGTTCGGGAGATCGGTTTGTGCGCCGCTGGGCCATCTATGCTTCCACAAGATCCACTTTGCCGTCGCGACGGCGAATGAGCACGCTGACCTTGTCGGTTTCAGCGTCGCGATAAACCATGTAGTCGCGTTCGTCCTCCATGGCGAGTAGTGCTTCATCGACCGTCATCGGCTTGCTGCCGGCCTTACCATTGGCGCGAACCACTTTGGAAGGCTTGGACTTGGGCGCGGCCTTCTTGATGGCCTCTTTCTTCGGTTTGGGCGCGGGCTCTTCCACCATCGTGCCGGACGTACGGGCCGCACGCGACGGCGTGGCGCGCTTGGTCTCACGCCACTTCGAACGAGCCTTCAAGGCCTGCTTCTCCAGCTTCTCGACAGCGTCCATGACAGCCGTGAATTGCTCGGTCGCCGCTCCGGCGCCGATCAGCGTGTTGTCGTAGAAATTCACCCGCACCTCCGCGTGGCGGAGGTGCCGCTCGTCCGTTAAGATGACCTGGGCTCCTTTCTCTCCGCGCCGCTCCAGCAACTTCGAGAGGCGCGCGAACGCCATGGCGAGCTTACGCTCCTGAGGCGCGGTCAGCTTGTCCTGTTTCCCGGTAAAGGTGATTTTCATAGGCTGCCCTTTCTCCCTGATATCGGCACCACGGCCTCAAAGCCGGAGTGCCAACGCTCAGAAAACTCTTGTCTTTAATCACGCACGCGGCGGTGGTGCGTAGATGGAATCTTCATGTCCTCGCGGTACTTGGCAACCGTTCGGCGAGTGACCTCGATGCCCTGCTGCTGCAGTAGGGCCGCGATCTGGTCGTCGGTGAGAGGTTTCGTGGTGTCTTCTTCCTCGATCATCTTCTTCACCATACGCTTCAACGTTTGCAACGGAATACCGCCGCCGGACGGCCCCTGCACCGCTTCTGAGAAAAAGTAACGCAGCTCGAAGACGCCCTGCGGCGTGTGGGCGTACTTACCCGCCACGGCGCGGCTGACAGTGGAGGGGTGTACCCCCACCTCCTCGGCTACCTCTTTAATCATCATCGGCAACAGGTGGTCGATTCCCAGTTCAAGAAACGGGATCTGGCGGCGCACAATCGCCTGGCAGACCTTAAGAATGGTCTGCTTGCGCTGTTCGATATTACGGATCAGCTGTAGAGCCGACTGGTAGCGCTCCTTGATGTAGTTGCGCGTGTCCTTATCCGGCTCCTGCTCGCGGTCCAGCAGACGGCGATAGCTGCCACTCAGGCGTAGCTGCGGCATGTCCTCGTCGCTGATCTGGATGATGTAATCGTCGCCTTCTTTAAAGATGTAAACGTCGGGCGACACCTGGCGCGCGCCGGGCCCCGAATAGCGGATGCCGGGCTTCGGGTCCAGATGACGGATCACGTCCAACGCAATCTGGATGTGCTCAACCGGCCGGCCGAGCAGCCGGCACAACTCCTTGACGCTTTTCGACTCAACCAGTTTCAGATGCTGGCTGACAATCTGCCAGGCCAGCCCTTCACGCGCGTTCCGGCTTTCCAGTTGCAGCAGCAGGCACTCCTGCAGAGAGCGCGCGGCAACGCCGGCCGGGTCAAGATGCTGAATTTCTTTGAGCGCGGCTTCCAGATCCTCCAGGCGGTGCCCTTCGGAACGCGAAATCTCTTCCAGCGGCTCAGCCAGATAGCCCGTATCGTCCAGGTTGCCGATAATCGCGTCGGCCGCCGAGCGCACCGCCGGCGCCATCACCAGCAAGGCCAACTGCTGGCGCAGATGCTCAGTCAATGTCACCGGTGACGACAGGAATGTTTCAAAGCCAGGCTTGTCCGGATCCTCGGAACTGGGCGATTTGAAGCCCGGATCCATCCAGTCCTCAAAATACGAGCCGTAGTCGATCTGCTCAAACGGATCCGACGCCTGCGCGGCAGAGGTGGCCACCTGGGTGTCGAAATCCACCGGCGCCGAGGACGTTTCAGCGGCGTCGGCGGCTTCGGCCGTTTCGCCATGCTCAAATGTGTCCGGCTCTGGCTCCGAAGCGGCGCGCGTTACTTCCAGCACCGCGGCATCGGCGGGATCGGGAGCCCGCTCGGCTTCCAACAGAGACTGCACTTCCGCCGGAGTCAGTTCATCACCGGACTCGCCGGTGTCTTCCAACACCGGGTTCTGGGCAATCTCCTGGGCGATCATCTCACGCAGCTCCAACCGGTTCAATTGGAGAACCGTCACCATCTGGACGAGCCCAGGCGTGAGGATTTGCTTCTGCTTGACCGCTAACTGGAGTCTCTGCGAGAGCAGGCTCATCTGCCCTCATCATATCGCACGGCTAAGCCATGTCTAGCGAAAACGACAAAGAGAGGGGCGGCCCCTCTGAGAGAGCCGCCCCGATAGCCCGTAGGCTGAGGAAGGTAACGCAAATGGATGACTGTTGAAAAATTCCGTTATTCGCTCATCGCGGCGCGCAACGCCCCACGCGCGGTGGTCTCCAGCGGACGCGCCGCCAGCTTCACTTCACTGATCTCGACCGGCAGCGCGCGGGCCCGCAGCACCGTTTCGAAGCGCTCGCCGAAGCCGGCCGGCATCACGCCGCCGCCGCTCAGCACCAGCGGCACGGCGCGGCCGAACTTAGGCACCGCGCGCGCACCGGCTAACGACTGCTCCAACGCGTCGACAACCGCGTGGATCATCTCGTCGTAATAGATGGTGAGCGCCTGGTTGAGCTTGTCCGAGTGCCCGTTGAAGTGGAACGACTCCTCCTTGGCCAGACGCACGCGGTTGACCAGTTCGCCCGTGGCGGCCGCCGCGCCTGCGTCAATGAAGTCGCCCGCCTTGGCCACGCTGAAGCTCAGCACCGGCACCGACAGGTAGGCGATGGCCACGTTGCACAAGCCACCGCCACAACTGACGCCGATGCCGGTAAAATTCGAATCCTCCAGCTCGCTATAAATCACGGCGAGGCCTTCGTTGATCGGGCGCACGTCGGTGTAGCCGAGCTTGGTGAGCAGCTGCCGCAACGTGGCCTCATGGTAGGCAAGCGAGTCTGAGCCATCCACCGGCGGCGCGGGCACGCTGAAGCAGAGGCGCGTCGCGGGAGCGGCCTCCCGGCCCAGCACCGCTGTGAGGATAGCTTGAATCTGGCCCATGCTCTCGGGCTCGCGCGGATTCAGCAGTCCCTGCGTCATCGGCCGCCGCATCTCGCGGCCCAGCAGATCGCACAAACGCGCGCTTTCATTGCCAAATACTGTAATCTGGCCGTCGGCGACGGCATGCGGAATGCCTTCACGCCGCAGGCTGGCCTCGGTCATCTTGTTGTGGGGCAGCGCCACAAAGGCGTTTAACTGTGTCTCCACACGCGCGCCCGCCTCAAGGCCGGTAACGGCGACAATCCGGCTGGTTCCAACGTCCAAACCGACGCAGGGCGTCTGAAGCAGTTCCTGGTTCATCCCTTCTTCTCCTTCGATAACTCGTTGTTCGCCTTCAATAGGGCGAGAATGCGCCGGTATCGCTTTTCCAGCGCGGCGCGGTAATCTGCCACCGCGGCGCCATGCGCCGTAGCCAGTTGGCGCAGTTCGTCCGAACCTGCACTGAGCCCCCGCCAGTACGGCTCACCGGTCACTGCCACCAATGACGGGTCGTACCGGAAGCCGAACAGCGCAACCCCTGGCGAAGCGATGGCATAGTTGTCCGGCAGGCCAATCTCGGCAAACGGGAAGTGCGACGCCCAGTCGTAGTGATAGCCCATCTGCATGTTGTCGGGGTTGACCGACACCTGGGCGTGCGTGATGCAGTCCGCCTCTGCGATGCGATAGGACGCGCGCAGCATCTCGGTGAGCACCCGCAACGAGCGCAACTGCGCCGGCGTGGCCTCCTCACGGCCTTCTCCCGCCAGCGTGCGCGTCTCCACCGAGACGCCCAGAAATGCGCGGTTGACGTTGACGTAGGTCCAACTCTGGTCAGCCCACACCGAATAGCCTGCATGGTTGGCCGTATCGGACTCCCGCACCACACGCCACACCACACCGAAACGGTCAATCAGGTAGTGGTAAGCCTTCTCGCGCTGCACAAAACGCAGCAACGCCTCCCCCAATCGCCGGACCTCCGGAGTGCCGGACGGGCTGAACTCGGCCTGTTGGCTCTCCGTTGTATGAAAGACGATCCCCGCCGGAGCAGTACGCGCCTGGGCGTTGGATTCGTCTTCCTGGCCGCGCGGGAAAACCACGTAGTTCCGTGGCTCGTTCGCCGTCTCGTAACGCCGCTCCACGCGCAGACCGTTAGAGTAAATCTCGTGATCCGCCTGTCGCTCCACCAGCCAGACATTTGCATACCGGCCGGCGCGCGGCTCCGGCTTCTGCATCGGCGCCCGCTGCCACAGCTCGCCGGCGCTGCGCACGGTGCCGACGGGCAAAATCAGCAGCGCCAAAAAGCCCGCAATCAGGCCCACACGGTGTCGGCGCCAGGCTGCACGGCCCTCGCGCGTACGTGGATCCCAGGTTCGCCGGTCGCCCACGGCGTGGCGCAGAAACCGCAGACGCGCCACCGGATCGCCGATGCGGCTGGCGCGCCAGTTTGCGGCGGCGCCTGCAATCGGTCCCGGCTTGTGTGCGGCGGCCTGCATGGTCGATACGCCATTCCATCGGCTGGAAGCGGCGAAAACCTGAGCCTGACGGTGGCTGCCGCGCCAAGTCGCCAGTAGAATGGACACGGACAGTCATGCCGACGCCCGCTGAATGGATCCCGTTTGAGTGGCCCGCCACCTGGAAGGACGCCCCTTTGGCGCGCCTGCTGGAAGCCAGCCCGGTGAACTGTCTGCTGGCGCCGCCGGAAATGCGCACCCACCTCGGCGCGCATTTCACCTGCCCGGACATCGCCTGGCACAAGTCGGAGGAGATCGATTGGCGTAAGCCCGGCCCCGTCGTGGCATTGAGCGACGCCGTCTGGCCGCAGATCGCCTCGCGCGGCGACGGCGTCTCGGCCGGGCCCACCGGTGTCCCGTGGCTCGACGCCAACGGTTGGCTTGTCCGCATGGCGCATGCCTTGGCACCGGGCGTGCCCGTCTGGCTCCGCTCGGACCCACCGGAACAGCCCTCCACGGCAGACTACCAGCTCGCCTATAGCGAGGCCGCCGCCCACGGCGCCCACTGGCCCATCCGCCTGGCGCCGGCACTGGCAGCAGGCGTTGCCCGCGGCTCCTCTGAAGCCATCGATACGTTCAATTCCATCCTCGCCGCCGCGCGTTGGCATGCCATGCGCGCCGCGTGGTCTGCGTGGCCGCCCGCCGCGCGCTTGCTGATTGTTTCCGATTTCGCTGGCGCCAACCGCCTGAACGCCTCCGAGGTGCTCAACCTGGCCGCGCGCCGCAATCTGGCATTCCGCGCGTCCACGCCCGGTTCCCTGCCCCTGGCAGGCGTCGAGGCCGTAATCTACATCGACGAGCAGCCGCCCGCGCCGGATTTACTGAAACAACTCGATCGCTTCACCGCCGCCGGAGGCCTGCTGGTCGGCCTCAAGCGGGCTTGCTCCGCAATTCAACCCGCCGCACCTTCAGCCCAACACCACCCGCGCTTCACGCTGTACACGCATGGCCGCGGCCATCTGGCGCTGGCTGGCGACTGGGGCGACCAATATGTCCTCGTGCAGGACACGCACCTGTTGATGAGCCGCCGCAACGACGCCATCCGTCTGTTCAACGCCGGCTCGCTGATGACGTATGAAACGCAGTCACCCGGCCGCCGTTTGGTCCACCTGCTGAACTACGCGCGCCGCCCTGCGGCGCACCCGGTTAGCCTGCAAACCGCGCTCCGCCTGAAGGCCGCGCACATCCACGTCCTCGGCGAAGCGTCCAAGCCATTGGACTTGCGCCGTGTAGGCCGCCAGACAGAGCTTTATCTGCCCAAATTCCCTGTCTACGCCGCAGTTGAAATGGAGATGGAGCCACATGCTTGATTCAAGCCTCGCCATCACACGCCGCGGTTTCTGCGCAACGGCTACCGCCCTCATCGCACCGCCGCCCACCGGACGCGTCTCCATCGTCCGTGCGCGGGACTACGGCTCCGGGTTGCGGCCGGCTCTGCTGCGTCTCTTCGATCAGCTTGGCGGGCTTGGCGCACTCGTGCGCGGCAAAACGGTCACCATCAAGATCAACCTGACCGGATCGCCCAACGACCGTCTGGGCCACACCCCGGCCGAGCTGGCGCACTACACGCATCCGGCCCTGGTGGGCGCCACCGTGCGCCTGATGGGCGAGGCTGGCGCGCGCCGCATTCGCGTAGTAGAGGGCTGCTATTCCACTGCCGAGCCGTTGGAGGAGTTCTTCTTACGGCTGGGCTGGGAGCCGCGCGACATTTTGAACGCCGCGCCATGCGTCGAAATGGAGAACACCAACCTGCTGGGCCGCGGCCGGCGCTACGCCCGTTTCATGGCGCCGGGAGGCGGGCTGATCTTCCCCGGTTTCGACCTGAACCACTGCTACGGTGAGTGCGACGCCGTGGTGTCCATCGGGAAGATGAAGGAACACGCCACCTGCGGTATCACGCTGGCAATGAAGAATATGTTTGGCGCCACACCGCTCACCATTTACGGCGATGCGGCTGGCAAGGACGAGCCCGACGAGGACGGCGCCGTGGGCGGGCGTGGCGCCGTCATGCACAGCGGGCGTCGCGGCCCGTCAAAGAGCGCGCCACAGGAACGCGACCCGTCTTCACCGCGCAACGACCGTTACCGCATGCCGCGCATTGTCGTCGATGTCGTCGCGGCGCGGCCTATTCACATCGCCATGATCGACGGCATCGCCACCATGACGGGCGGCGAAGGCCCGTGGAACGCGGGGCCGCTGCGCGCCGTGCGGCCGGACCTGTTGATCGCCGGTCTGAACCCCGTCTGCACCGACGCCGTCGGTGCGGCCGTCATGGGATTTGACCCAATGGCGACGCGCGGCGCCGCGCCGTTCGAGCATTGCGACAGTTTTCTCGAACTGGCCGAGCAGTGCGGCCTTGGCACACGCGATCTGCGGCGCATCGAAGTCGCCGGGCTTAGTATTCGCGAGGCCCGCTTCCCCTTCCGCCTGCCGCGTTTTGGTCGAGTTTCTCAGGAGTCGTAAACCGCCCCTGTGCCCCGCTGCAGTAACAAGCCTGGAAGAAATACGGCCCCGTCTCCGTATCCGGTTCTTTGCCGGTGAAAAGAAACGGGGCAGTGCTGCGCATCCCGGATTCGGACTGCCTCAAAGGGGCCGGAGTCGTCGGCCCAAAATGGTCATCAAGAAGAAGACGGGGAATCCGAACGTTATCGCAACTATGTTGGCTGGGCCGACGTAGGCCGCCTCTGGAGTGAAAGGAAGAAGCAGTCGGTACAGGAGGTAGCCAGCTAGCCCCGTAATTGGATTTGCCGCCGCGAGTGACATCCACAGCGAACGACTTCTGAGGGCCTTCGACCATCGGCCAGCCGCTAGAAACAGTGACGACACAAGCAGTACCTGAAGCATGACGGCCGATCTTGCGGCCCGAGGATCAATGAAATCCACGTCGAACCAAGATTGAGGGACCCCGACAGACAATGCCAGCCGGTGCCCTAGTGAACCAGCGACCGTGAGGCCCAAGAAACACGCCGCAATGCCGACCACAAAGCAGACGAAAATGCACGCATAAGGCCGATCCGCCGTCATTTGCACTGCCCCATTCCTTTTTCCTTCTGCTGTTTCTCCCATTCTCTTTGCTCTTCTTCTGTGTTGAATCTCTTCCGAAGTCCCTCGGCCTGGGCAGGCGAAAAGCTCACGTCGGGCTTGAGGAGCCAATCAGGGCCCGCATATCTATACATGACATTGTCCAAACTGTTGCTGTGCGCCTGGAAAACATCATGGGCAATCTCGTGGGGCATCAGATTCGCCAGCGCCACCGCAGCCTCGTTCTGGTCGTCGGTTTTCGCGGCAACGTGCGATGCGTCAATCGCCGATGATCCGGTGAAGTTCCGACCTGCCTCGCCGGGCTTGATTGCGCTATTGGCAATGCCTTTGCCGTTTCTGCCAGGCCGGACCTCCACCATGTGGGAATGCTGTGATCCGCTCAAGAGAGCTCCAATCCCAACTAGCCCCTGCCGTAAGTGGTCTCCGCTGCTTGGGATTCCTTGCCGCACATCCGCGGTGACATTCTGGAGCCCCGCCGCCTGAAACCTGCCGACCACAATCGCCGTGGCCTTTCGAACCGTCTCTTTGCTGTACTGTGATGAGTTAAAGACGGCGAGCCTAAGTTCCCGGCCGTCGGGATCGACAAACGCCAACGGGTTGTTTCTAACTAGGCGTACAGGTTCCACTGCTGCGGATCATTGACCCGCTTCTTCGTCATAAACGTGGGGTCCGGGCTCGTAAACCTTCCCTGCGCCCCTGAGAAGTATCTCGCCCCGAAAGAATCCAACGCCGTCTCCGCATCCCGTTCTTTGCCGGCAAACTTCGCGTCACCGTTGGCCTTTCCCCGGACTCCGTCCATAAGGACTCGCTGCGCTCGGCGCAATCTTAATCCTTAGCACCGATGACTTGCTGAGCACTCTAATTGTGCTCCAGCCCTTGGCGTGAATCCAATCGAACTCCACCATTACGACTTTAGATGCGGGTCCGGGTACCTTCCACCCGCTGACACACGCGAGAAATGGGGCAGCGTCCAGGAAGGCGCCTCTGACCTTCTTTACCTCCTTCAGCGAGCCATCGATGGAACGTATTGCAGAAAAGGCCATCGTAAACGTAGCGTGGGCCTGAGCAACTGCGTCCGGAACCTGGAGATCGCACAACTCCACTGCTGTCGTCGTGGGCAATTCCTGACCTTGCAAGACAGACACACAAGGCGCCGAAAGCACAAGAATTCCCGCCAGGAGCATCAGGCTAGCTGACATATCGCCTCCTCGTACGGTCTTCGATCTGCTTGATGTTCCAATCTATCGGCCCGCGTTCGTGGCAAACGGGCGAACGAGTCAGCCTGACAGGACCGGTCGCCGTTTCCCGTGAAAGTGGCAGACCTGTACCAGTCGCCATTCATCTGGTGCAGCAACACCGATTCATTGCCATACTCGGCTCGAAGCTCAAAACGCCGCGATATTGGACCAGTCATGACCCTGTAGGCAGATACCCGCCAGCCGTTCTCTCGCACTGTAAACGTCTGTAGCTGCGTTCGACTATCGCTGTATATCCAGACGCCGCCCGCGATCAAGGCCGCTCCGCACAGTATCCATGGCTTACTCGCTGGCATAGCAAAGTTCTTATCCTCTCACCACGCCCTACGGCCGGCGAACTGGTCGCGAACTGGATCCGCTGTCCGTGCCGCGCGGCCCATTGCGCAAACTTCCCGGCCACGGCGGTCTGGTATTGTTGTTTCCCAAGACTCTCCATTTCTTGCCAGAAATTCCCCAGAGCCTATCACGGCTCTGGAGCGGAGAGTCGCCCCACTTTCCAGGAACTTGCGGACATGCTCATTCGGCGGCGGCCAGCAAGCCCTCTTAGGGCCGCACAGCAACCGGAATTGACGTGAAACTCAGCGTTGGGTTGAAACGCAGCCCCAGCGCCGCTAATCCAGCCGCCTGCGTGGTCTGGAACTCAACCACACCGCGCCGGCCGGCAATCGCGGCAAACCGGTCGGGCAGAGAGAACGACGTATGCCCGCCCGCGGCCATCGAGAACGGCACCTGTCCCAGTTGCGCGCCGTTGTCGTCGCGTAGGATGGCCACCACGTCGGCCGTGCTGGATGAAAGATTCACCAGCGCCACACCCGTGGAAAAGCCGTTCGAGTTGTCGTATGGCAGCAGTACGCTCGTGGGTGCCCGGGCATCCAGAACAGCTGTTCCTTCGTACTCGCTACCGTCGCCGTTCTTCTGGCGGAAGATGGCGTAGCCGGCCAGCGTGGTGGAACCGCGCACGTCGGCCCAGCCCACCTGCGTCGCCGACGTCTGCGTGTCGACCTCAATCAACAGCCCGCTGTCGGCCTGCAGTGTGCGCTCGATCACAGATGCTGCGGTGCTTAAAGCCGCGCCAGCCTGTGTCACGGTCATCGGCAACGTAAGCGCCGCGCCGTTTTCGTCATAGAACAGGATCCGCGCCACGGCGCTGGCCGTGCCCGGATTGTAAACGTAGAGTGTGGTTTTCCAGCTTCCGCCGGCGGCCAGTTGCGAGATCACGCCCTGCCGCGCCAGGCTGCCTTGCGCTGAAATCACCAGACTGAAGGTTGCCGTTGCCGTGAGTCCAACCGAATCGGTCACCTTCACCGTGAACACGGCTGACGCGGTGGCGGTTGGCGTACCGGAAACAACACCGGTCGAGGCCAGCGCCAGCCCGGCGGGCAGTTCGCCGGAAGTTAGCGTCCAGCTATAGGGCGCAGTGCCGCCGCTGGCCGCAAGCGTGGTGGTGTAGGCGATACCCTGCGTACCTGCGCCGAGCGTGGTGCCCGTCGTGATGACCACGCCGCCCGCCACGGTCAAAGTAAAATTCGCCGTAACGCTCAAAGCCGCCGAATCGATGACTTTGATGCCGACGGTATAGCTGCCGCTGGTCAATGGCGTGCCCGAGATGACGCCGGCCTGCGAGAGCGTCAGCCCCGTGGGCAAATTGCCGGAGGCAACCACCCAGACATAAGGCGCCGTGCCGCCCGCTGCTGCGAGCGTTTGTGAGTAGGCAGCCCCGGCCGAGCCGGTTGCGAGCGACGCAGTAGTGATCTGCAAACCCGAGGTCACCGTCAGCGAGAACGCCGCCGAAGCCGCGACCGAAGCCGCATCGGTCACCCTGACATTGAACGTATAGGAGCCCACCGTAGTCGGCGTACCCGATAGTATTCCCGCCGACGCCAGCGTGAAGCCGGGCGGCAGGGTGCCGGTGGTGACGGCCCACGTATACGGAGCCGTTCCCCCAGCCGCAGTAAAGGTCTGCGAATAGGCAATGCCAGTCGCGGCTCCAGGCAGCGGTGAAGCGGTCGAAATCACCAGCCCATTCGAGATCACCACGGTGAACTGCCGGTAAGCGATGGCCGCTGCCGCGTCCAGCACCTGCACGGTGAATGTGAAACTGCCGGCCATGCTGGGAGTACCCGAAACCACACCGGACGTAGAGACGGCCAGGCCCGGAGGCAATATGCTGGCCGCAAGCCCTCCGCTGGTCACCGCCCAACTGTAGGGCGCCGTGCCGCCGGTGGCGGAAAGCGTCTGAGAATAAGCTGAGCCCACTGAGCCCGGCGCCAATGAGACGGTGGCCACGGCTAGTCCCGTTCCCACCGCGATCGACAGGCTGCGCGTGGCTGACGCCGTCGTCGCATCGGTCACCTTCACGGTGAACGACGCTGTCCCGGTCGTGCTGGGCGTGCCCGCTATGATCCCCCCGGAAGAGAGCGTCATTCCGGCTGGCAGGGAGCCGGAAATAAGAGCCCAACTGTAAGGCGACGTGCCCCCCGCGGCGGCCAGAGCTTGGCTGTAGCCCGCACCCAACGTGGCTCCCGGTAGACTGGCTGTGGTCACGGTGAGCCCCGCGGCCAGACTCTGCACTGTAACGTTGAACAGGGCCGAACTGGAGCCCGTTGCAACTTTCACCTGATACGTGCCCGGCGCAGCGCCCAGCACAACCCGGGTCGATACCAGTCCGCTTGAACTCGACGCCGAGACGGTATCGGAAAGCGTCAGCGTCCCCGCCGTCACTACCGACCACGTGACCGATTCGCCCGATACCGCATTGCCGGAGCTATCGCTCAGCTTGGCCACCAGCGTGATGGGCAACGTTGAGCCGGGCAATCCGCTTTGATTATTGCCCTGCACAATGGAGAGCGCCGTACCGGCCGGCTTCAGCGTCAGTGTCCGCGTAAAAGTGACCAGCGAGCCAACGTTGATAGTTAGCGTCGTTGTACCAGCCGCACCGCTCACCGCCAGCGTACAACTGGCAATTCCGTCGTCACCGGACAACGCCGTGCCGCCGACGCAACTCGCCACTGGTCCGTCGGCCGGATTCGTGTAGGGCGTCGAGACGTCCAGGCCGACACCCGGTATCGGTAATCCGGCGCTTGCGCCATTGCCGCCGCCAGTGTAGGTTCCCGCCCTTACGGCATCCGCCGTCTGCGTGCCGGACTGCAAAACCAGGCCCTCTTCACTCAACTCCGGCTTGAGAAGAATCATCGTTGGAGCAGGGCTGAATCCGCCCGAAACAAATGGGTAACCGATCGCTGAAAAGCTGACCGCGCCGGCATCGCTGGTGGCGGTCATCGTATAGGCCTTGTACCCGCTACCGAGCGGCACCTCTCCTCCCAGGACGAAACTGAGCGTGGCCGTGCCGGTAGCGTCGGTGGTAGTGGTGGACGGCGTCAGGTAATTGATGCCACCAACATCGCTCCAGCTGACCGCCTTGCCTGCGACCGGCTGGCCGGAGGAGTCAAGAACACGCACCACCAGCGGCTGTGTAAACGGGCTGGACAATTGCGCACACTGGCCGTCGCCGCTAACCTTCACGATGTGATTCGCGGCCTCGAGAAACGGGGCCGCGGCAAGCGCCAAGAAAGCACAGAGCGCTCGCACAGTAGTAGATCGGACAATTCTCATAATGCGCCTCCGAAGCGCGGACCAGACTGGCAGGGAATCTCAGTTCGACGATTCGCCGTCTGTTAGTAGCGCCGACTTGGCGCGCCGTCCCCAAAGATGATTCAAGCACTCATCCAGATCGCTCATGTGCAGCGGTTTGGAGAGGAAAGCGTCCATCCCGGCCGCGGTGCAGGCGCGGCGGTCTTCCGCAAGTACTGTGGCCGAAAGCGCCACTACCGGGATGGCCGGATTCGGCGTCCAACCACCTTCGCGGATTCGCCGCGTCGCCTCAAATCCGTCCATTTCCGGCATCTGGCAATCCATCAGCACGACATCGTAGCTGCCGCGCCGTAGTTCTTCCAACGCCTCGCGCCCGTTCACTGCGCCCGCTGGACGATGGCCCAGCCGGCGCAACATCTCCGTGACGATGCGCATGTTGATTTGATTGTCCTCCACAACCAGCACCTGTAGCGAGGCCGGACGCCCCGCCCCGTTTCCAGGCTGCACGGCGGCGCTCACCTCAATTGCTTGCACGATATGGGCCGGTGCCGGCTTCAGTGGAACACGCACACGGAACGACGAGCCTTCGCCAGGCTTGCTTTCCACGGCAATGGAACCTCCCATGGCGTCGACCAGTTCCTTTGAAATGGCCAGACCAAGGCCGGTGCCGCCGTATTGGCGCGTCGTCGAAGAGTCTGCCTGCACGAACGGCGTAAACAGGATATTGAGCTTTTCAGGTGGGATGCCAATGCCCGTATCCCGCACCGTTACATCGAGTTGCGGCGCCGCGCCAGACTCCTCGCCAATTGCTGCATGTAGCGTTACTGTGCCGGCCGAGGTGAACTTGATCGCGTTGGCGACCAGGTTGAGCAGAATCTGCTGCAGGCGATGTGGGTCGCCACGGTACAGACTCGGAGCGGCGCCGTAGTCCAGGTGCAACTCAAGCCCCTTGCTCACTGCTTGCGGCCGCATCAGGCCGGCCACCGCGCGCAGCACATCGCCGGGATCGAAGACCACCGACTCGATCACCAGCCGGCCGGCCTCCACCTTCGACAGATCCAGCACGTCGTTAAGCAGCGACATCAAAACGTCGGCGCTGGTCCGCACGACACCGACCATGTCACGCTGCTCGGGCGTCATGTTGGAGGTCATCAGCAGTTCGGTCATGCCCATCACGCCGTGCATCGGCGTGCGGATCTCATGACTCATGCGCGCCAAAAACTCGCTCTTGCAGCGGTTGGCCTCGTCCGCCTTCTCCTTCTCGGCAGCCGCCTTGGTGCGTTCGGCCTCCAGTTCGCGCGTCCGCTCGGCCACGGCCCTTTCAAGTTCATGCCGCTGTTCCACCAATCGCCGCATGCGCCACAACCAAGCCAGCCGCACCGACACAGCCAGAACCAGTCCGGCCAGCACGCGAAACCACCATGTCCCCCAAAACGGCGGCAGAATCCGGAAGGCCAGCCGCACGGGCGCGGCGGCTCGCGTGGCCCCGGGCAGTTCGGCCGTGGCCTCAAAGACATACGAACCTGCGCTCAGATTCGGGTAGGAGGCCTCATGGCCTTCTGTTTCTATCCAGTTGTCGTGCTGGCCCAGGAGGCGGTACCGGAAAACCGTGCCGGCGCGGTCGCGGAACGTCAAGGCCGCCAGCGATGCGGTGAACGACCGCTGAGCAAAGGGGAACTCCGCGCCATCCGCCTGCTCCAGATTGGGTAGCAGACTACCAAAGCGAACACGGGTGAGCATCACCGGCACCGGCGCGGCGTCGCCCGGCATCCGGTCAAAGGGCCGCAGAATATGAGTGACTCCACGCGACGTGCCAATCCAGATGGAGCCGTCGGCATCAGAGAAGAATCCGTTCGGCGCACAGGAGTCCGACGCCAAGCCATTCGAGCGCGAAAAACGCAGCCAATCCTTGCCATCAAAGATGTGTACGCCCTCGTCACCGCCAATCCACAGCCGTCCTTGATGGTCGGTCCGCAACAACAACACCAAACCGGAGCCCGGCCCGACACGATCGTGCGCAAGCACATGCAGACGGCCATCTGCGCCCACCGCGGCGTGTGTTACGCCGAGCGGAGCCGAATAGCTGATCCAAAGCGTGGCGTCCGGCGTCTCCGCAATGTGTCCGACAGCCGCATCGAGCAGACCGTCAGCGATGCCGTAGCGCCTCCATTCGCCGTCGCGGTAACGCAGAAGGCCTCCGCTCGAACAGATCCAGATGGAACCATCGCGACCTTGCGTCATGCGGAAGTAGGCTTCACGCTCGGTCCGGTTCGGAGGCTTGACAAGCTCCAGACGCGGAGCCGCGCCCGGGTGAGGCGCCGTCCGGTAGAGCCCCTCCAGCGTGGCCACCCAGAGACGGTCCTCCCCGTCCACCAGCAGGGCATTCACGCGCTCAATCCCGTAGCCAACATCAGTACCGAAGTGCGTCATCTGGCGCCGGCCGGGCGACAACCGCGTCAGCCCTCCGGGGAATGAACCGATCCACAGCGTGTTGTCGGCCGTGTGGGCCAGTGCGCGGATTTTGTTGCCGCCGAGCCCCTGCTCCGTCGTGAACCCATCCCAACCACCGCGGTGCGAATGCAACCCACTCAATCCGTAGTCGGTTCCCACCCACAGCCGGCCGCTGGCGTCACGGTCAATCGCCGAGACGGCCGCGTTTTTCAGCCCGCTGGCGGCAGCCCAGCTTTCGGCCGTCTGGTAGCCAAGCACACGGCACAACCCGAATCCCCACAAGCCGACCCACAGAGAGCCCTCATGATCGTGCAACGCCGCCGAAACCGTCTCCGCAGGCAGGCCCTGGGCCGCGCCCAGCAGACGCCATCCGGAACCCTCGCGCAAGGCCAGCCCGCCGTCGGTGGGAACCAGTAGCCGGCCGGTGCGGTCTGTGGTCAACGACCCGAAGTAGCCCGCCTGCGGCAGGCCTTCATCAGCCTTCTCAAACTGCCGTGCGCCCCGCCGTTGAACCAGCAGCGACTTCGAACTCCGGACCCACAGATCGCCTTTGGCGTCACGCAGATAGGCGTCCCAACGGTTCATTGGAACGCCGTCGCCGGGGCCATACTCATGCTGGCGGCCGTTCGTCCGGTGAATGATCCGGGTGGCCAGCGTAAACCACAGCGAGCCATCACGATCCAGGAAGACGGCGTCCACCCCTGAGGGCCTCTCGCTCGCCTGCCCTGCCTCAACGCGAAAATTCCGCCCCTTCGGACCGTGCCGGCCCACCAGCAGGCCCTTGCTGGTGGCGAGATAAACGGTTCCGGCTGCATCGATTTGCAGCACACTTCGTCCGTAGATCCGCACCGGCATGCCCAGGTCGACCGACGTGAAGCGGCCGTGCGAAAACACCGCCAGTCCGGTTCGCGTCGCCACCCACAACTGCCCCTCGCGGTCGTAGGCCAACGCCTGAATCGTGTCGTCCTTCAGCCCGGTGTCGTGTCCGTATTTGTGAAAATCGAGCCCGTCCCCGCGGTAGAGCCCGTTCATTGTCCCGACCCAGACAAGCCCCTTTGGATCCTGCACGATGCAGTTAACCGCGGAATTGCCCACACCGCGCGAAACGCCGTACTCCTCAACCGGGTATTGTTGCGCCTGAAGAGCAACAGCAAGGCCGCCCATCATCGCCACGGCGCGCAGAATTAGTCGAGCCGGTCTCATCGTCGACTCAGGTCTACCTCACTGCCCTGGCTGGGACACCATCGTGCGATGATTCCGGGCCGGAACCAACGTGGCCCCGCTGCCTGATCGCCCCCCGCCTCAGTACTTGCGGACGATTTGCTCCGATTGTACACACTCTTCTTATCAGCCGGAACGGCTAAACACTTTATTCCCGGCTCACAAGAACGTGCGTTCCAAGATGGGACTTTCCCAGGCCGGCCGCACGCTTTAAACCGGCGTAGGCGCCGTACCGGCAAGCCGGGCGGCCAGTTCCGCCGGATCCGGCGGCAGACCGACGACTTTGCCGGTGCAAAGTTCCGCAGCTGCATCCACCATAGCGGCCGGAACCAGCGCCGCACCGTCCGGCGAAACCAGTTGGAGCAGCAGGCGGCGCGCCGGGGTCAAAGAGCCTCCACCGATCAACAGCACCCGCGTCTGATCGAACGGCAGCCCTTCGCGCGCAATTTTTTCATCGCTGATTTCGACCACGGCCGCCTGGATGTCCGGGTGCAACAGCAGCAATTCGGTCTTCCGCGCACCATCCGCCCGTCCGGCGCCGGGCAAGCGCGCCTGGATAGCCTCCGCCCATTCGCGCGGGCAACCGTTCAGCACGACAATCGGAATCCGCCCGTCCTCGCCCGCCGGAAAGACGCTGGCCACGATGGCATCGTCCACCGGACGCGGCTGCCCCACCTCGGGCCGCAGGTGCATCATCAAGCCGGGCATCGGATTCACTTCGAGCACGGCGCCACCCTGCTCGATGAGAGGCATTGAAATATCGTCCACCACCAGATCGACGCCGGCGATGTCGAGCCCGATGGCGCGCGCGGCCCGCTCGCACAGTGCGCGGTTGGCCGGGTGGACCAGGTCCGTCACGTCAATGCCCAGATTCCCGTTGCGCTGGATGAGGACACGCGCCCCGGCCGCCGGAATCGAATCAAGCGCGTAGCCTTGCCGGGCCAAGACGGTGAGCATCGCTTCGTCCGGCTCGACGGCATACAGCGGCGCGGCCGGATCGTCCGCCCGGCGCGGATCGCGATTAATCGCCTCAATCAACTGCGCCACCGTGGAGCGGCCGTCGCCTTCGGCATAGAGCGCCTCACCGCGCGCGGCGGCGGTGAAGCGTCCACCCACCACCAGTACGCGATGTTCGGCGCCCGAAATGCAGCGCTCGACAATCACAGCTTCGGTGGAGCCCGCCGTGCGCGCCGTTTCAAACGCAGCTTCAATTTCGTCGCGCCGGCTCAGACCAATGAAGACAGCATTGCCGTGGTTGGCGCTTTCAGGCTTCACCACCACCGGCCCGCCCAACTCTGCGGCAACGGCGCAGGCGTCAGCCACCGTGGTCACAACGCGTCCCTCCGGCGTGGGCACACCGGCGGCGAGAAGCACTTCCTTGGCCAACGGCTTTTCCCAACCAATCTCTTCCGCAATCACCGGCGTACGGTCCGTCCGCGCGCCATTTAACCGGCGCTGCCGCGCGCCCTGGCCGAGCACCAGGATGCTATCCGTGCCCAGACGCCGCACCGGAATGCCACGCCGCCGGGCCGCATCATAGAGCGCACGCGTGTTCGGCCCGAGCAGAATGCTGTCAGCCAGATCGCGCGCCGCCGCCTCGTCGCCAGCCAGGCAAAGGCGGGCGACGGCCTCTTCTTCAATAGCCACGGCAACCACCTGGTGTTCGCCACGATCGCGATGCAGGAAACCATCAACATGACATCCGGCGCGGCGTTGCGCCGCCAGCAACTCAGCGCCAAACCGTTCGGCTTCGGCCGCGCTGGCGCGCAACGTCACCTCCAGCACGGGCTCGGGCGACCAAAGATTAGGCCCGCGCAGCGCGCGGGCCTCAATCACGTTGAATTCCATTGTGACCTAGCAGTTTACCAAGCCTTGGCGCCGAGAGGAGCATGCGCCAGCACGCCGGCGCAAGTAGCCGCCTCGGCATGGATGGTGCGCAGCAGCGCCGGCGCCCACGCCGGCCGGCCCGCGGCCGGGCGGACAGACGGCACAAAGCGCGGCATATAGGCCGGTTGGGCCGGCCGCGCGGCCTTCACGCGGCCGATGTAGGAGCGAACAAAGTCGACCGACTCATCAATCTCGTCGGCCTGCATCAACAGAAGATCTCCAGGGCGCACCTGATTGAGCGAATGCTCCATGGCGGCGATGGCGCCCACCACTTCTTCAATGTGCTTCACGCGGCGGCCGCGCTCCAGGCCGATCCGCATCAGCGCCGAGATTTCACCCGGCTCGCGTCCACGCACCGAGTGGTCCTCATAAAGGATCACGTAATCGAAGTGCTCGCCCAGGAGTTCGCCGATGTTCACGAGGTCGCAGTCCCGGCGGTCGCCAGCCATTGAATAGGTGGCAATTTTGCGCCGGTGCGGGAAGATATCCATGGCCTCGATCATGGCGCGCAGTGAATGCGCGTTGTGACCGTAGTCCACCACCACCTTGCCGCCGTTCACGTCCAGCACGTTGAAACGGCCGGGCACTTTGTTCATGTCGGTGGAGAACGAAACCGCGCGCGCCGTCAGAGTGGATCGCCGCACACCCATTGCCCAAGCCGCGCCCAGCGCAGCCAGAGCGTTTTCCACTTCAAAGCTGATCCGTCCGCCGTACGTCAGCGGCAGATCGTCCACCGCAATCAGACGTTCCTCACGCGAGCCCTGCGCCAGCGTGATAAAGCCGTTGCGAACATAGATGGCCGCGCCGCCCTGCTTACGGTGCGCGGCAATCACCGGGTTGGTCGGATCGATAGCAAAGTAGAGCACCTTGCCCGGACAGTAACCGGCCATCTCCACCACCAGCGGATCGTTGGCGTTCAGCACGGCGTAGCCATCCTTGGCCACGACGTCCACGATGGTCCGTTTCACCTTGGCCAATTCTTCCACCGTGTTGATGTCGTTCAACCCAAGGTGATCGCCGTCGCCGATGTTGGTGACCACGGCCACCTTGCACTCATTAAACGCCAAGCCAGCGCGCAGAATGCCGCCGCGCGCAGTCTCGAATACGGCCGCGTTCACCTGCGGATTCATCAGCACCATGCCCGCACTCACCGGGCCCGAGCAATCGTCGGAATCGATACGCCGCTCGTTGATGTAGATGCCGTCGGTGCAGGTCATGCCAACGCAATCTGTCTCGCCACGCAGGATGTGCGCGATGAAGCGCGTGACGGTGGTCTTGCCATTGATCCCCGTCACAGCCGCAATCGGGATGCGCCCGTTATCACCGGCGGGGAACATCATGTCGACGATGGCCGCGCCCACATCGCGCGGACGGCCGTCGCTCGGCGCCAGGTGCATACGCAGGCCCGGAGCGGCGTTGACTTCAACAATAATGCCGCCCTGCGCTTCCAGCGGCTTAGTAATGTCCTGAGCAATGACGTCGATGCCTGCGATGTCCAGGCCCACCACCTTGGCGGCCTCAATCGCACGCGCCACCACTTCCGGATGCACCGCGTCGGTCACGTCCGTAGCCGTGCCGCCGGTGCTTAGATTGGCATTGCGGCGGATTAGCACGCGACGCCCCGCTTCAGGCACCGATTCTGTGGTCAAGCCCTGATCTTTCAACACGATCTGAGCGACGTCGTCCACCTTGATGCGGCTCAGCACGTTGGCATGATGCTCGGCCCGGCGCGGATCCAGATTCTTCTCATCGATCAATTGCTGGACAGTGTGCACGCCGTCGCCGATGACATGCGCCGGCTCACGCCGTGACGCTGCCACCAATTTGCCGCCGATCACCAGCAGGCGGTAGTCGTCGCCCGGCGCGTAACGCTCCACGATGACCGAATCGCCCTCTTCGAGCGCCGCTTTGTAGGCCGCCCGCACCTGCTCTTCTGTGGAGAGATTGGTGGCCACGCCACGGCCCTGATTACCGTCCTGCGGCTTGACGACCACCGGCAGACCCACCCACAACTGAGCGGTCTCCCAGGCATCGTCTTCATTGTCCACCACAAAACCGCGCGCCACCGGCACGCCAGCCGCTTCCAGCAGCGTGCGCGTCAACTGCTTGTCCTGCGCAATCGCTTCGGCAATCGAGCCCGTCTGGTCGCTTTCGGCCGCCCGGATGCGATGTTGCCGGGCGCCGTAGCCCAACTGAATTAAGCTATGGCGGTTCAAACGTTTCCACGGGATGTTGCGCCGCCGCGCGGCCTGCACAATCGAGTTCGTGCTCGGCCCCAGCAGGTTCTCTTCCGCCGTGTCGCGTAACCGCTCGACAATAGCCGCCACGTCATATGGCTGACCAAGCGCCGCAGCCATAATCAGATCACGCGCCGCCGCCAAACACTCACGGCCCAGCGTCTCGTCGCGGTACTTGAAGACCACTTTGTAGACGCCCTCTTCCGACATCTCGCGCGCCCGGCCGTAGCTAACGTCAACACCTGCCTGGCTTTGCAGTTCCAGCGTGACGTGTTCCAGGATGTGCGCCATGTAAGTGCCGCGGCGCAACCGCTCAAAGAAACCACCGCGCTCCCCAATGCTGCAGTGGTGCTCAATCATACCGGGCAACCAGCTCATTAGCCGGTCGTTGAAGCCCGGGATGGTGTCGGAAGAACGGTCCTTCCATTCGGCCAGGTCAACCCAGGCCTCGATTACGGGAAAATTTGCCCAAATGTTCGGCCCACGTAAGGCCAAAACTTTGCGGATCTGCATATATGCGACGTGGCTCCCCGCTTCACTGGAATGCCTCACCCAATTCGGCTCCCGACGGGGTTCTACTTTCTGGTTAGGTCCGGCGGCTTGCGCCGCTCGCCCGCCCAACTACCTCCACCTTGCCAGCCTTCCCCTCCGGCGACAATCCCGTGGCCTAGGGGGGGCATCGATACGAATTCATAGTGGGTATCGTTCGATAGCCACTCCCCGCTCGAATCGCCGGGCCGGGGGTGCGACAATCGGACTCGGGAATGCAAAACAGCGAGACTTGGGCCAGTTGCCCAGCCTGGATGAAGAGCGTAGTGGAGCCTCGTCTGGAAGCAGACGAGCTGCCGATTGCCTGGTTTGAGCCCGACCTGGACCAGGAACTGCGCTACGAGACCAGCCTCATCCTGTTGACAAATCAGCGCATAGCCGAATTCAAGTGGAACCGGCACGATTTTGACAACGGCCAGGCGGCAAGCGCGCCAGTGCACATCAACGCCTGGAAATTGGACAAGGATCTGACGCTGGCAACGCGCGATCAAGCCCGCGTAGGCACACTCGAACTGAAGGGTGCTGGCGGGTTGATTGCGTGGTGGCGCTACACGGCGGCACGATCCACTGCGGCGCGGCGTATCGCCGAGCACCTGCAGACCAAGGATGGAAATCTCGCCGTGACGGCGCCGCCGGAGGATCTGCCGGAGGTAGTGGGAGAATGCGAGGTTTGCGCCGGCGCGTTGCGCCTGGGCGACGCCACTTGCCGCGAATGCGGCGCTTCCGTGCCTAAACCGCCGATGCGGAGCCTGCTCCGTTTGCTGGGCGTGGCTCGTAAGTATTTGTGGATGAGCCTGTTGGGCACGGTGCTGACGCTCGCTTCCACGGCCAGTGGACTGATCCCTCCGTACCTGACAATGCCACTGCTGGACGACATTCTGGTGCCGTTCCAGTCCGGCCATACGCCCGACACGGGCATGGTCAAGTGGTACATGGCCGGACTGCTGGGCGCCTCCATCCTGGCCTGGGCGCTCACCTGGGCCCAGATGTATGTATTGAGCTGGGTGAGCGAGCGCGTCTCGGCCGACCTGCGCGGACTCACCTACGCACACATGCAACGCTTGTCGCTTGAATACTTTGGCGGCAAACGCACGGGCGATTTGATTGCACGCATCTCCTCCGACACCGATCGCATCTGCTACTTCCTTTCGGTGTACGTGCTCGACTTCGGCACCGACGTCGTGATGCTGCTGCTCACCGTGGTGATGCTGGTTAAGATCGACTTCTGGCTGGCCGTGGCCACGCTGGCGCCGATGCCGTTCATCGCCCTGCTGGTGTTCCGCGTGCAGCAACGCATGGGCCACGGCTTTTCGCTCGGCAACCGGGCCTGGTCGGAAATGACATCGATTCTGGCCGACACCATCCCCGGCATCCGCGTAGTGAAGGCGTTCGCACAGGAAGACCGCGAAATCCAACGCTTTAACCGCGCCAACATGAGCGTGCTTCACACCAACGACCGTGTGAACAGGGTGTGGGCCTATTTCAATGCCGTCGTCACGCTGCTCACCGATCTCGGCGTGCTGGTGGTGTGGCTGTTCGGCGTCTACCGCGTCTTCCACCACTCACTCACCGTCGGCGTGCTCAGCGCCTTTGTGGCCTACATCAGCCGCTTCTACGCACGCCTGGATTCGATGAGCCGTATGGCCTCGGCCACGCAGCGCGCCGCGGCCAGCGCGCAACGCGTTTTCGGCGTGCTGGATCGCGTGCCTAAGGTGCCCGAGCCCACTGACCCCATCCACCCTGGCCGTCTGAAGGGCTCGCTGGAGGTCCGCAACGTCGACTTCCGCTACGGTTCGCGGCCTATTCTCAAGGACATTAGCCTGAAGGTGGAGCCAGGCGAGATGATCGGACTGGTGGGTCAAAGCGGCGCGGGCAAGACCACGCTGATCAACCTGCTGTGCCGTTTCTACGACGTCACCGACGGCGCCATCCTGGCCGACGGCGAAGATATACGCCGTTATCCCATCGGAGAGTACCGCCGCAACGTCGGTCTGGTGCTCCAGGAGCCCTTCCTGTTTTATGGCAGCGTCGCCGAAAACATCGCCTACGGCAAGCCGGACGCGACACGCGAGGAGATTATCTCCGCCGCGCGAGCGGCGCGCGCCCATGAGTTCATCCTGCGGCTGCCGAATGGCTACGACTCGTTGGTGGGCGAACGCGGACAGTTCCTCTCCGGCGGCGAGCGCCAGAGAGTCAGCATCGCCCGCGCCCTGCTGATTGATCCACGCATTCTGATCCTTGATGAAGCCACTTCATCGGTGGACAGCGAAACCGAGCGCGAAATACAGGTGGCCCTCCAGAATTTGATCCGTGGACGCACGACTATCGCAATCGCGCACCGGTTGAGCACGCTACAGCGCGCCGACCGCCTGGTGGTGCTTGAACGCGGCGAGATTGTTGAGGTTGGCCGGCACGACGTGCTGCTGGCCAAGGACGGCGCCTATGCCCGGCTGCACGCCGCTCAACAGGCCATGCACGAAGGACGTTTCGAATCGTCCACCGCAGAGGAGGATGACGAATGATCTCCTTCAAGCTGGAACGCGATGCCGCACGGCGGCTGTGGTTTACCTCGCCCGAAGGTAAGCAGTATAGCGACGTCGAACCAGTGCGCGCCTTCCCGCTGTCGGATCCGGCACACGCTGTTTCGATTCTTGATGCAACAGGGCGCGAGCTATTCTATATCGACTCTCTGGATGAGGTGGAGCCCGGGGTGCGCCGCACGCTGGAACTGGAATTATCCCAGCGCGAGTTCGTGCCCATCATTCTGCGGGTGCTGAACAAGCCGGCGCAAACCGAGCCCGCGACGTGGAAAGTGGAGACCGACCGCGGCGTGACAACCTTCGAGATCGAAAGCGAGGACAGCGTACACCGCCGGGAGCCAAACCGCGTCTCCATCGTCGACAGGTCCGGCCTGCGCTACGAGATTCCCGACACGCGCAAGCTCGACGCGCAGAGCCGGGATGTGCTCGACCGCTTCCTGTAGCCTCAGCCGGTCAGCCGGATGACCATTTTCATCCGCTCGTCCGCCGCAGACATTTCGCGGATTGCCCGCCGCATCACCTGGACATAATCTTCGGCCTCCGCCAAGCGCTCGGCGCAGACCGGACACGCGGCAATGTGCTGCCGGAGCCGTTCGGCCAAGCCGGCGTCAAGATGCCCAAGGACAAGTTCCTCGAAGCACTGCAAGTCTTCAACTTCATGATTTGGCACGAATTGAACTCTCACCCTACTTAACGGCAGCTCGGGCCGGTTAGAGAGTGGAATCGCTTCAACTCGTGTGGTCGTGAATAATCTTCCAGCCGCCGGACGTGCGCCGCAACACAAGCGAGAAATGGCCGGCCGATGGCCCGCCGGCGGCGGCGTCACGTTTCAGTTCGAAGCGGCCCAGCACCAGAGCGAAATCATCGCCCAACAGACGCACCTCAATCTGACTGAAGTGCAGCTCGCCCATCGCCGCGCGCGTGGGGAAGCTCTTTCGATAGCGCTCGAGCACGGGCGCATAGCCGCGCGTGACGCCCGAGCGCCCATTGAACGTGGTTTCGGGCGAGTTGAGATACGTTTGCATGAACGTCTCAAGGTCGCCGCGGTTCCAGCACTCCTGCTGGCTTTCAAGTACGGCCCGGATGGCGCCTTCGGTATCAGACGGCGCCAATAACAAGGCGAAAAGCAATGTCAGCATGCGTCCACTCAGAGTATCAGCATGCAGTCACCGTAGGAGAAGAAGCGGTAGCGCTGGTCGGCGGCGTGCTGATAGGCGTGCAAAATCAGGTCACGGCCGGCGAAAGCCGACACCAGCAGCAGCAGGCTCGACTTGGGCAGGTGGAAGTTGGTGAGCATCGCATCCACGGCCTTGAACTGGTGGCCCGGATAGATGAACATGTCCGTCTCACCGCTCTGCTCAATCAGCCCGCCGCGCAGCGCGGCCGTTTCGAGCGTCCGCACGGCAGTCGTACCGACGGCAATGCGCCGCCGCGCCGCGGCCAGCTTGGCTGCTGCTTCGGCTGTAATTGCGAAGGCCTCGGTGTGCAGGTGGTTGGCCTCCACCTCCGGATTCTGCAATGGCTGGAACGTGCCCAACCCGATGTGCAGCGTCAGCTTGGCGATATCCGCCCCGGCCGTCTGGCACGCGGCCAGTACGTCCGGCGTGAAGTGCAGGCCGGCGGTTGGCGCGGCCACCGAGCCAGGTTGCTCGGCGTACACCGTCTGATAGCGCTCCTGGTCTGTCGTCTCGTCGGCCCGGTGGATGTAGGGCGGCAGCGGCACATGCCCGGCAGAGCGCAATTCGGCATCGAGGTCGCCGTCGCATTCCAGGTGGATCAGGCGTTCTCCGCGTACGCGGGTTTCAAGAACCTGCGCGCGCAGCGTGGGTGAAATCTCGACGCGTGTGCCCTCGTGCAAATGCCGGCCCGGGCGCACCAGCGCGGTCCAGAATTTCCGTTCCTTATCCTCCGCACGAAGCAGGAAGATTTCAACCTGGCGTTCGTAGCCCGGCTTGGCTCCGAACAGCCGGGCGGCGAAAACGCGCGTATCGTTCAGCGCCAGACAATCGCCGGCGCCGAGGTAGCTGGGCAGGTCTTTGAACGACCGGTCCTCCAGGCGGCCGGTGGCTCGATCGACAACCATCATGCGCGACGCCGACCTGTCGGCCAGCGGCACCTGTGCAATCAGATCATCGGGCAGATGATAATCGAAGTCGGACAACATCATCATAGTGGAGACTTCCGTTCACGTTAGGTTCCAGTTGAGGTTGCGGCCTCGTTCGCAGGGGCTCGCTTGATATGCGTCTGATACTTGGAATTGAGAGCTCATGCGATGAAACAGCGGCCTCCGTCGTTGCCGACGGCGGATTGATCCGGTCTAGTATAGTCGCTTCCCAAATTGACATCCATGGCCACTACGGCGGCGTGGTTCCCGAACTTGCGTCGCGTGAACATTTGCGCGCCATCAGTCTGGTTACGCGGGAATCGCTCGTGCAAGCTGGCATCGGATGGAAAGATTTGAGCGCCGTGGCCGTTACCTGCGGGCCCGGCCTGGTCGGCGCGCTGCTGGTGGGCCTGACTTACGCCAAGGCCGCCAGCCTGACGCTGGGAATTCCTTTGATTGGTGTCAATCATATCGAAGGTCATATCCAGGCCGTGCTGCTGGAGGCCCGCCAAGCCGGGAAGGAGATCGACCTCCCCGCTTTGGCTCTGGTCGCCAGCGGTGGGCACACTCAAATTTACATGGTGTCGCCAAACCTTCAATATTCGTTACTAGGGAAAACCCGTGACGACGCCGCAGGCGAGGCATACGACAAGGTGGCCAAGTTGCTCGGCTTCGGATATCCTGGCGGCCCCACACTGGACCGTCTGGCTCCTCATGGCAATGCCGGGCGCTGCCCCTTCCCGATGGCCAAAATGAAGGGTAACACGCTCGACTTCAGCTTTAGTGGCCTGAAGACGGCGGTGCTGCGCTGGACCCAGGCGAGCCACATGGAGGACGAGATTGCCGCGCGCCGCGCGCTGGCCAAACGTGTCGGCCGGCCCAGCCTGGAGCAGTGGCTGGAAGTGACGCCGCAACGCACACTGGACGCCGTGGCAGCTTTTCAGCACGTGGTGATTGAGGAACTGCTGCGCCGCGTGGAACGCGCCGTGGAGAATGAAGACGCGCGCGCCGTGCTGGTGGCCGGCGGCGTGGCCAGCAACGCCGGACTGCGCGCCGAGGCGCTGAGCGGAAGGCTCCGCTGCCCCGTTTACTTCCCGCGCGTGCAGCTTTCCACCGATAACGCCACAATGATTGCGGCCGCCGCTTTCTCACGCTTGGATCGTGGCCAGTTCGACGACCTCACCCTGCCCGCCCGCGCCAATCTCGCTTTGTAGTATGAATGACGCATGGTGATTGATCGACGCTCGCTTCTCAAGGTTCCGGCGGCTGTTCTGCCGCTGGCCTCGCTGCACGCAACCGAAAGCGCGCCCATACTTCGCGCCGGCCCCGGCGGCACGTTCCGGATTTTGCTGATCTCCGATCTGCACTTCACGCCACGCGCCGACACGCACGGCCAGCAACTGATCTCGCGCTTGATTGAAACCGAGAAGCCCAATCTAGTGGTGGTCAACGGCGACTGCATCTCCGGCAAGAGCTCCACCACGCGCGCCGAACTGGAGCAGTCCATTTCGCACGTCGCCGCGCCGATGGAGAAGGCGGCGGTGCCGTGGGCCATGGTCAACGGCAATCACGACCCGGAGCACTTCCCCAAGACGGGCATCGACCAGCCCACCACCATGGGCATCTATGAACACTATCCGCACAATCGCAATGCCGGCTGGGCGCGAGGCATCCGTGGCACCGGCAATCATAGTCTGCTGATTTACAACGCTGCCGGTACGCGTCCCATCTTCAACGTCTGGCTGATTGATTCGGGCACCAAGGCCGCTGACCCCAAAGACCACTACGAGTGGATCCACCCCAGCCAGATTGAGTGGTACCAGCGCACCTCGCGCGAACTGGAAACCCGCTGGGGCGCCCCCATTCCCGCGCTGATGTTCTTCCACATTCCGCTGGTGGAGTTCCGCGACATGATCGCGAAGGCCAAACTGATTGGCGCGCGGCATGAGCCTGAGGCCTGCTCCGAGGTAAACAGCGGTATGTTCACCGCCGCACTGGCGCGCGGCGACGTGCGCGGCATCTACTGCGGCCACGATCACGAAAACAATTACATCGGCCGCTGGAAGGGCATCGACCTCGGCTATGACGGCTCCGCCGGCTACGGCACGTACCCGCACATTGAGCCCGATGATCCGGCCAACGGCCACGTGCGCGGTGGGCGGGTTTTTGAAATCAGCGAATCCACCCCAGCTACGTACAAGACCTGGATGCGCTTTGCCAACGGCTCACGCAATTGGGAAGCGGACTCTGAGGCATACACGCGCGATCACTTGAAGTAGGATGTTCGCCATGCGGACTCTTCTTCTGGCGATGCTGGCCACCGTGGCCACGGCGCAGTTGCGCGTGGCCGTCTACTCGACCGCGGGCAATATCAACGACCAGTTGGCGACGGCCGGGGCGCGCGAACGCATGGCGCCCGTGCTGCGCCGGCTGGGCATCACGAACGTGATCCTTGAAGGCCGGCGTGGCGATGAATACGTCTCACCCGCCAAGCTCGCCGAAGTGCGCGATCATCTGACGAAGCTTGGCTTCACGGCAATGGGCGGTATCGCCACGGTGCCGGGCAAGACGTGGGCCGCGCGCCAGCGGGGGCCGCTGGGCTGGCTGAACTGGGAAGCGCAGGCCACGCGCGATAGCGTGAAAGATTATTTTGCGACCAACTCAAAGGTTTTTGACCGGCTGGTGATCGACGACTTCTTCTGCACCGGCGACACATCGCCCGCGTCCGAAGCCGCGCGCGCCGGCCGCGACTGGGGCGCCTACCGCCGCGACCTGATGGTCTCGCTGGTTCCGGAAATCGCACTCCGGCCCGCCAGCCGCGCGCACGTGATCATGAAATTCCCGCAGTGGTACGACCTATTCCACCGCTACGGCTACGACCTGGGGCGGCTGCCCGCATTATTCGACGAAGTATGGGCCGGCACCGAAGTCCGCAATCCGGCCACGCGCCGCATGGGCTACGTGCAACCCACCGAAGGCTACGTCAACTTCCGCTGGATTCAATCGCTGGCCGGCGCGAAGCTCACCACCGCATGGTTCGATCACATCGAATGTACGCCGCAGAACTTTGTCGATCAGGCCTACATGAGCGTTCTGGCTGGCGCGGACCAGATTGTGCTCTTCAACCTCGGCGATGTCGCCGCGGGCCATCCCGGGCATGCGTTGTTTGAAAAGGCGCTGCCGGAACTGCGCGCCGCGCACGACGCCGTTCGCAACCGCCGGCCACAAGGCGTGGCTTTCTATAAGCCCGTCAACAGCGAAGCGCAGGGCGAGCTGTACCTGGCCGACTATCTGGCCATGCTCGGGCTACCCGTTACGCCCGTCGCTGCGTATCCCGATCAATTCCAGACCGTGATTCTCAGCCGCCACGCCGCCACCGATCCGCAACTGCTCGACAAAGTGCGCGCACACCTGAAACGTGGCGCGCGCATCGGTGTGACACGCGGCTTGAAAGAATTGCTTGGCGCCCTGCCCGAAGGAGTGGTGGAGCTGGATCTGGCCACATTCAACGACGCCGATTTCCGCGCCGCCAACGAATGGCTGTTGGCGCCGAAGGAAGTTGGCTGGGTTGATATGCCGCAGGCCAAGGTGGACGCTCTGCGCAAGAGCCTGGGCCTTGCCTTCTCCGCGCCCACGCGCATTGCGTGGCTGCGGTTGGATGGGCTCGACGTACTCTATAGCTTCCGCGACGAGGCGGCGACGGTGAAGCTGGACGGCGCCGCCATCGCCGTGCCGGCTCACTCACTGGTGCTGCGTCCGCGCTGAATCAAGCGCAACCCGCCGCGCAGGCGCGGCGGCGGCGTCTCTGTGCCCAGCACGCGAGATCAACGTCTGGCCGTGCGCATCGTGTGCGGCGCGGCCACGGCCACGCCCGGTGAATCACGGTGAATGACCACCAGCCCGGAGCCGGTGACAAAGTGGCCCGCGCGCAGGTCCGCCTCAAGGTCCAATCCGATATCCGTTGATTCCGGCAGGTGAATATTCTGGTCGATAATGGCCCTGCAGACGCGGCTGCCGCGGCCGATGGAGACGTTCGAAAACAGAACAGAGTTCTCGACGACGCAGTGGCTGTTGATGCGAACGCCCGGCGACAGCACACTGTGCACAACACGCCCGCCGGAGATGATGCAGCCGTGGGAGACGAGCGAATCCAGCGCAACGCCCATACGGCGGCCCTCCTCGGCAAAAACGAACTTAGCCGGCGGATACTTGGATGGCGCTGTCCGCACGGGCCAGTCCGGATCGTAGAGATTGAACACCGGCGACACCGCGGCCAGATCCATATTGGCTTCGTAGTACGCGTCGAGCGTACCCACGTCGCGCCAATAGCGAATTTCCTTTCGGTTCTCGTCCAGGAAATCGTAGGCCATCACACGCCGGCGGCCCGTCAGCCGGGGCAGCACGTCGTGGCCAAAATCGTGACTGGAAGCACCGTCGTCAGCATCTTCAAGCAGCGCCTCCAGCAACACGGGGGTTGAGAAGAGATAGACACCCATGGACGCGCTACAGGATTCGGGATTGAAGTGCGAACGCAACGGCTGGCCGTGCCTGGGCTTTTCCTCTAACGCGTGGACCTGAAAACCGGCATCCATGTCGACAATGCCGAAGCGCGGCGCTTGGCCGGGGTGCACCTGCGTAGTGGCAAGCGTGACGTCGGCGTTGTGCTCAAGGTGCCATTCGAGCATATGCCGGTAGTTCATTTTGTAGATGTGATCGGCCGAAAGAATCAGCGTATACGGCGCATCCTCCTCTTCGATGCTCTGGATGTTCTGGTAGACAGCATCGGCGGTGCCGAGATACCAGGTATCGCGCAGGCGCTGGGTTGGAGGTATGGCCTCGACAAATTGGCCGAGTTCCGGTGAGAGGATGTTCCACGCCTCGCGGATGTGACGGTTCAGGCTGAGGGCTTTGTATTGGGTGAGAACGAAGATTCTGTTCAAGCCGGAGTTGACACAGTTTGACAGCGTGACGTCCACCAGGCGGTAGATTCCGCCGAAGGGCATCATCGGTTTAGGCTCGTCAAGGGTGAGTGGCGCTAGCCGCTCCCCAGCGCCGCCTGCCAGCAGGATGGTGAGAACGCGTTCCATCGCTCGTCCGCAGCAACGGCAATCACCGGCAGACTGGCCCTCTCAGATCAGTACATGCCGCCGGATCGCCAGCTGCGGCCGGCCTGAACACGAAGAGCGGGTGGACGGTCGAAAGAATGAGGGCGAGCAAACTCCACACCCGTTTCCATGCGCGGCCGCTTCCGCTCCAGCAACTCCTGCTCATCTTCCGGATAGAGCGTCCACTCGGTCGGATATTCCCGAACCTTTGCGACTCTCGGCTGCTCTTTTTCCATAACAACCTGCTTTCCGCCGGCAGCTTCATGACCTAATCACTTCCGGGACTGGAGTTCCTGTTCGGCGCGAAGCCAGTCCTCCTCTGCCAATCCATCACCACAGCCGCGCGCCTCCCAGTACGAATAGGCGAGACGGGCAACCTCTTCGCGATCCATGTCCACGTCAACCCGCGGCGGTTGCACGCGTCTGACGTGCGATCCGGCCGGCGATGGGACCACGCGGACACCCGCAGCCTTCTTCTCAGTCCTCATGTCTTTTCTCCCCACAAATCACAACCCGCTGGCGAGGGCGAACTGCGATTTGACTGCGATGCTCATGCCCCCGGCCCGCTTCACAGGCTTGCGAGGGGGCAGTCCGCACGGCTGCGCACGCTGCCACTCCATCCAGGCGCCGGCACTGACGCGCAGCAACTCATCCTCGTCAAACGGGGTAAGCAGCACGTCGAAACCACCCAGATTCAATACTTCCGCCCAGAATTGCGCGTCCACACGCGCGGTACAGACAATCACCTTAGGCGAAACCGGCAACTTGCCAGCCTCATCGATGACCATTCTCCAGTCGCCGTCCGGCAATTCACGTCCGCAGACAACCACCGCCACCTCGCCGGAACGAATCATGGGCAGCCCGGCCACGCAACTGTTCGCCAAGCGGAACCGGCGATTGCGATGATCGCCAAAAATGCGCCGGACAGCCCTTCGGTCTCGCCTGGCTGAACTCAACAGCAGCAGGTAGCCGGCGTCCGGCAACATGACTGACGTCATCTCCACCTCGTTTCCATTAATAGGGTGCGCGCCCACGCGCGCGAATGAAACTAGGAGGAATCACTGAGATGATCTAGTCTTTCGAGCAGTGCCGCCAGTTTCCCCGCGGTAAGTGGCTTCGAGAGAAACAGGTCGACGGCGGGCCGCTGGCCGCGCCGCGGGCGCGGCATTGGAATGTCGGCCGCGGAGAAGGCCGACAGTATGGCGATCAATGCCTTTCGCATGCCGGGCAGACAACGCAGGCGGCGCGCCAACTCCGGACCCGGCATGTCGGGCAGGCGCGCATCGCAGAGCACAATTCGCGGAGGTGTGGCGCGTGCTGTTTCCAGCGCCTGGCTGGCGTTGGCGGCAACCGCAACGTCATGGCCCATGACGCCCAGAAACTCGCGCGTAGCCTCGGCCAGATCGGCATTGTCGTCGATGATCAGGATGCGAAAGCCGTCGTTCGAAGCCGTTGCGCGAGCATGTTCATCCAGAACAGCCAGCAGGTCGCGCACGTTCACGGGCTTGAGGAAGTAGCGGTCGAATTGGCCGCGCGGCCTCCCTTCGTCAGCTTCCCTGGGGAAGCCGGATATGGCGACAATCAGCGTGTTGGCGAGGCTGGGCTGACGGCGCAGCGCGGCGGCCACCTCATAACCGCTGGTTCCTGGCAGGCCAATGTCGAGCAACACGGCGTCAGGACGGGTGGCGGCAGCCGCCGATTGAACGGCCTCACCGTCGGCAAAGCGGTGCACCTTGTGGCCGGCCCGCTCCAACTCAAGCGCCAAGGCAAGGGCAACGTCGTGGTTATCATCGACGACAAAAACCTGGAGCGGCCGCGCGACGCGCATTGGCCGGTCAGCCGGCCTGTCCCAACCCGCGGTCGCTGTGGCTGGCGGACGTCCTGCGGCCGGCAGGCGCAGAGTAAACTCACTGCCATGGTCGGCTCCGGCGCTGAAAACCGAAATCGATCCGCCGTGCAGACGGGCAAGGTTCTGCACAATCGGCAGGCCCATGCCAAGCCCGGAGCTTGGGTAAGTAAGTGCGTCGGGTGAGCGGGAAAACGGCTGGAAAATTCGCGTCTGCATTTCTGGCGCGATGCCGATGCCATTGTCGCGGCAGCGGATGACCACCTGGTCGACCTCGCGGGCGGCTGAGAGTTCAATCCGGCCACCCGGCGTGGTGTAACGCGCGGCGTTGGTCAGCAGATTCACCACCATCTGCTCAAGGCGAACAGGGTCGGCCAGCACGTAGTCGGCCCGCGAGGAGACGGTCAACAGCAACTCATGATTGCGCTCCTCGACAATACCGCGTACGGCGGCCACGGCCGACTCAAGTGCGTGCGTGACATCGACAGGCTCAAGCCGCAACTCAGTAAGGCCCTTGGTGATGCGCGTCAGATCAATCAGATCGTCCACCAGCCGGTTGAGAATCCGCACCTGACGCGTGAGCATGGCCGTGATCTGGGCGCGGCGCGCATCGTCCCCACAAAAGGCGAGCAGACTGGAAACGGCGGTGAGCACGGCGAGCGGGTTACGCAACTCGTGGCCGAGCAGGGCCAGAAAGCGGTCTTTGTTGCGTTGCTCCTCGGCACGCTCAGCTTCGCGTTGCTTGCGTTCAGTGATATCGAGGATGAAGCCCAGCCAGCGGAGCGGGTCTCGATCGAGCAGCGTGGCTCCGAAGAGGGCCGAAACGCGGCTGCCATCCTGGCGGATGTACTCCTTCTCGTATGGAAGGCAGATACCATCCGCGTTCAACTGCGCCAGGCCAGCCTCGTCGGCGCTGGCATATTCCGGCGGATTCATATCGCGCCAAAGCACACGGCCGGCTTCGAGGTCGGCGCGTGTCCGGCCGACCATTTCGAGGAAGACATCGTTGGCTTCGGTGACACGCACGGCATCGGCACAGACAATGCCAACGATGTTTGCGTCGTAAAGACGCCGGAAACGCCTCTCCGCCGCCAGCAGAGCCTCTTCAGTCCGCTTGCGCCCGGTGATGTCCATGCTGACACCGACCAGGCGTTCCGGCCGGCCGCGGGTATCGGTGAGGACTGAAGCCCTGCCGTAGAACCAGCGTAACGACCCGTCCGGCAGCACGACGCGGTACTCCTGCTCGAAAGGCATGCCCGACTCAGCAGAATGTACGGCGGCACACCGGACGGCCTCCCGGTCATCGGCATGAATGCAGGCGAGCCAGACGTCGAAGCTGGGCTCGACCTCGGGGCCAATGCCGTACAGGGCTCGCAGCTCCGGCCCCCAGACCACTTCTCCGGTCTGCAGGTTACGCTCGAAGGCCGCCAGACGGGCAGCTTGGTTAGCCGATTCGAGCCAACGCACGTGGCGCTGCGCGTCTTCTTCCGCACGTTTAGCGGCGTTATTGTCACTGACAAGGACAATGATGCCGCCTGGGCAGCCCGCACTGTCCCGCACAAGCGAGACGGACTTTTGCACCCACGTGGATCCGCCATCCTGCCTGACGTAACGGTTGTCGACAGTGTAAGAAGGGAGGTCACCGTGCCGCAGGCGATTGAACAGATTGAGATTCTCGTCGGAGTCGTCCGGATGGACTAGCGCCAGGAGGCTTCTGCCCTGCAACTCGTCCAGGCCGAAACCGGTGATAGCTGAAAAAGCGGCATTACACCAGACGGTGCGCCCCTCGCCATCGCCGAGCGCAACGCCGGTAGCGCACTGCGCAAAAGCGCGGCGGAATGCGTCTTCAGCGTTATCCAGAATCTGCACACCACCGGCGACGCCGCGGTTTCCGCGGCTCGGATCGTCCTTCTCCTGACGCATACGCTTCGCCAATCAGCCGCGATGTGCCGCCCTGGCCGGCACGGCTCAACTCCCTACGGCCGCGCGTCCACAAATTCCATGAAACACGCCTGCCGCGAACCTCCGAAACGAGTCGTGCCGGCTATCTCTCCTAGGGCAACGGGCCCCCTCTGCGATAAATGTCCTTCGCCGCCGCCGATCCTATGAAACGATATTTGCCACGTTCCACCCTGGCGGCTACTGGGAGAATCCCGAGTCGGGCAATTTCATTCAGTTGCTGAACGCAAGCGCCTGGTCATACCAGGCAAGTTACCCCGGAGCCACGATGCCGCAGCGGATGGCATACTGGGTCAACTCGGCGGTAGTCCGCAACCCCAGGAGTTGCATAATGCGGTACTTGTGAAACTCCGCTGTCTTCACGGTGATGCCAAGCACAGCGGCGATCTCCTTGAACGACTTGCCTTCGGCCACCAGTTGCAGCACCTCCCGCTGGCGCGGCGTCAGATCATCCGGCGCCCGCCAACCCTGGCTCAGAAAGACGGCCAGGGGAACGCCCAGCACTTCCGCAATCAACGGCGAGACATAACAGCGCCCGGCCAACGCTTCGCTAATCGCCGTTTCGACCTCCTGCACGGCCGATTGCTTCAACACATAACCCAACGCACCGGCATGTAGGGCTTCGCGCAACAGCGCTCCATCACGATGCATGGTCAGAATGACAACACGCGTTTTCGGACAAGCCTTCTGTAATTGACGCACGGCCTCGATACCGTTCAGCAGCGGCATCGAGATATCGATCAGACAGACGTCGGGCTTGAGGCGCCCGGCCTCGGCCAGCAGAGTCCGGCCGTCTTGCGCGGTGCCGACGACATTGAAACTGGCCGACAGCAGAGCCTTCAGCCCGTCGAGCACGATGACGTGATCGTCAGCAATCAGTACGCTGGGCCTGCTCATCCCGGTATCCCCGGCTGCCGCGGCACGCGGGCCACAACCGTAGTTCCGCGGCCCGGATGCGACTGCACCAGCAACCGCCCGCCGGCCGAACGCAACCGGCACTCCGCCGCGAGAAGACCACCACTCAATGGTTCCTGCCCTGCAAGCATGAAACCGGCGCCGTCGTCGCGAACAGTCAACCTGGCCTCCGTGCGGTCTGCCCTCAGCGTGACGCTGACCCGCCGCGCATGAGCGTGCTGCGCCACGTTGCGCAGGCACTCCTGAGCCACACGGAACAGGGCTACACAAACATCACCATCCACAGCTCCGATATCGGCCCGGGCCAGAAAACGCACCGGGATTGCCGTGGTGCGTGAAAATTCCCGGCATTCGGCCGCAATCGCGGCGCGCAGACCCAGATCGAGCGCCGCCGGCCTCAGCCGCTGTCCGAGCTCCCGCACCACGTCGGCAACCCACTCCAGGCGTTCCCGGATCTGGGCAATGCCCGATGGGTCCGCGCCGTCGGGCCTAAGCGCCAGCATGTCCAGTGCGATGATTGACGCCGCCAACCCTTGAGCCACGGCATCGTGCAATGTGGCCGCCACCGACGCGCGCTCCTCCTCCTGCGCGGCCAGCACAGCCCGCATCAGGCGTTCGAGGGCGGAGAAAGAAGACTCGTCCACCGTCCGCCCGGAAAGGGCAGTCGCATCACCCAACACAGCTCCGGCGGCCGCAAGGGGCACGTCCCGGTTTGGCGCCGGCATCGGCCGCATGCTGGGCGGCACTCCTTGCTTCCGATTCAGGCTGCGCTCAGAACCGCCCGTTGTCAAGCGGTTTCCCGGGCGCACGCCTGGATGCAGCAGGGCGTTGTTGATCTGACCAACGGCGAAGGTCGCGCCGGACTGGAACTGGGTATGGCGGAAGGAAATGGCGGAGAGGGAGGGATTCGAACCCTCGGTACCGCTTATTAGCAGTACGACGGTTTAGCAAACCGCTGCTTTCGACCACTCAGCCACCTCTCCGCGAGGGGGTGTGGATCATCTTGATCGTAGCACACCCGTGGTCCTAAGCTGGCTTCCCTTACTTCTTCCCGGTGAACGCGCCCTTGCTCCCGTTGGGGCTCTTGTAGATGCCCTTCAATTCGGCGCCGCTCACCTCTCCGGAAATTACGTAATCACCTTCCGGCGCCGCAATCTTAAACCCGAAGCCGGAAGACGTGGCCTTGCCGTCGCTAATGGGCGCTGTGTCGCCATTCTCCAGCGTGATGGCGCCGCTCAGCGCCTCACCGTCCTGCACCAGTTCCAGCGTCGCGCGCAGAACGTTGCCCTCGGCATCCTTGGACAACACCTTCCACTTACCGGTCGCCGAAGCAGGTGCCGGAGCGGGCTCGCGCTTGCCCGTCACCGTGCCGCTGCTACCGTCTGGCGTGGCCAGCGTACCCTTCAACGTATCTCCATCCACTGTCAGTTTGAACGGGATCGCGCCAGAGTTCAGCACCAGCTTAAAGGTCAGATCATTACCCGATACGGCAACGTCTTCAAGCAGCATCTCGCCGCGCTCGGAGACGACCTTTCCCGACAGCTTGCCGGTGTCGTTCTGAATGATCAAAGCCACCTGGTAGGTTTGCCCATCCGGGGCATTGGCGGCAACCTTCCATTTGCCGGCGACACTGGCAGGATCGGCGGCGAAAGCCAGACAAAGTGAAGCAAGGAAGCAGGCTGCGGTTTTCATGCTTTTTCGTACAGCTCCTCAGACGATCATAAAACAGCCCTCGGCGATACGCCTGCTCAGTACGTAACAAAAACGGGAATCCGCTTAACGCCGCCCGGCCGGCGCCGCGTCCAGCGTCAACCCGATGGCCTCGGGCCGCTCCAGCGCAGGATTGCGGTAGAGTGTCTTCTCCTCCATCTCCTGACCGTTTGCACCACGCAACAGCAGGAGGACTTGTACCTGGCGGCCGGGCCGTTCGTAGAGATATTTTCCGGCCATGAGCTTGGTCCTTGACAACGGCACGCGCACTCGACGTTTACCGTCGCGGATTAACAATGCTGCGTCTTGAATATAGGGGATCGAGTCAGCCTTACCGTTCCACGTGATGACCAGCCGTTTGCCACTCGGCCGCGCATGCAGCGACATCACCTCCATGGGAGCATTTACGCCTGCCGCCACCGCGCGCGCTGCCTGCGAACTGCGCGTACGCGCCACCAACGTACCCACAACGATGATGCAGATGATAGCCAGCACCGCGCCTAACAGCCAGAGGCGCATTGGCTTACTCACTTCGGAGACGGCGTGCACACGGGCGGGTGTTCGCACCACGGTTTTCACCGGCCGCCGCCGGCGCCGTTCGCCTGGAGCGCGCTTGACCACCGGCAACGGGTCCACCTCGATCAGGCCGCCGACCGGTTCAGCCGAGTTCCGGTAGACCGCGCATTCCATCGAACCCAGCCGGTCCGGCCGGATAATGATCAGCGGTAACCCCGGGCCGAAGAAACGCTTGTGCCAGGCCAGTTCCTCGCCAGTCGGCGTCAGGCCTTCGCGGGGATGGGAGATGAAACAGCCGGCCACGCCCGGACCGCCTTCGGCGCTCTGCGCGTCCAGACCTTCGATCAGCGCCGCTACACCTGCCAAATCGCGTTCCGACATGAGGAAAGCCGGACCGCGCGAATGATCGCAGGCCAGTGGCCGCCACCCGTCGACGCGCAAGACATCACCGTCGCAACTTCCCAGCAGCACGCCCCCGATGCCCGTGCCGCCGATGCCGTTCATGGCGCGCGAACATTCGAAGCGTACCGCCTCCATCATCTGGCGATCGAACTCGATAAGCTCGTCACTCGTCTGTGCCCGCCAGACGATCGGTTCTAACTTACTGTCGGCCCCGGGAGCCCGGGCCTCACCGCCCGGCACAGCCTGTTGCACTCGCCGCCTCCTCGCAGTGCCACACCAGCGGACCGGATCTCTTGTGGATCCGTTACAATAGCCCGGCGCTCCGCCGTTTCCGGACCGGCCGGAGGGTCAAAACACTGGAAATGGGTGGTTTCGCCCGGCGCCAGGCGCGCTTAAACCCCTTCATTCTAACCTGCCCTGCATCCTTGCGCTGGTTTGCTGATTCAATTCAAGATGGAGTCTGCCGGACATGCACTTTCAAGATCGTCTGCTTGCGGCCACGTGGTTGGCGGCAGCATCTCTACGCGCCCACAAACTGCGCAGCTTCCTGACACTGCTGGGCGTGATTGTCGGCGTCAGTAGTGTCGTACTGGTGGGCGCGGCCATTGAAGGGCTCGGCAACTACGCTGAGGACACCACATCGAAAGTCTTCGGGGGGGATAGTTACCAGATCGGCCAGCTACTACAGACCGGCCGCATCTCTCGCCGCCAGCGCATTGAACTGCTCCGCTACAACCACCAGATCCGGCGCGAGGACTACGACTACCTGCGCCAGACTACCGGCAATCAGATTCTTTACAGTCCCTACCGTTTCCGTTCCGAGGATCTGCGTCACGAGGGCGTGCTGCTCGAAGCAACAACAATCATCGGAGTGGCCGCCTCCATGGCCGAGATCCGTGAAATCAGCCTGACCGACGGCCGCACTTTCACCGACCAGGAGGAACGCTCGAAAATCCCCGTGGCCATGATCGGTGATGATGTCCGCCAAGCCTTTTTTCCGGACCGTTCACCGCTGGGCCGCGAAATCCGCATCGCTGGCGCCGACTTCCGCGTCATCGGCGTACAGGAGAAGATCGGCAACCTCGGCGGCTCATCGCAGGATAATGTCGTCTACATCCCGGTAACGGTTTTTGAACGCCTCTACGGCCAGGAACGCTCAATGGTGTTGTTTGCCCGCGCGCGCCCCGAAAGCGGGCTGACGCTCAACGAGGCGCTCGACTTGACACGCGTCGCCCTGCGCACGCGCTATCACGCGCGCCCCGGCCGGCCGGACAACTTCGATACGCTCACGCCCGACACCATCCGCGAGTTCATTGGCCGCATCATGGCCGTCATCGGCGCACTG
This sequence comes from uncultured Candidatus Solibacter sp., assembly GCA_964478395.1. Lineage (GTDB taxonomy): Bacteria > Acidobacteriota > Terriglobia > Bryobacterales > Bryobacteraceae > Paludibaculum. Next base: position 44,811 of record CAYZIX010000009.1, read on the forward strand.
GTGATGCCGGTCACCTGCATCTCATTGCTGGTGGGCGGAATTGTGATCATGAACATCATGCTGGTCTCAGTTACGGAACGGACGCGTGAAATCGGATTGCGGCGCAGCCTGGGCGCGCGCCGCGTGGATCTGATGATGCAATTCCTGATCGAGGCCGTGATGCTGTCGCTCGCCGGCGGCCTGATCGGACTGGCCATCGGCGCTATCGGCGCCAAAATCGGGTCCGCCGTTTCTGGAGTCCGTCTGGTGGTCACCTGGCCCTATGTGCTGCTGGCGCTGGCCGTATCCGCAGGCGTCGGCATCGCTTCCGGATGGTATCCGGCGCGCCGCGCCGCCAATCTCGATCCGGTGGAGGCGCTGCGCGCTGAATAACATGACCCCGCCGCGCTTCGAACTCACCGAGAACATGCGAATGGCGCTCGACGCCGTCTGGTCGCACCGTTTCCGCAGCGCGCTTACCATCCTCGGCATTGTCGTCGGCATCACCACCGTGGTCACCGTCGGCAGCCTCACCGGCGGCCTGCGCACTGCCATTGTCACGTTCTTTTCCGAGTTCGGCCCCGACACCATCTTCCTGAACCGCTTCGACCGCGACCCTTCGGCGCCCGGCTCCCTCAAGGAACTCAAGCGCAAGCCGATCCGGCCAGAGTACGCCACGCTGATCAAGCAATCGGTGCGTGCGGTGGAGGATGTGAGCTTACAGCTCTACATCACGTCCGAAACCTCAGGCCTGCTCACCGCCAAAGTGCCTGGCTATGAAACCGACAACCTGATGCTGGCCGGCTTCAGCGCCAACGCCTTCGACTTGCAGCCGCGCGAAATGAAAGAGGGCCGTGTTTTCACGCGCGAAGAGGACGAGCGCGGCATGCGCGTCTGCGTGATCGGCTCGCTGGTCTCCGACGCCCTCTTTCCCGGCTCTAGCGCCATCGGCCGCGTCATCGCCATTTCCGGAACCGAGTACACCGTGCTGGGCGTCTTCCAGCCCGCCAAGGGCGGATTTTTCGGCCAGAACGGCCAGGATCTTCAGGTTGTCATTCCCTACCGCACCGCCGCACAACGCTTCCCCACCGAGGATCGCCTCATCATCGTCTCCAAAGCCCTTCCCGGCATGCGTGACGAAGCCATGGAGGAGATCCGCCAACTGCTGCGCCGCATCCGCCATACGCCACCTGACGCCAGCGATGATTTCGGGCTGATGACCGCCGATCAGATCATCAAACGCCTGGACGGCATCCTGAGCATGGTGGTGCTGGTCTCTATCGCCTTGGCCAGCCTCGGCCTTCTGGTGGGCGGTATCGGCGTAATGAACATCATGCTGGTCTCGGTCACTGAACGCACGCGCGAAATCGGCGTGCGCAAAGCCCTGGGCGCGCGCCGCACCGACATCCTGGCGCAGTTCATGATGGAGGCCGTGACGCTTACCGGCCTGGGCGGCGCATTGGGCGTATTGATCTCAACCCTCGTCACACTGCTGATCGGCCTGCTGGTGCCCGCGCTGCCCTCCACCGTGCCGGGCTGGGCCGTTTTACTCGGCTTCGGCGTTTCGGTAGGAATTGGGCTATTTTTCGGCACTTGGCCGGCGCTGAAGGCTTCGGCGCTCGATCCGGTGGATGCACTGCGTTACGAATGAGATAACATAGCTGGCCATGGCCGGTACACGTAAGTCATTCCTCAAGAGCATTGCCGGGGCCTCTGGCCTCGGGCTATTCGCACCCCGCCCGGCATCGGCCGCGCCGTCGCCCTGGGGCTCGGCTCCGGCCGGCCTGGGTACGCTGCCGCTGCTGACCGGTTACGAGACCCGTTCCATCTCGCCGGAAAACCCCACGGGCGAGCGCGGCCGCGGCGGCATGGCCATCCCCAACCCCGACGACCCGAAGCTGCCCTTCTCCCGCGCCGCGGCAAAACTCGGGCAGGGCTGGAAAGTGAATCCGTTCCTCAAGCCCAAAGCCGGCGAAACCATCACCATCATGGATGTCGAAGGCCCGGGCATCATCCAGCACATCTGGATGGCGTCGGAAGGCAACTACAAAGGCATCGGCCGCGCCGGCGTGCTGCGCTTCTACTGGGACGGCGAAGCTGAACCTTCCGTGGAAGTGCCCATGACGGACTTCTTTGCCGTGGGCCACGACATCTGGGCGCCGGTCAATTCGCTGGCCGTCGTCGTCAACCCCGCGTCCGCGCTGAACTGCTTCTGGCCCATGCCGTTCCGCCGCCGCGCGCGCATCACGTTCACCAACGAAAGCGCACGGGACTTGAAGCTGTTCACCTACCAGATCACTTACGTCAAGGCGCCATTGCCCGACAATGCCGCCTACTTCCACGCGCAGTGGCGGCGCGCGGTGAGCGATCGCGCGAACCCGCAACACATGATCCTGGACAGCGTGAAGGGCGAGGGCCGCTACGTCGGCACGTTCCTGGCCTACACGCAGCTGGCCGACGGCTGGTTCGGCGAAGGCGAAATCAAGTTCTTCATTGACGGCGACTCGCGCTTCCCCACCATCTGCGGCACCGGTACGGAAGATTATTTTCTGGGCACCTACGGCTTCCCGCAGGTTTATTCAAACGCTTACTCCGGCAACGTGCTGAAGCACGAAGGCCACGACGGGCCGCCCAAGTGGAGCCTCTACCGCTGGCACATCCAGGACCCCATCGAGTTTCATGCCGACCTGCGCATCTCGATACAGACGCTCGGCTGGTGGCCAGACAACACATATCAGCCACTTTCAGATGACGTAGCCTCGGTTGCCTACTGGTATCAGCGTGAGCCGCACACCGCGTTCCCGGCCATGCCACCACTGGAGAAACGCTGGCCGCGTTAGGCTGGCAGCGGCGTGCCAATGATGTAGGCGACGCCCTTGAACAGAGCGATGAGGGCGCCCTCGTCGTCGGTCACCTTCACCACGCAGGTGGACAGCTTCCGCGTGCGCGAAATCTCTTCGGCTTCGGCGGTCAGCGTGCCGCCGCGCACGGCCTTGAACTGCGTGATATCGGACTGGCAGGCCACGGCCACTACGCCGTGCGAATTGCAGGCCATGGCGAACGCCAGATCCGCCAACGTGAACACAGCCCCGCCCTGCACCACCCCCACCGCATTAATGTGATGCGGCTCCACAATCAACTCGGCGCGGCCATAGCCGGGCCGGATCTCCAACGGCCGTATACCGTTGCGCGCGGCAAAACGGTCGTTGGCAAAGAACCCGGACTGGGGCGTCGTTTCCATAGCTGGTATCTTAGAACAGTGGGACCGGTTTGCCAGCCTCGCGCGGGTAGTGTAGGATAAGTAGTTGCGGCACCCGCGTGCGCATTGTCGTGTGCACGCCCGCAGGGGTGACATCCTCGCCGGAAGCGTCCCCGAGCAAGTTCCGTGGTGACTCAGAAGGAAACCGAGCTATGTACGCAGTGATCGAAACAGGCGGCAAGCAGTATCGTGTCGCGCCGGGCGCGACCATCGTCGTGGAAACTCTCGCCGGGGAAGCTGGAACGGCGGTCGAATTCGACAAGGTGCTGGCGGTCGGCAAAGACGGCGGCGAGCTGCTGGTCGGCTCAGAAGCGGCCAGCGCCAAAGTGAAGGGCACCATCGCGGGCCACGAACGCGCTGATAAGATTCTGGTCTTTAAGTTCAAGCGCAAGAAGCAGTATAAGCGGACCATCGGTCACCGCCAGAATCACACGCGCGTGACCATCGCTGAAATCTTGGCGTAGGCCTTACTGCTAGGAGAAGAATGAGTTATGGCGCATAAAAAAGGTCTCGGCAGCTCTAAGAACGGGCGCGATTCGAACGCGCAGCGGCTGGGTATCAAGGTCTTCAGCGGACAGGTAGTGACGGGCGGCTCCATCATCGTGCGGCAGCGCGGCACCCGCTACAAGGCCGGTGAAAACGTCGGTATCGGCAAGGATGACACCTTGTTTGCCACCATCCCGGGGCGCGTTGAATGGCGCGACCGCGGTCGTATGGGCAAATGGGTCAGTGTCTCCACGCTGGAGAGCTGACCGCGTTTTCCTAAGGATTCAAAGGCCGCCTGCGCCCGCCTTCGGGCCGTGGGCGGCCTTTCTCGTGTATGTTTGTTGACGAAGTCCTCATCCGCGTCAAGGCCGGCGACGGCGGCAATGGTTGCCTCGCTTTCCGGCGTGAAAAATTCGTACCCAAGGGCGGGCCTAGCGGCGGCGACGGCGGCCGCGGCGGCGATATCGTGATGGTGGCCAGTATCCACCACAACACGCTGCTGCACTTCCGCTTTAACCCTGAACACACCGCCCAGCGCGGGCGCCACGGCGAGGGCAGCAACTGCACCGGGCGCCACGGGGACTCCATTGAGTTGCCCGTGCCCGTTGGCACCATCGCCTACGACGCCGACACAGGCGACCGCCTGCACGACTTTACTGCTCCCGGTGAGCGTTTCATCATCGCCCATGGCGGTCGCGGTGGCCGTGGCAATCAGCACTTCGCCACATCGGTCAATCAGGCGCCTACTTTTCATGAGCCCGGCAAACCAGGTGAGGAACGGCGTGTCCGGCTGGAACTGAAACTACTCGCCGATGTCGGCCTGGTGGGTTTCCCCAACGCCGGCAAATCGACACTCATCAGCCGTATCTCGGCCGCACGGCCCAAGATTGCGGACTACCCGTTCACCACGCTGGAACCCAACCTGGGAGTTGTGAAGACCGGCGACCACCGCACCTTTGTCGTGGCCGACATTCCCGGACTGATTGAAGGCGCTCACGAAGGGGCCGGTCTCGGCATCCAGTTTCTGCGTCACATTGAGCGCACACGGTTGCTGCTCCATCTGGTGGATGTCAGCGAGGCGACCGGACGCGCCCCGAAAGACGACTTCGACGTGATTATGCGCGAACTGGCCAGCTTCAGCGCAGAACTGGCGGCCAAGCCGATGTTCATCGTGGCCACCAAGCTGGATGCGGCTCAGGACAAGAAGCGCATCGACAGCCTGCGTAGAAAGGCCCAGCGCAAAGGGCTGCCCTTCTTCAAGATTTCAGCGGTAACCGGCGCGGGCGTCGAGCAACTGCTCCGCGCCGTCGCAGAAAAGGTGCTCGCCTAGCGGGAGCCGTTGCCTGCCGCCGGAGACAGCCGCTCAGCGGCGAAGAACTGCTCCTGCGAAAGGTTTTTGTAAACTTGGCCGGCGATGCCCGCCGCGGTTGGGCCGTTCACGCCTCTACCACCCGTCAGCAGCACCACCACCACCAGCGGGTTATGCCCCACCTGGTTGTACGACCCGAACCAGCCAAGGTGCGTCCGGGAATCCGTACAGGTGCCGGTCTTACCAAAAATCGGTTCGTTGGCGTCGTAGCCCGCGCGCCGCGCTGTTCCGAAGTCCACGGCCCCCATCATGCCTGGCTTAATCTCCGGCAGTTGGTTGGTGAAATCCAGGTGCCGCTTCACTTTAGGCGTAACCGCGGCCGCCTCTTCGGCGCTGTGCGGATATTGCAGGTAATACAGCGTGCCGCCGTTGGCAATGGAGGAAACCAGCGCCGCCAGTTGCATCGGCGTGATGCTGATGGCCTCGCCAAAGCTGGTCATCAAACCTACCGGCACATCCTTCGGCTTCTCCTCGGGGAAGATACCCGGGCTTTCGCCATCGATGTTCAGCCCTGCCCTCTCACCCAGGCCCAGCAGACGGCCGTAATAGTAAACCTTCTCAAAACCAAGCTTTTCACCGACGTTGGCAAAGTACGAATTATTGCTGTGCGCCAGCGCCGCCGTCAGGTCCATCGATTCGCGCCGCGACAGCCGCAAACGCGTCTCGCGTTCAATCACGCCTTCGCTTAAACCGGCCAGACTGGCCACCAGCTTGATAGTCGAGCACGGCTGATAGGCACCCGTAAGCGCCAATTTCTGGTTCACCATGCTGAGAATGCGGCCGGAATGCGGGTCGACGACAACCACCGATCCGTTATATGGTCCTAGCGCCTGCACGGCGGCACGGCGCACGGCCATATCTTCACCCGCCACAACATCGCCCCACGTCGAATCGGCATAAGTGGGCGTATCCCAGGGGCTGTAGCTTGATGCACGCCGGGTGCGCCGCTTCGCTTTCGTCTTCGGCGTCTCCACGGCGGCGCGCGAGCGCGCGGTCACTTTGCGAGTGGAGGCAGCAGCCGGTTTCTTTACGGTCTTCTTCTTTGCCGCGTGTCGGCTGGGCTTGGCAGCAGCGGCGCCGAATGCCAGGGCGCCAGATAGTAAAAGGGTTAAGACCGCCTGTAGTGTTCGCTTCATTCTACCTTCCGGTTCAAGAAAGTCGACACTCTCCCCGCCGCTCCGGGGGCTGAGCGTTCTTCAATTCCCCCCTATTCTGTTGTACCGGCAGGGTTTGAGTCAAGTCTTGGCGCAGATTCGCCAGCTCTTTTCGCTTCCGCCGTTTTGAGTGACAATGGAAACCGGGGGCAGGGATCACGCTATGAAGTTCTCAATGGGGTCGTGGTCATTCGCATTCGGCCCCTGCGCGGCGGTTCCGAAATCGCTTGAGCAGGTGGTGGAGCGGCTTGCCCAGGCCGGCTTCGACGGCATCGAACTGAGCGGCTTCCCGCCTCACGCCACGCTGGAACGCTACGCCAGCCCCACTTCACGCTCCGCTCTCCGCTCGCTGATCGAGGACCACGGCCTAGGCATCTCCGGCTACTCTTCCGACCTCGGCGCCTTCAGCCCCATCATTCCTGCAAACGCCGCCAGCTATCTGGACGAATTCACACGCCAGGTGGAGTTCTGTCACGACATCGGCAGTCCAATGATCCGCATCGACTCGGGCGCTGCACCGGGCACCATTCCGGACAGCGACTACTCCGCCGCCCTCCACCGTCTGGCCGAACTTTGGCGCCGCTGTGCGGACCACGCCCGCCAAGCTGGTGTCGTTATGGCCTGGGAATTTGAGCCCGGCTTCATCTTCAACAAGCCATCGGAGATCGCCGAACTCCACCATCTGATTGGCCACCCCTGGTTCCGCGTTTTATTCGATACGGCCCACGCCTATATGTGCGCTGTCGTCGGGGCGCGCCAGCACGCTCCGCACGAGGTGCTTCCCGGCGGTGTCACAGAGTTAATTGAACGCCTGCACGGCGCCATCGGAGCCGTGCACGTGGTTGATTCTGATGGCACCCTGTTCGCCGACGACACATCCACCCATGTCCCGCTCGGCCAGGGACTCATCGGCTGGCCCGCCATCACGCCCAAGCTGCTCTCGTTGCCGCGGATTGAATGGTGGTGCGTCGATCTGAGCTTCTGCGCGCAGTCGTGGGATTTCGTGGATGATAGCCTACGCGCGGCGCGCGCTCTGCTCAATCAGAATCGCGCGTGATAGCCCAGACGGTGCTTCAGCTCTTCAATGGTGTTGTAGACAATCGGGCAGAAGTGCGCCTTGCGGCAGAGCGATTCCAGCCGCGCCCCCAGACTGGCGGCTTCTTCCTTGATGTACGGAAAATGCCGGCAGGCATCGGGGCGCGCTTCGTACACCAGACACCAGCCGTGATCGAGAAACACGCACTCGCCAGTGGGCTGAAGCAGAATCCGCCCGGTGCCGTCGGCCTCCGTGTAGAGGCGCTCCACCTCCGCCGGGCGTAGCTTCAGGTGCGCGCCCAGCCGCGCGATTTCGTCACTACAAACATCCACCTTCGTTTCGCGGCAACATGCGGCGCACAGCGTGCAATCGATCTCCGCCGTGTAGCCGGCAGCAATGCGGTGCAGGAGATAGCCATTGTCGTGGTGGGCGTGCAGCCAGCGGCGGAAGGCGACGTTGTCCGCCTCTTTCTCCTGCGCCAGGCGCGCGACCTCGGCCGGATCGGTGACCACTCACCTGTAGCATACGCTCTCGCCACTGGACTATCATCCGGAATGGGAGGCGTCTCACGATGATGTGGGCTCGCATGTTGACTACCAGTCTGATCGCTGCCACCTTGGCCGCCCAGCCGGCTTATGATCTGTTGATCAAGGGAGGCCACGTCGTCGACGCCAAGAACGGCATTGACGCCGTTCGTGACGTGGCCATCACTAAAGGCAAGATCGCCAAGGTCGCGGCAGACATTCCGGCCGCCGAGGCCGCCAAAGTGGTCAACGCCAAGGGCTATTACGTCACGCCCGGCCTGATCGACATGCACGTCCACGTGTACGCGGGCACCGGCATCAAGAACGTCTACACGGGCGACTTGAGCGTCTACCCGGACACCTTCAGCTTCCGCACGGGTGTCACCACCATGGTGGACGCCGGCACCTCAGGATGCCGTAACTTCCCCGACTTCCGCCAGCGGGTCATCAATCGCGCCAAAACGCGCGTGCTCGCCTTCTTGAATATCGTCGGCGGCGGCATGGGCGTCACCAGTGAAAACGACATCAACGACATGGACGCCGAAGCGGCCATCGAAATGGCGCGGAAGCACAAGGACATCATCGTCGGCTTCAAGGTGGCCCACTATAGCGAAGAAGGCTGGCCCGACGTCGACAACGCCATCAAAGCCGGCAAGGCCTTGAACCTGCCCATCATGGTGGATTTCGGCTACGTTTCCGCCAAGCGCAATATCAAGGTCCTGATGGAAGAGAAGCTTCGTCCGGGCGATATTTACACGCACTGCTACTCCGGCCACCGCGAAGAGTTGCTCGACGGCAAGACCAACCCCGCAATGGTGAACGGCCGCAAGCGCGGCGTCATTTATGACGTTGGTCACGGCGGCGGCAGCTTCTACTGGAATATCGCTGTCCCGATGACGAAAGAGGGTTTCTGGCCTGATTCCATTTCCACCGACCTCCACACCGGCAGCATGAACTCCGGCATGAAGGACATGACTTTCGTCATGACCAAGATGATGGCCTTGGGCCAGAGCTTGAAGGATGTCATCGCTGAGTCAACTTGGGCTCCGGCTCGTGAAATCGGCCACCCTGAACTCGGCCACTTGAGCGAGGGCGCCGTCGCCGACGTGACGGTGTTGAGTGTCAAACCCGGCACCATTGGCCTGATCGACTCGGCCGGCGCGCGGCTGGACGGCAACGGCCAGATTGTTGCCGAACTCACCGTCCGTAACGGCGCCATTGTCTGGGATCGTGCCGGAATGGCCGCACAGGATTGGAAGACGTTCCCGTATAAAAAACGCGGCCGCGCAAAATAGCTACTCGGCTGGGCGCCCAGGCCTTACGCATGGGTCAAAGCCCCTAGCCACACAGGCAATATCACCTAATCATTGGCTTCGCATCGCCAGCCCCGCCAGAATTGGGATTGGGGTATCTAGTTTCGGCGGCTAACCGTCGATCGATAAAAAGCGATGCGATTACGGCTAGGTTTTGGACGGCGAAGGCAACGCGGCAATGTGCTTGTCGAAACCGGCTTGGTTTTGTTGCCGCTTATGGCCCTGATCCTCGCATTTATCGATCACGGCCTGGCTATTTTTCTACAGGGAACCTTTCAGCACGCTGTGCGTGAGGGTGTGCGCTATGCGGTCACCTACCAGGTCATCTCCGGCAAGGGGCAGGACGACTCGATTCGCGCCGTTGTCCAGCGCAACGCCGTGGGATTCTTGAATACATGCCCTTCCTGCATAAAAATCCGCTATTACAAGCCCGACACGCTGGTGGAAACCAGCGATAATTTGCCGGGTAATATCGTAGAAGTTTCCATCGAGGGCTATAGCCGCAACTGGATTGCTCCGCTCTGGCGCGTGGCCGGGGCATATGCCATTACCGCGCGCGCCGCGGACCGGATGGAGGGGCTGTCGGGCGGGTCCAGCCCGCCGACGCGTTGAGGACCGGCTATGCGTAATACGAATCATCGGCGGCGGCGTGGAAACGCATTGATTGAGTTCGCCTTGTGCATGATCTTCCTGATGCCGCTTTACCTGTGGATGATCATGCTTGGGCTTGATTTGCGGCGCACGTTGCAGACCAATCAGGTTTGCCGCGATTCCGGACACATGTTCGCCCGCTGGGTGGACTTTTCGCAGACAGGCAACCAGGACCTTGTTGTACGGCTCGCCTATGGCATGGGCATCACGCGCACGGGCGGCAATGGAGTTGTCATCCTCACCAAGGTGATGAAAGCCGGAACAGCCCAGTGCACAGCGGCCGGCCTGACCAATTCAAATTGCACCAATTTGAACCAGGTTGTGGCGGTACAACGATTCACGATCGGCAACGCGTCCTATAAGCCCAGCAAGTACGTCACGCCGGCCAGCAATTTGATCGGCTCCGACGGCAAGATCACGGCGACGAACTATCTGACCAAATCAAGCTGCGCTTCCACCAACTTCCCGTCCGTGCTGGCGTTAGCCGACGGTGAGTATGCCTACCTCTCTGAGGCATGGTTTGCTTCGCCGGTTGAAGATTTCCCGACTTTGGATAACCGGGGGCCTGTGTATGCGCGTTCGATCTTCTAAACAGCGCGGCTTTGCCATGATGTTCACAGCCATTGGGCTGATTCTGATCGTTCTGATGGTCGCTCTGGCTGTCGACGCCTCTTACCTGTACACCGTCAAGGGCAAGCTGTCGGCCTCCTGCGACGCGGCGGCATTAGCTGCCGCGCGCTCGCTCAATGTCGGCATGGACATGTCGTCACAAGTGGCCTATGCCAAAAGCCGGGCCGACGCGTTTTTTTACGCCAACTTCCCCCAAGGCTACATGAACACCAAGGATCTGGCGTTCAGTGCAAAACCTTATGAGCTCGACTTGCACACGCGGCAGGTGGCGGTGACAGCATCGGTCCGCGCGCCTACTTATTTTTTGCGCATCGTTGGCTGGGATACCGTGCTCATATCGGTCGACAGCATCGCCTCGCGCCGCGATGTGAATCTGATCCTCGTGCTCGACCGCTCCGGCAGTATGGACAATTCCGGCTCCTGCGCGCCGATGAAATTGGCTGCGCGCTTATTCGCTGACAACTTCGCCGAAGGACGCGACCGTCTCGGCCTGATTACCTTCAGCACCAACTGGTACCTTGGCTACGCGCCGACAAAGAACTTCAAGACGAACTCGCCCACGCTCGACGCGACTTTGTCGAACATCTCGTGCACGGGCGGCACCAACGCCGCCACGGCACTGTCGGAGGCCTACAAACAAATCCTCTCCATTGGTGAACAGGGCGCGTTGAACATGATTGTGTTCTTCACCGACGGCATCCCGACTGCCCTCACCGCGTCTTTCCCCATCAAGACGGTGACCGACACGCGCTACGGTGACGGAGAAAGCAAATACACTTATACGTACCAGTCGTACTCTATGACGAAGAGTGGATGTAACGATTCGGCCGGACATTCCAACACGAACTCTTCATGGCCGACCCTGGTGCAAAATCGAACCGGCGTTCTGGTCGCCATTGGCAACGCCCCGGACAGCGCCACCACCGGCGACACTCTCGGCCTCCACAAGCCGTACGCCAGTTCGATGACTGACAGCAGCTTCGCCCTGATCAGCGGCTCCACCGGGAGCGATACGGACTCCACCAACTGCTACTTCAAGAACAACAAATATTACATCCGCCACGACATTGCCTACATCCCGAGCCCCGACGCCTACGGCAACCGGACCGATTGTTGCTACCGCAGCCCGTCCGGCTTCTATTTCACCAGCGGCACCTACACCGGCTTCATCCGGCCGGACCGCCCGTCCAGCGTCGGCGCGGCGTCCACCAACGCCACCGACAACGCGGCCACTCGCATCCGGAGCGATACCACTTACACACCCATTCTCTACGTCATTGGACTTGGCGACGACAGTGACCCCACGGCGTTCGATCAGGTATTGCTGAAGAAGATCGCCAACGACACGTCGAGCGCTTACTACACCAAGTCGCAGACCACGGGGATCTATCAGAACGCGCCGGACAATACGCAGTTGAATCAGGCCTTCTCCCGCATCGCCAGCGAGATACTGAGGCTGGCCCAGTAACGCTTGTGTAACGGCATAGGCGCCGATAAGGTACCCAGCGGTCTTAAATATCGCTTACAATAGATGTTTCGAGCGCCGTCGCGCATGCTGTTGCGCGATGGCGTGCGTTCACCCCCACAACCATTCCTCGGGGAATACGGAGTGTCTCGATGAGTTCCATCGCCGTAAGCAACGGTCCAGCCAGGGCCGTTACGTTTTACCAGACAGTCGTCGGCAAGAAGGTCGTCATGGCCGTCACGGGCTTCGTCCTGTGCGGCTTTGTCGGCGGACACATGCTCGGCAACTTGCAGCTCTTCCAGGGGCCTGAGAAGCTCAACCACTACGCGCACCTGCTGCAAAGCCTGGGCACCGCGTTGTGGGTGGTGCGTGGCACACTGCTTCTCACTGTCCTGCTCCACATCTGGTCGGCATACCAGTTGTGGCGCTTGAAGCTGGACGCCCGTCCGCAGGCCTACGTAAAGAAGACCGCCATCGCCACCAGCTATGCGGCCCGCACCATGATCTGGAGCGGCCCCATCATTGGCGCCTTCCTGGTCTATCACATCCTGCACTTCACCACCGGCCAGGCGCTGCCTGAGTTTCAGAAGGGCGAGGTCTACCACAACGTCATCGCCGGCTTCTCTAATCCGGCCGCGGCCATCTTCTACATGGTGGCCAACATCCTGCTGGCCATTCACCTCTATCACGGCGTCTGGAGCATGTTTCAGACGCTCGGTGTGAACCATCCGCAGTACACGCCCAAACTCAAGCTTGTGGCCAAGATCTACGCCTTCGCCATCGGCATCGGCAACGTCTCGATGCCGCTCGCGGTGCTCACGGGAATCGTGAAGTAAGGAGAGCCAAACACCCATGTCGCTCAAACTGGATTCGAGAGTCCCCTCCGGCCCGATCGAGCAGAAGTGGTCGAAAGCCAAGTTCGATATGAAGTTGGTCAACCCGGCCAACAAGCGCAAGTACACCATCATCGTGGTGGGTTCCGGTCTGGCCGGTGGTTCGGCCGCCGCTTCGCTGGGCGAACTCGGCTACAAGGTCAACTGCTTCTGCTTTCAGGATTCACCACGCCGCGCGCACTCCATCGCCGCGCAGGGTGGCATCAACGCCGCCAAAAATTATCAGAACGACGGTGATAGCGTCTACCGCCTGTTCTACGACACGGTCAAGGGTGGTGACTTCCGCGCCCGCGAGGCCAACGTCTACCGTTTGGCCGAGGTCAGCGTCAATATCATCGACCAGTGCGTCGCCCAAGGCGTGCCGTTCGCGCGCGATTACGGTGGCCTGCTGGACAACCGCAGCTTCGGTGGCGCGCAGGTTTCGCGTACGTTCTACGCCCGGGGCCAGACAGGCCAGCAGTTGCTGCTGGGCTGCTACCAGGCGCTGGAGCGCCAGGTGGACGCCGGCACGGTGAAGATGTTCCACCGCCACGAAATGCTGGAACTGGTGGTGGTTGACGGCCGCGCCCGCGGCATCATCACGCGCAACCTGGTCACCGGCCAGATCGACTGCCATGTGGCCGACGCCGTTGTGCTGGCTACCGGTGGCTACTCGAACGTCTTTTATCTTTCCACCAACGCCAAGGGCTCGAACGCAACGGCCGCCTGGCGCGCCTATAAGAAAGGCGCCGGCTTCGCCAACCCGTGCTTCACGCAGATTCACCCCACCTGCATCCCGCAGGCTGGCGACTACCAGTCGAAGCTCACGCTGATGTCTGAGTCGCTGCGCAACGACGGCCGCATCTGGGTGCCGAAGAAAGAGCACGACACGCGGGACGCGAACTCGATTCCCGAGCCCGAGCGTGACTACTACCTGGAGCGCCGCTACCCGGCCTTTGGCAATCTTTGCCCGCGTGACATCGCTTCGCGCGCCGCAAAAGTGGAGTGTGACGCCGGTCGCGGCGTTGGTCCCGGTGGCCGCGGCGTTTATCTCGATTTTGCCGAGAGCATCGGCCGGCTGGGCCAGCATAAGATCGCCGAACGCTACGGCAACCTGTTTGAAATCTACGAACGCATCACTGGTGAGGATCCTTACAAAGTTCCGATGCGCATCTACCCCGCCCCGCACTACACCATGGGCGGGCTGTGGGTGGATTACAACCTCGAAAGCTCCATTCCGGGCCTGTTCGTGCTGGGTGAAGCCAACTTCTCCGACCATGGCGCCAACCGTTTGGGCGCCAGCGCGCTGATGCAGGGCTTGGCTGACGGCTACTTCGTGATTCCGTTCACGATGGGCCACTACCTGGCCAACTTCAAGCGCGATAGCGTCACCGCGGACCACTCCGAGTTCAAGGCTGCCGTAGCCGGCGCCACCGAACGCATCAACCGCCTGCTCTCCATCAAGGGCAAGAAGACGGTGGATGACATTCACCGCGAGTTGGGCAAGGTAATGTTCGAGTACTGCTGCATGTCGCGCACCGACGCTGGCCTGAAGCACGCCATCGAACAGATCCCCGCCATTCGCGAGGAGTTCTGGAAGAACGTCACCGTGCCGGGCAGCGGCAGCGACCTGAATCAGTCGCTCGAACACGCCGGCCGTCTGGCGGATTTCCTTGAGTTGGCCGAGCTGATGTGCCGTGACGCGCTGATCCGTGAGGAGAGCTGCGGCGGCCACTTCCGCGAGGAACACCAGACCGGTGAGGGCGAAGCCAAACGCGACGACGAGAACTTCTGTCACGTCGCCGTCTGGGAACACATGGGCGAAGGCAAGGAGCCTTCCCGTCAGATCGAACCGCTGCAGTTCGACAACGTCCACCTGGCGCAGCGCAACTACAAGTAAGAGGCATCGGGCGATGAAGATCATCCTGAATATCTGGCGGCAGAAAAACGCGCAGAGCTCCGGCAAGATGGTGCGCTACGAGCTACCCGACGTGAGCGAGCACATGTCGTTCCTCGAAATGCTCGACGTACTGAACGAAGACCTCATCCGTCGCGGTGAAGATCCGGTCACCTTCGAGCACGACTGCCGCGAAGGCATCTGCGGCTGCTGCGGCTTCATGATCAACGGCATCCCGCACGGTCCGCAGCGCGGCACCACCGTCTGCCAGCTCCACATGCGGCATTTCAAGGACGGCGATGAGCTGTACCTGGAGCCGTTCCGCGCCAAGGCCTTCCCCGTCATCAAGGATTTGATGATCGACCGTTCGGCCTTCGACCGCATTATCGCTTCCGGCGGCTACATCTCCATCAACACGGGATCGCCGCAGGACGCCAACGCGCTCCCCATTCCAAAGAAGTGCTCCGACATGAGCATGGACGCGGCGGCCTGCATCGGCTGCGGCGCCTGTGTGGCGGCCTGCCCGAACGCCTCGGCGTCGCTGTTCGTCTCGGCCAAGATCAGCCATCTGGGCCTGCTGCCGCAGGGACAGGTGGAACGTGACCGCCGCGCCCGCCGCATGGTCATCAAGATGACCGAAGAGGGCTTCGGCTATTGCACCAACACGGGCGAGTGTGAGGCGGTCTGCCCCAAGGGCATCAAGATCGAAAACATCGCCCGCATGCACCGCGACTACCTCAAGGCGTCGATCCTGCACCGCGAGGAATCGCAGGTGGGCGGCGCCTAAACTCACTCACAGACTAATTCATTTGAACGGGTGCCCACTTCAAACCGGGCACCCGTTCGTTTTTGAAGGGAGAGCGTTTTGATTCTTCGGACAGAGCAAGCGCACGACTTCAGAGCCACTCGCGAGATCAACATCCAGAAAGGGATGCGACCGCTCGGTTCGCAGGGCTGCATCCTGGTGGGCGATCCGGTGTACTTCACGGACGTTAGCGAAAATCGCGGCTGTTGACGACTCCGGCCGCGCCCTCGCCGCCGTTCATCTGATCGAGGGCACTCGACCAGTCCCAGGCCTGATTCACCACCACGTGCAGCACCAGCCCTTCGCGCTGCGTCACGCCGTGACAGCAGAGCATTCTGGAGCAGAGGATGGCGCGGCGGCAGCGCTCGTATACCTGCTTCCAGATGATCAGGTTCACCGTGCCGGTTTCGTCCTCAAGGGTCAGGAAAGTGGTGCCCTTGGCCGTCATCGGCCGTTGCCGCGCCAGCACCAGCCCGGCCACGGTGACGATGCGGCCATTACCGATCCGCTCCAGTTGCGCGGCCGTGCTGATGCGCCGCGCGCGCAAATTTTCGCGGAAAAACGCCAGCGGATGCGCACGCAGCGTCAGTCCGGTGGACTGATAGTCCCGGACCACTTCCTGGCTGTGCGGCATGGGCGGCAGTGGCGCTTCCGGCTCGTTGAACAGATCCGCCCCCGCCTGCCGCAGCAGCGGCGGCAGGC
>CAYZIX010000010.1:0-58683 GCA_964478395.1 uncultured Candidatus Solibacter sp.
AGCGGCGACGGGGCGTTACTTCCGGCTGAGCCTGGACCGGCCATTTGCGGTTTCCGAGTTGGAGTTGAGCGGCGCCGACCGGCTAGCCGACTGGACATACAAATCGAATCTGGCCGTGCGCAGTGGCCCATCGGGCAACACGCCGCTGCCGAATCAGGCGACGGGTGCGATCCGGCGCGAGTCGACGATTGATCCGCACAGCGTGGTGGACATCACGCGCCACATGGACGCGCAGGGCGTGCTACGGTGGCAGGCGCCTGCAGGTAAGTGGACCATCCTGCGAATGGGACACACGCCGACAGGCATTACGAACAATGCCGCGCCATCAACGGGCCTAGGCCTGGAGTGCGACAAGTACAACAAGGACGCCTACGATTTCCATTTCCACAAAATGTTCGAGCGCATTCTGCCAGCACTGAAGGCGCTGGGTGAACGCGGGCTGGCCGGAGCACTGATCGACAGCTACGAAGTGGGTCCGCAGAACTGGACTAAGGCATTCCCGGATGAGTTTCAACTGCGGCGCGGCTATTCGCTCTACACATTCCTGCCGGCGATGACCGGGCGCGTGGTGGGCAGCGTCGAGATGAGCGAGCACTTTCTGTGGGACGTGCGGCGCACGCAGGCCGATCTGATTGCCGACAACTACTACGGCCACTTTGCAGAACTGTGCCGCAAGAACGGCATCAAGCCGTACACGGAGCCGTACGCCGGCGGGCCGTTTGACGAGATTCAGATTGGCTCGCGCGTGGACGTGCCAATGGGCGAGTTCTGGCAGGGTGGTGGCTATGAGCGGAGTGTGAAGCTGGCGGCGTCGGTGGCGCACATCAACGGGCGCGCGGTGGTGGGCGCGGAGTCGTTCACGTCGCGGCCAGCCAACTCGGCGTGGCAGGAGTATCCGTACTCGTTGAAGGCGCAGGGCGACTGGATGTACACGCTGGGCCTGAACCAGTTCATCTTCCACCGTTACGCGCTGCAGCCGCATCCGGACGCCGTGCCGGGCATGACCATGGGCCAGTGGGGTTTCCACTTCGACCGCACAAATACGTGGTTTGAGCCGGGCAAGGCGTGGCTCGAATATGTGGCGCGCTGCCAGAGCCTGCTGCGGCAGGGGCTGTTTGTGGCGGATCTGGCGTACTTCACGGGCGAGGACGCGCCCACCGTGGCGCCGCCGCGCGCGGAGCTGAGGCCTGTGCCGCCGGTGGGCTACGACTACGACACGATTAATGCCGAAGCAATTGTGCAGCGCGCGTCGGTCAAGAACGGCCGCATTGTGCTGCCCGATGGCATGAGCTATGCGGCGCTGGTGCTGAACCAGCATCGCGAAATCACGCTGGAGGTGCTGGGCAAGATCCGCGAACTGGTGCGCGCGGGCATGACGCTGATTGGGCCGAAACCGGCGGGATCGCCCAGTCTGGCTGACGGCATGGCCAACAAGGCGGAGTTGCAGCGCGTGATTGACGAACTGTGGGGCGGGCTGGATGGCCAGCAGAAGACAGAGAAGGCGTGTGGCCAGGGGCATGTGTACTGGACCGACGACGTTGCGGCGGTGATGTCGAAGCGCGGATCAAAGCCGGACTTTGCGTTCACGGCGAAGATGGCCGATGCGCCGGTCAACTACATCCACCGGCGCGCGGATGATGTGGACTACTACTTTGTGGCCAACCGGCGGCGTAGCACAGAGGAACTGGTGTGCGAGTTCCGTGCCGGCGCGCGACAGCCGGAATTATGGGACCCGGCGACGGGCGAGATGACGGTGGCGCCGGTATACGACGTGGCAGATGGCGTGGTGAAGATGCCACTGCGGCTGGAGCCGGCGGGGTCCGTGTTCGTCGTGTTCCGCAAGCCAGCCAATGAAGCGCGTGTCGTCTCCATTGTGAAAGACAACGCGAAGTTGGCGGGCGTAGAGCCGTACGCGGTAGCCAAGGCGGGCCGCTACGCGGATGTCAAACAGAACTTCACCATCAGCGCGTGGGTGCGGCCGGACTACAATTTCACGCCGCCGAATCCGGGCGTAGGCGGCGCGGCCGGATACGTGTTCTACGCGCCGGCGGGCGAAGAGTTGTACGGTGTGGGCCATGCGGCCTGCGGGCTGGCGGTGGGGCGCAATGGGGTGTTTGTTTTCGAGCGGACCAAGGGCATGGCGGAGCAGGTGCTGGAGCACAAGGTGCCTGTCTCCGGCTGGACGCACGTGGCGCTGGTCTACAAGGACGGCGCGCCGAGCGTGTATCTGAACGGCAAGCTGGCGGCGGAGGGCAAGGCATCCGGCAAGATGTTGCATCCGGGCGTGGGCGAGTCGTTCCAACTGGATGGCGCGAGCTACTTCCAGGGCTCAATGGGCGAGCCTGTGGTGACACCCGGCGCAGCAGACATTGCGAAGTCGGCCGCGACGGCCAAGCCGCTGCCGGAAGAGCCGCCGGTTGCGGAAGTGGCAGCGGGCGGGCTGCTAGTGTGGCGCAACGGCAAGTACGCGCTGACGGACGCGAAGAAGCAGAACCGGGTGATTGCGGTTCAAGGCATCGGCCCGGCGGTGGATGTGAAAGGGCCGTGGAAGGTGACGTTCCCGGCGGGACGCGGCGCGCCGGCGGAAATCACGTTAAAAGAGCTGGGCTCGCTGCACGTGCAGTCCGAGGATGGCGTGAAGTACTTCTCCGGCACGGCGACGTACGCGAAGACGCTGAAAATTGGCGCGCGCGAGTTGGCCGCCGGCAAGCGGCTGTTCCTGGATCTGGGCGCGGTGGCGGTGTTGGCGCGCGTCAAGCTAAACGGCAAGGATCTGGGCATTCTGTGGAAGCCGCCCTTCCGCGTGGATATCACCGAAGCGGCCAAGGCGGGTGACAATGCGCTGGAAGTGGAGGTGACAAACCTCTGGATCAACCGGCTGATCGGCGACGAACAACTTCCCGCGGAAAACGAGTACGCCGGCATGGGCGGGCTGCAGGGCGGATCGAACACCGGCGGTATTGTGAAGCTGCCGGAGTGGTACGCCAAGGGGCAGCCGAAGCCGGCCGGTGGGCGTGTGACGTTCACCACATGGCGGCATTACGACAAGACGTCGCCGCTGGTGGAGTCCGGTCTGATAGGCCCGGTGAAGCTGCGGCCGGCGGTGATTAAGGCACTGTAAGTCTCGTCATGGGGCGGGGCGCGATACGATGAAGTATGGCTTCGCCCCATGATCGCTCCAGTGAATTAATCCGCTACATCAATCTCAAACTGACTGCTCTGGGATTGCCCACCAGTAAGGGCACCACGGACCCGTATTTCCTGGAACTGGCCGGCCCGCTGCTGCGCAATTATCACGAGAAAGACCTGCTGCTGGAAGGACGCCTGTGTCCGGTGGATGCGCGCATCCAGGCGTTTCTCGATTCATATCTGGTGGAGAGCTACCCCTGTGGCGCGCCGCGTCTGCCTTCTAACACGCTGACGCTGGACCGGTCCGGCGTGGCGCGGGTGTTGTCGTTGCCAGCCACCAAAGATACGTTCACCTCGCCCTTTGTCAGCTCGTATCGCGTGGCGCAGGGCGTGCTGCACAATCCATCGCACGACCGGCGGACGACGAGTGGCGTGTTCCACATTGTCGAGGGTGGTCTGCCGATTCCCGCCGACAAGCGCGCCGTGCCGGTGGAGGTCTTTGCACGGCTGCTGGAAGAGGCGTTGCGTCCACCGGAGGAGTTGTTGCGGCTGCCGTTTACGTCCGACCAGGACGAGCAGGCGCGTACGTTTGTCTCTTTGCTGCTGCGTCCGCTGGTGGCGCCGGCCACCGAGAGCGACCCAGAAAAGACGCTGGAAGTGCGCTTCTTCGCGCCGGGCAGCTTGGTGTGCAATCTGGATTTTGTCGAGGGGATCTTTGGCAACGCGGGTGACCCGTATCTGCCGGAGAACAATGCGGCGCTGGATCCGCTGCACTGGACCGGGCACACGGGCTGCGTGATTCTGGCGCCGCACTTAACGGCGTTGACGAAGAAAGAGCTGGGCCTGCCGCATTGGGACGAGGCCAGTGAGCGCCAGCGGCGAGACCATATGTGCTGGCGTGAAGAGGGCGAGCTTTACAATGACGGCTCGGCCTTCAAGGTGACAGTGCGGGACCGGCGCGGTGTGATTGTTACGATCATTGCCGACAACTACTTCGGCTACTGCAAGAAGGAGGTGAAGACGCAGATTAGTTATGCGGCCAACCTCTACGGACAGTGCGAGGAGGAACACGCCGGAGGCGCGCTGTGCTTCCCCAGCTACGTTTTAGGCCAAGAGTTCTTCGGCGGACGTACGGTGCGGATGCGTGAGATCGGCTATAACGACGCGATGAACACGCTGGGCGAAGCTGTTGAGCGGCGCCCGGAAGGCTATGCCGTGGACCGCACATATCCGGACGTCGTCTATGTGCCGGAGAGCACGGAGTTCAGCGTGAGCGAGGGCAAGCTGCGCTGGCAGAAGGACGGCGTGACGCGCGAGTTAACGCTACGCGCCGGCGAAGACTATGTGCTGCCGAACGGCTACCGGGTGCGGCTGGAAAAACAGCCCGGCTCGAACAAATGGCGCCTGGTGGGCGTGCGGCCAGATGCGACGCTGTGCCATAAGCCGTGCACGGTGTCGGGCGGGGGCAAATCGGAGATCTCGAAGTCGATTTCTAATGCGATTTTGAAAGGGCCGATCTTTGTGCGCGACTACCGGCGCGATACGGCTTATGTCGACCAGATTCTCAAGATGGACTGCTCCGGCATTTACGTCACGCCGCCGGGCGAACGCTCGCGGCGGCCGATCCTGAGCCCGGACCGCTCGCTCGGTTCAGTGATCAAACTGCTGACGCCCTCGCCCGAGTACAAGCCCGAATACAATCAGTGGCTGCGCGACCTGCCGCAAACCATACGCCAGTTTGTTTGCGTGGTGAAGCGGTATTACCGGCCGGAGTGGGGCGACAATTGGCGCGAGCATTTCACGGTGGACCGGATTAACGGATTTCTGGGCCACGAGCTGAAGATCGACAATGACAAGCTGATTGGCAACTACCTGAGAGTGGGCCTGGAGGCTGACGGAGGCTGGCGCATTTTCAAGCTGCGGCCCGATTTCCGGCCGGCCGAGAAAGTGCAGGTGGAGGACGACATCACCGCCTCGGTGGTGGTGCGGCGCGACCAATTGTCACATCTCGACGCACGCTACCCGAATGAAAGCGTAAAGCTGGTGGCCAATTGCGAGTCGGTGCTGTTCCAGCGGCCGGACGACGCGGTGATCCGCGGTTTTGACCGGCAGGCGGAGGCCGATCTCTCCGAAGCTGGCGTGTTTCTTTCAAATTTCGAGCCGCTCAGCTATGAACAAGCGCGAGAGATTGTCGATCATGTTGTCGAGTTCGATCGCTTCACCACGCCCGTGAAGGCGCTGCTGGACGATTTTGTGCGTAACCGGCCGACGGAGTGGGTGGTGTGCCCGTCGGAGTCGCGGCGCGTGAACGGAGTGGCGTCGAAGAACCCGCGTTACCTGCAGCGCCGGCCGGATCGTGTGAATCCTCGCGGAACATACCTGGCGGAGATCTCCACGCGGATGTACCGTGACATCCCGCACAATGCGAAGGTGCACTACCCGGTGAATGCTGTACTGGCTGGCCGGCGCGGCAATCCGCCTGACGCAGCGCACGGCATTCCGCCGCTGGCGCCTTACAATCCGATCCACTACCAGGAACTGCCCGAACTGTTCATGGACTTCATCTGCAGCCTGACGGGCAAGTCTCCGTCCACCACGGGCTTTGGCAGTGAGGGTGCATTGACCAAACGGCCGTTTAACGCGCTGCTGCCGGTGACGGATATCAACAATGCGATGGTGTCGTACATCCTGACTGGCTACGCGGGCTTCACGTCGGCGGCCGGCTGTGTCGGGCCGAAGATCAGTGTGGGGCACGATATCAGCATGTTGGTGCCGGAGATCTGGTGCCGCATGACGGTGGCAGAGCGCGACCCGGCGTGGTTGATTGAAAACGAAATGCTTGAAAAGCTGGAGGACTACGAGGAGGACGGCCGCATGGTGCCGGCCAGCCGGCTGGGCTACCGCATCACGTCGCGCTTCGTCGACCGCTTCCTAGGCCGCATTTTCGAAACGCCCGATGCGGTGTGGACCGAGGAATTCCTCAAGCCGGAGACGCAGGACCGGAAGATGTTCACCGAGAGTGTGCTGGCCATTGCGGAGTCGCAGCGGCGTGTGGCGCTGGAGTATTTCGAGGACGGTGGTATCGATCTGGCGTGCCCACCGGTGCGTGCACTGCTCGAAATCATGGCGCACGGCACGTACGAAGGCATGACGGTGAACGATGCTCGCGTGCGGGCGATGTTTACGCGCGAAGCCGTGCTGGCCAGCGGCTGGTATCGACAGCGTCTGGAAGCCAAGCAACGGCGCGACATCGAGCTGTGGCGGCGGCATGTAGAAGCACTAGAGGCATCGGCGGCGGCTATCGATGTGGCGGTGCGGCTGGCCGAGGCGCGCGCCGGACTCAAGCGGGTGGAGAGCCCCGAGTACCTGGCGGAGTTGGATGGGACGCTGGGAGCTGATCCGGCGCTGAGCGCCTGATTAGCCCGCCTGCGGCAGCAGGTCGTGAAGGTGACGGGCGCGCTCAAGCGCCTCTTCGACGTTCTCGCAGATGTTTTCCGGGCCGACGCAACGTTCGAATTCGGCACGCCGCATCATTTTGAGCGGCTGCCAGGGTGCGCCGCAGAGAATCAGCGCGCGTCCTGAAGTATGCAGCTTTTCAGCCAGCATGGAGATAGCGTGCAGACCCGTGGCGTCGATGGCCGTCATGTTGCGCAGACGCAGGATAATAATACGCGGCAACTCGGCAAGCTGGTTTTCGATCTCTTCCAACTTGTCGGTAGTGCCGAACAGGAACGGCCCGTGGATGCGGAAGATGGTGGCGTAGGGCGGGATCTTCTTGTCCTGCAGAATGTGCTGCCAGCCCTGTTGCAAATAGTCGTCGGTGACGCGTGAAACGGTGGTGGTGAGCGTCACCCGGCTGATGAATATCAGCCCGGCCAGCAACATGCCGATTTCCACGGCAACGGTGAGGTCGGCAAAGACAGTGAGCAGGAACGTGACCGCCCAGACCGAGACGTCGCGTTTGCCGAGCTTGAGAATTTCCGGAATTTCGTGCCACTCGCCCATGTTGTAGGCGACCACGAAGAGGATGGCCGACAGCGCGGCCATGGGAACGTTCTTGGCCAGCGGCGCGGCCACCAGCAGCACGCCCAGCAGCGTAATGGCGTGGACCATGCCGGCCACCGGCGTCTTTGCGCCGGAGCGGATGTTGGTGGCGGTGCGGGCGATGGCGCCCGTGGCAGGCAGACCGCCGAAAACCGGTGAAACCAGATTGGCGATGCCCTGCGCGAAAAGTTCCGTGTTGGGGTTGTGCTTGTCCTTGGTCATGCGGTCCGCCACCACGGCGCTGAGCAGGCTTTCGATGGCGCCGAGCAGCGCCACCGTGACCGCCGGGCCGAGCAGTTGGCGGAAGTACTGCCACTTGATCTGCGGCACGTGCAGTGCGGGCAGGCCGGCCGGGATGCCGCCGAACCGGGTGCCGATGGTGTCCACCGGCAGGACAAGCAGCGTCACCGCAAGCGTCGAGCCGACCAGCACCACAATGGCGCCGGGTATGCGAGGCGTAAATTTAGCCAACAGCACGATGACGGCCAGCGACATGACGCCGATCAGCGTCTCTTCCACCGAGAACGTGCCGGCATGGGCGACGAGTGTGTCGATCCGTTCGATGAACTCACCCGGCACTTCGGCGATCTTTAGTCCGAAGAAGTCTTTGATCTGCGTGCTGGCAATCAGCAGTGCAATGCCGTTGGTGAAGCCGATGACGATGGGCCGCGGGATGAACTTGATGGCGGAGCCCGCGCCCGTCAGGCCCATGATCACCATGATCAGGCCGGCCATCATGGTGCACACGAACAGACCGTCAAGGCCGTACTTGGCGACGATACCGCTGATGACGACGACGAAGGCGCCCGTCGGGCCGCCAATCTGCGTGCGCGTGCCGCCAAGCAGCGAGATGAGAAAGCCGGTTACTACGGCGCAGTAAATACCTGCCTGAGGAGTGAGGCCGCTAGCAATGGCAAACGCCATGGACAGGGGCAGCGCCACAAGTCCAACGGTGAGGCCGGCTACAAGGTCGGAGACAAACGTCTGCGGGGAGTATTCTCTCAGGCACAGAAAGGATTTAGGAATCCAAGGTGCCACTATTCTAATACTATCGCAGTGGCGGGCGAGCCGATGCGCGATAATGGAAACAATGTCAGAAACCTTCCAGGTCAAACTCGAAACCACACAGGGCGACGTGCTTCTACGGGTGGAAAAGAGCTGGGCGCCGTTGGGCGTCGAGCGCTTTCGCGCGCTGGTGGAAAGCGGCTTCTATGACGGGGCGAAGTTTTTCCGCGTGGTGCCGGGCTTCGTCGTCCAGTTCGGTCTACCGGCCGACGCGGCGGCCAACGCCGGTGAGGCCACTGCGTCGATCAAAGACGATCCGGTGACGCAGTCCAACACGCGCGGCCGCCTGACGTTTGCCACCGCCGGTCCGAACACGCGCACTTCGCAACTGTTCATCAACCTGGGCGCCAACACGTTCCTCGACAACCAGGGCTTTGCGCCCTTCGCCGAAGTGGTGGAAGGCATGGATGTTGTCGATAAGCTCTTTTCCGGTTACGGCGAGCGCCCCAATCAGGGCCAGATCCGCGTGAACGGCAACAAGTACCTCGACGCCAGCTTCCCCAAGCTGGACGGGATCACGAAAGCCACGATCATCGAGTAGCCGTTGGGCTACTCTACCGCGCTGCGTCCTTCGCCTCTTAGGAATTGCGCCAGCCGCTCACTAGGCACGCGCAGCCCCAGCAGGAACGGTCCGAAATCGGCGTAGACGGCGCTGACTTCGTCAAAGCGCATCTCGTAGATCAATTGTTTGAACAGTGTGGGCGATTCGGCCCAGAGGTCGACGCCCCACTCCCAATCATCCAGGCCGATGGAGCCTGAGATGACCTGCTTCACCAATCCGGCGTAGCGGCGGCCGATCATGCCGTGATCTTGCATCATCCGCTGGCGGTCGGCAAATGGCGCCTGATACCAGTTGGCGCGCTCACCGCGGCGGCGGTCCATCGGGTAGAAGCACAGGTAGCGCGACTCCGGAATCTCCGGATAGAGGCGCACTGCCATGGCCTTGCGCTGGCGGTCGAGCGCTTCATTCAGGGCAGCACTCCAGGCCTCGCTGTCGGGAGAGAGGCCGCGGCTGCCAAGTTCCTCGTAGATTTTGCGTGTGGATTCGTAGAGCCCTAGCTCCACCACGCTGAGATAGCTGGTGCTCTGATCCATGAACTCGGCCAGGCGGAGTTGCTTGAGCTGCTGCTGGGCCTCGAGCAATTCGACGAAGTCGCGCCGATAGTGGATCAGCATCAGATCGCCCTTGTGGCCGAGCAGGGCGTAGGCCGCGGTCTGCTCGCCGCCTTCAGCGCCTTCCTGGGTTTCGAGCCACTGTTGAGCCTCGTTGGTGATGGACAGCCGGGAGTGAGCGTCCAACGCCCGCCACGGTTCCCACGCAAAGTGAAATACCTGGTGCAGGACGCCGGCGCCTTCGAGAGTCAGCGGAACGGTCGGGTTGCTCATCTTAATACTCAGGGTACACGCTACTTCCGGCCTTGGTGTAGCATATAGCGCAAGTTCACGCCATGATTCATCGAATTGGGCTCTTCGTAATCTGTGCGGGCCTGGCGCTCGGCGCTGATCTATTCCGGGATGACTTTTCGCGTTGGCCGGCCGGGTGGCTGTCGCAGCCTGTCGGGCAGTTGAACGCGGCCATCCAGGAGTACCACTATCTGGCCACGCGCGGCGTCGACATACGGCCGTGGTTCAATCCGATCACGCACGACGATAGCTGGATTGTCAGCGATGAGGGCGGCCGCGCCTACGTCGAGCAGCACGCCATCAATGCCAAGGCGGTTGAGTACAACCCGCTGCTGATTGTGGGCGACGAACTGTGGCGCGATACCACAGTGGAAGTAAAGGTGAAGCCGCTGTCGTTCGATCATTTCTGCGGCGTGGTATTCCGCTATCGCACCAACCGGCACTACTACCTGTTCGGGCTGTACGAAGGCAAAACGGCGCGGCTGGTTATCCGGCAGCCGTACGACAAGGCGTTCCGCACGGCGGACTGGCGCGAGTTGAAGCGCGTGGACTTCCCGTATGACGTGAAGCACTACTACGCGCTGAGAGTGGAGAACGACGGACCGCGCGTCCGGGCTTATATCGACGGGCGGCTGGTGCTGGAGACGAGCGACAGAGAGCTCACGCAGGGCAAGGCGGGCATTGCGGCCAACGCTCCGGCGCGGTTCATGGAGTTTGCGGTGACCACCGCCCACGCCAACGCAGCGCGGATCGAAAAAGACATTGCCGCGCGCGAGGCGGAGCTGAAGCGGCTGCAGGACGCGAATCCGAAGCCGGTGCTCTGGAAAAAGTTCGAGACGCCCGGCTACGGCGCGGGGCGCAACGTGAGGTTCGGAGATCTCAACGGCGACGGCGTGCCGGAGATGCTCATCGCACAGAACATCCCGCGTGTGCGCTCCGATGCGTTTGACCAGATCTCGTGCCTGACGGCGGTGACGCTGGGCGGCAAGGTGCTGTGGCAGTTGGGCAAGCCCGATGCGCGCAACACGATGCTGACCAACGACACGCCGTTCCAGATTCACGATATCGACGGCGATGGACGGAACGAAGTAGTGATGGTGCGCGACTTCCAGTTGCAGATTCTGGAAGGCGCGACGGGCAAGCAGCGCACGTCGGTGTGGATGCCGCGTGCGGCGGCGGACAACAAGGAGCGGCCCTACGAGTTGAACCCGGGCGACGCGATTGCGTTCCTGAATCTGAGCGGCGCGAAGAGCCGCGCGGAAATCCTGGTGAAGGACCGCTACAAATACTTCTGGATCTACAACTCGAAGCTCGAACTGTTGTGGCAGGGTGACGGGCTGACGGGCCACTACCCGTACCCGTACGATGCCGACGGCGACGGCAAAGAGGAGTTCATGCTGGGCTACACGCTGTGGAGCCACGACGGGCGCAGGCTGTGGTCGCATGACACGGAGTTGAAGGACCACGCCGATGGCATCTCAATGGGCAACTACTCGGGCGACGCCAAGGCGCAGCCGATGGTCTATGCCTGCGGCAGCGACGAAGGCTTCCTGTTGTTCGACCGTGAAGGCAAGATGCTGAAGCACCTGCGGATTGGCCATGCGCAGAGCCCGTCGATTGCGCGCTACCGAACGGATGTGGTGGGACTCCAGCTACTGACCGTGAATTACTGGCGCAATCCGGGCATCCTTTCGATTTTCGATGCGCAGGGAAACCTGTTGAAGCAGGCTGAACCGATCCACTCCGGTAGCCCGTTGCTGCCGGTGAATTGGCGTGGCGATGGCGTGGAGTTCGCCATGTTGAGCGCGAACGTGCGCGAGGGCGGGCTGATCGATGGCGAACTACGGCGCGTGGTGATGTTCCCGGGCGACGGCCATCCGGACCTGGCCTACGCGGTGCTGAATTTGACCGGCGACGCGCGCGACGAGATCGTCGTGTGGGATTCGAAGAGCGTCTGGATCTACACACAGGACAGGCCGTTTGCGGGTAAGCGGATTTACGCGCCGGAGCGCAATCCGGACTACAACGAGTCGAACTACCGCACGACGGTGTCCATGCCAGCGTGGAAGCCGATAGAATGACGGTGCCATGCAGGAACGCAGAGACTTTCTCAAGAGTGTAATGATTGTGCCGCCATCGGTGGCTTTCAGCTACCAGGCCAATTCGACGGTAGAAGTGGGCATCGTCGGCTGTGGTGGCCGCGGCAATTGGATCGGACCGTTTTTCCCCGAGTTCGGCGGGGCGCGAATTGTGGCTTTGGCTGACGTTCAGCGCGCCAACTTGAACGCAACGGCGGAGAAGTTCAAGGTGGACGCGTCGCGAGCCTATGTGGGGCCGGACGCGGCGGCGCGTTTAGCACAGTCGAAGCTGGACGGTGTCGTGATTGAGACGCCGACGCTTTACCACCCCGATATCGCCAAGGCGGCCGTCGAAGCGGGCAAGCACGTCTATCTGGCCAAACCGGTGGCGGCGGACGTGCCCGGCTGCCGGACCGTTTTCAATAGCGGCGAGGCGGCGCGCAAGAAAAATCTGACTTTCTGGGTGGACTTCCAGACACGTGTGCGTGAGGTCTACCAGGAGGCGGCGCAGCGCATCCATCGCGGCGACGTGGGCAAGCCCGCGCTGGCGCAGGTGTTCTATTACGCTGGCCGGCCGTGGAAGGACAAAGGCACGCCGGGCATGGATCCGGAGCAGCGCCGGATGCGCAATTGGTTCGGCGACCGCACGCTGAGCGGCGACATCATCGTAGAGCAGAACATCCACGTCATCGACGTGGCCAACTGGTTTCTACAGGGACATCCGCTGAAGGCCGTGGGCAGCGGCGGGCGTACGGACTGGAAGGGCACGGCGAACGATACGGGCGATGCGTTCGATCATTTCTCCGTGACGTATACCTATCCGAACGATGTGCATGCCTCATTCAGCTCACACCAGTTGAACGGCGCGTTTGCCGACCTGTGCGTGCGCGTGGTGGGTATCGATGGTACGGCCGACACGCACTACGGCGGCATGCTGCGTATTGTCGGCAAGAACGCCTGGATGGGCGCGGAAAAGGACAATACGTTCCGCGGTGGCGCAATCGAAAATGTGAAACGGTTTGTGGCGGCGGTGCGCGAGTCCAAGCCGATATACAATTACGAGCCGTCGGTTGAGTCGAATATGACCGGTATTCTGGGCCGTACGGCGGCCTATACGGGCCGTGAGGTCAGCTGGGCGGAGATCGAGAAGTCAAACGAAAAGTGGGAGGCGCCGCTGAAGCTCGACTGGTAGCGTTCTGACACGGGCCGGGTCTGAAGGAAACAGCCGGACTCGGCCCGTAACTCGCTATTGGCTGGGGTGAGAATGGCACGGCGCTTGCATGACGGGCAGGTATGATCCGTCACTGTGCATTGAGTGTGTTTGTCTGTGCCGTGACGTTACCGGCGCAGTATTTGAGCCTGACAACCGACCGTTATGGCTCGAAGGTGGCATTCTCCTCCACGCTCACATTGCGCGGCGAAACGCGCAACGACTATTCAAAACTTTTCCAACTACAGACCGGCGGCACACCCGTGACACTGCGCTCGACGCCTGCCGTGTACACCTATCCGGGCGACCGCGCGCCGGCCAATTACCCGGCGTTGTCGAGGCCCGAATTCAGCGCCGACGGTACACGGCTGGCTTTCACCGGCGAGCGCAGTTGCCTGGGCGGCAGCGGTTGTGTGTCGGTCGAGCGCTTACGGGGCGACGTGATGTGGCTGGACGGTAGCCGCGAGACGCCTGGCGCCGGCACGGCGCGCATCAGCGCGAGCGGCGAGTGGGCGATCTATTACAACCCGACATCGCTGGTGTCGCCCTACCGGTTTGTGCGCGTGAACCTCACCACCGGGGTGAGCGAATTCACTGCCGCCGCACTGTATGGCACGCCGGGCACGGGGCGGCGCGTGGTGGCTGACGATGGCACTGTGGTTGGCACAAGTGGCAACTCGGGGCTCGTCGTGAGACGGCCGAAGCAGAATGACATTACCATCCCGCTGTCGTGCACGGTGTACTCGGTGACCCTCTCCACCGACGGCCGTTGGGCTATCGTGCAAACCGCTGATGAACATCCGATGCTTTGGCTGGTGGATCTGCTCGTCTACCAGAGCGAGCCCATCGTGTGGGCCGCGGAAGGCGCCACGCAGCCTGCGCTAAGTGACGACGGCACTTCACTGATGTTTCTCTCGGGTGCGAACTGGATGGCCACGAACGGCTCCAATGCGGTGCAGGTGTGGACGATGGATCTTGTGACGGGCCGTCTGCGGCAATGGACGGCAGAGGCAACGGGCATCACGGAAGCGACCATCTCCGGCGATGGCCAGGTGGTATGGGCCGTGAATGGCGAAGGTGATTTGCTGCGCGTTACCGGCACAACCACGACGGCGCTGGCAGCCGCGCCGCAGTTGTCGAGTACGTCGAACTCAACCACGTGGGCCCCGGGGTCGCGTTACGTGCTGGAAGGCTCGTCGCTTGAAGGCGCGACCCTCGCGTGGCAAGGTGAGACCATCACGCCGTTGCGCGCATCCTCCACCGAAATTGAATTCATCGTGCCGTGGGATGCCGCCACCGGAGCGGGCTCATTCACGGTGGATCGCGCCGACTCGCCGTTCCAGGCCGGGCCGTTGAGCGGCTCGCTGGTGACCGTCGCTCCGGAATTCATCCAGACAGACGGCTTTGTGTGGGGACTGCGAGCCGACGGCAGCCCGCTGATGACGACGAATCCGGCCGCGCCGGGCGAGTCCGTGTGGCTGATGTTGCGCGGATTGGGGCCGTATGATGCGTCCGGCCACGTGCTGGCCGGCCTCTCGATTACCAACCTGAGAGATGCCTCGGCGTTGGACGTGCTGGGCGCCTATGCCGATCCAGGCACGCCGGGCCATTACCTGGTACAGGTGCGTGTTCCGTCGTCAACGCAGGGTTCATTGTGGATCTCGGTGCATCCGGCCGATGAGGCTTCGCCCGTTGATGCGACCTATGTGCCCGTTGCGGGCTCCTGAGGGCGCAGCCGGACGCGCACGAGTAGCCAGAAGCTGGCCACGAGTCCGATACAGCCACCAGTGAGGAATGCCGTTTCGGGCCCGGCGTGCCGCCACAGCCAGACGGCTACCAGTGGCGCCGGGCAGAACATCAATGAGCGCAGGCCCCAATACAGGCCCACAGCGCGCGCTCGGATTTCGGCAGGCATGCCAGTGGTGATGGCGGCCTTTCGAGCGGGTTCGCCCACTTCGCGCAGTCCGTTCAGCGCGAATGCGGCGATAAGCGCCGGCATGACGCCGACGCCTGTTCTGGGCAATAGCACCAACGCGAACGGGAACAGCGCGAACAAGAAGAACGTGACGGCGACAAACGGTTTCACATTGGCTGACAAATCGGCGAGTTTGCCCACCGGGATGTATGTGACTAGGGCGGCGGCGGCAGTGAGCGAAGCTAACATGCCATAATCGGCCGCGCTGCGATGCAAAACGCCGACGACGTAGAGCGCCGCGAAGTCACGCACAAACCAATCTCCCCAGCGCAGCGCCACTTCCGCGCCCAGCAGACGGCGCAGATCGGGCGGCACGCGCTGCAGCACGGTCCGCCAGCTAACCGGCGCGGGATCCGGCCTTGGCCGCATGTGCCCAAGCAGCGTAATCTGAGCGACCAGTGAAAGCGCGAGCACGGTCATGGCGAGCGTCAGATTCGCCCAATATCCAACGCCAAAGACCAAGCCGCCTACCAGCGGCCCAATCAGCTTGGGCAGGCGTTTCTGGATTCTCTGCATAGCGAAGGCGATGGTGCGGCGATTGGCCTTGACGGCGCCGCCAACCACTTCGAAGGTGGCCGGTACGGAGAGCGGTTCCCAATTGGTGAGCAGCAGCGCGCCGAGGACAATCATCCAGGGTTCGCGTGAAGTGAGCAGAACGGCGAAGCCCAACGCCATCGGGACAGCGGAGATGGCCAGCGCCCAACGCGCTCCCAGGCGATGCGCGAACGTGCCGCCCAGAATGTAGCCGAAACCTTCAGCCAGATTCTCAAAGAAGGCGTAGGCGCCCATGTAGCCGGCGGCACGCAGCAAGTCGCCGCTGCGCACATTGAGATAGATGGCCAGGAAGTTGCGCCAGAGCTCTTCAGTCAGCCCCAGACCGCCAACCACCACCAGCACGCCAACGGTGGAGCGGTTCAGCCCGAAGAAGTCCTTCAAGCCGTGCGGCTTCATCCAAGTGCGCGGCGCACCCAGGCGCGCGCCAGCACGCGGAGCTTGGCCGGCGTTGAAAGGCGCTCGCGGCGCGGAAGCACGTCGTAGCCGTGCTTGGCGATGCGCTGCAGCAGGCGCGAGTAAATTTCGATCAGCGCCCAGAGTGCAGGCCGGCTGTCGGCGTCCACCATCTGGATCAGCGGGAGCGATTCGTCGTAGTAGGCGCGCGCGCGTGCGCCGAGTTCGGCGGCCAAATGGCGCAACTGCGGACTGGTTTCGGCCGAGGCGAGCATGTCTTCGGTAACGCCATGCCGGAGACGGTCGTCCTCCGGCAGATAGACGCGGCCCAGACGCGCATCCTCGCCAACATCGCGCAGGATGTTGGTGAGTTGGAAGGCGATGCCGCAGCGCTCGGCCAGCTCCGGCGCGCGCGGATCGGAGAAACCAAAGATGTGAATAGTGGTCAGACCGACGACGGAGGCGACCAGATAGCAGTAGCTGTAAAGATCCTCGAACGTGACGATGCGGCGCGGCTCCACGTCGCTGGCCACGCCGTCCAACATCTCGTGAAAGTAGCGCGGTGGAATGCGGTAGCGCCGCACTGTGTCTGCGAACGCAGGCCAGACAGGGTGCAGTGGCGGCGAACCGTCCAGCGTTGCGTTGAGCTGGCGGCGCCAATCCTCAATACCCTCGCGTGAGGCGCCGGCTTCGTCGCTGCGGTCGTCACACTCGCGCATGAACGCGTAGATGGCGCACATGGCCAGACGCTTTTCACGCGGCAGCACCAGAAATGAGAAATAGAAATTTCTAGCGCGCTGGCGGGCTACCGCCACGCAGTGGGCGTAACTTTGTTCGACGTCCGTCATGCCGCCCGCCGCCAGACGGCACGCGCCGCGGCCTGCACGAGCAACGCGACACGCTCGGTTTTTGAAACGGCCGGCCGTGTGCTCAGCACGTTGTAGTTCTGCACGCGAATCTTCTCAAGCACCTTCATTCCGCCGCGGCTGAACAGATCGATGTCGAGCGCCAGGCGGCGGTCGAGTGTCGCGGGGAGTGGCAAGCCGGCCTCAAATAGCACCTGGGCGTAGTCGACGGCTTCGCGCATCAGAGCACCAATCGCCGGCGTGAAGCGTAGTGCGCAGAGGTCGTCGAGCTGCGCCCCATGCTTGTCAAACAGGTGCAGCGGCAGATATACGCGGCCCTTCTTCAAATCCACGCTCACATCCTGCCAGAAGTTGGCGAGCTGCAGTGCGGTGCAGGTGGCATCGGACCACGCGAAGCGCTGTTCGTCCGAGTATCCGGCCAGCATCAGAACGAGCCGGCCCACCGGATTGGCTGAGTTGCGGCAGTAGCCGAGAACCTCGTCCCAGTTGGCGTAGCGCGTGACGGTCTGGTCCTGTATGAAGGCGGTGATCAGGTTGTCGAACGGCTCCACCGGAAGATGATGTTCTTCGATGGTTGAGGCGAGCGCCACGAAAACGGGATGTGTGGGCGGCTTACCGGCGTAAAGTGCGTGCAGTTCCGCGCGCCACCAGGCGAGTTGGCGGAGACTTTCGGCCGTGTCGCCCAACTCGTCGCCAAGGTCGTCGGCCCAGCGGCAAAAGGAGTAGACGTTATAGAAGCTCTGGTGCAGATGGCGAGGCAGCAGCAGGCTGACGACATGGAAATTTTCGTAGTGATGTGTCGCCAGCCAGTGCGTGTAAACGAGTGCTTCTTCGACGCTCCAACTATGCTCCATGGCTTCTTTCGAGGCCAGAAAATCTACAGGCTGGAGGGCGAAGCTTCCCATCTAGGGAATGATGGCCGTCTTCATGTGGCCGTTATGGCTCATCAGGTGGCGCATCACGTCCAACAGATTCGAGAGCGGCTCCTCACGATTGACGAAGTCGCGTGCGGTGATGTCGCCGCGGCTGACAATGTCGAGCGCCTTACGGATGTAGCTGGGCGTGTGGTGGAAGCTGGCCACGCACTTGATTTCGCTATAGTGCAGCAGTTGCGTCTCCAGCGAGATGCGTGAGTCGCTCGGGCAGCCGCCGAAGAACTGCACGGTGCCGCCGCGGCGCAGCAGGCGAACCGCGAGTTCCCAGGTTTCCGGGTTGCCAACGGCTTCGATCACCGCGTCGGCGCCGTAGCCGCCGGTGACGCCGCGCACCTGGCGCATGACATCTTCCGGTTCGGTGTTGAGCAGCGCGTCGTGCGCGCCCATGCGCAGTGCGCGGTCCAGTTGCGAGGTACGCCGGCCCAGCGCGATGACGCGCGCGCCATACACCTTCGCCAGCCGGACAAACATCAGCCCGATGGGGCCCTGGCCGATCACCACAACGTTGTCACCCGGCCGTACGTGCGTCTCTTCCAGACCTTTTAGTACGCAAGCCAGCGGTTCAATCAACGCCGCGTCCTGATAGCTCAGGTGTGCTGGAATCTCGTAAGTGTTTCGCTGTACGATGCGCGCCGGAATGCGAATGAACTCGGCGTAGGCGCCGTTGTTGAACAACAGGTCCTCGCAAAGATTCTCCAGGCCGCGGCGGCAGTAGAAACAGTTCAGGCACGGAGCCGAGTTCGCCGCCACGACGCGTTGACCGACGCGGAATCCTTCAACGTGCTCACCCAACGCCACAATGTCGCCCGCCAGTTCGTGCCCAAACAGGGCCGGCGGAACAATCATCTTGGCGTGGTAGCCCCGGCGGAAGACTTTGACATCCGTGCCACAGGTAAGAGCCGCGCGAACGCGCACCAGCACGTCGCCCTTATCGATCTTCGGGACCGCCACCTCTTCCACGCGAACCTGTTCGCGGCCGTAAAGCACGGCGGCCTTCATCTGTTTGATCACTTAGACAACCTCTGTGGCTGAACTACTATTTTCAACGATTTGCCGTTTGGGTGCAACGCCGTATGAATGCCCCTTTCGATCTGGTCGAGCGGCAATCGATGCGATATCAGTTCTCCCACGGGTAAATCCCCGCTGAATACCAGCCGAGCGGACTCGGGCTGCAAGTCGAAAGACGCACTGTAACACCCCCAGAGCGTCCTCTCCAGCTTACAGATGTCGGCCCCGGAGAGTTCGACTCTCTCCGTATCCGATGTCTGAGCGAAAAGTAATATTTTACTACCCGGACGGGAGGCGGCAATAGCCTGGTCGACAATCCCCGGCACAGAAGCCGCCACAATCACCTGGTCGACACCCCGCCCGGCGGTGAGTTTCCGGCACAATTGAGCCACATCGGCATGCCGGGGATCCCAGGCTTCAGATGCGCCCAGACGGCGCGCCAGCTCCAGCCGCTCCGGCATGGTGTCGGTCGCCACCACGGTTGCGCCGGCGTGTTTCAGCAGCATGGTGAACAGCAGCCCGATGGGCCCCTGGCCCTGCACCAGAACGACATCGGTGGGGCGTATATCGGCCTCGACCACCGCCTTCAGGCAGGTGTTGACAGGCTCGACGAAGCTGGCCACGTCGAATGGCACTCCGTCGGGAATGCGTTCAACGCCATCGCGCACAATCCAATCCATGACGCGAATGTATTGCGCGAAGCCGCCGCCAGCGGGCTGGAATCCAGCCGTGATGCCGACTCGTTTGTACGTTTCGCATTGGGCGTAAAATTTACGCTCGCAGTAGAAACAATTCCGGCAGGGGATGTGGTGAAAAGCCACCACGTGATCGCCCACTTTGAACTTTTCGACTCCTGCGCCCACCTTCACCACCACACCGGCGCTTTCGTGGCCGTAAATGCGCGGCGGCGGCAGCAAGTCGTGCTCAATCTTTTTCAGGTCCGTCGGGCAAATGCCGCAGGCCTCGACGCGAACCAGCATCTCGCCCGGACCGATTTCGGGCACGTTGACGGTTTGAATCTCGATGCGGCCGTCGCCTGTGTAGACGGCCGCCTGCATCGATTTTGGTATCTCAGAATTGGCAGTCGGCAAGAAAGTCCCCCAAGGCCCACGCGGCACGGCGGCAGGCGGCATCGAATGCGCCCAACCGGCCGATCAGCCACGGCCGCATGGCTACGGCAGCCGCAATGCGCGGGCGTGAAAACCGCCCCTCTTTGTCGCGATAGCGATTGAAATCGAGGGGCAGATCCTGCTGTGCCTCGTCACTAATGACGCGCACGCAATAGAACGGTGTTTCCTCTCTTTCAGCCTCTTTAGCCACAGAGGCCGCTTCCATTTCAACAACATCGGCGCCGCGCGCGCGAATGGCGCGCTTTTCGGCGCTGGAGACGGCAACACGATCGCAGGACCAGACCACGCCAGTCGCGGCGTGGCGCCGGTTCTTGGCGCCGAATGCTCCGAATTCCCGCTCTTCAACACGAATTTTCGTTGCGATGAACAGATCCCCAGTACGTAGCGCCGGATCCAGGGCGCCGCAGAGGCCCGTGCTCAACGTCAGACGCGGGCGCACGCGCGAGTAAGCGGCGCGCGCCGCACGGCGGGCCAGATTCGGACCCGGTCCGTTTGCCACCAGCACCCAGCGTTCTGCGCCGAGGCGCACTTGGCAGGCATAGCGGACGGGCCAGTCCAGCCGGGTGAGCGAAGAGGCGTGTCTTAGCAGACCCGCGAACTCGCGCGCCTCGGCCGCTACGGCCAGCACGGGTGCCCCTTCAGCAGTATCCATGCTCCTGAAACCATCCTACGGCTTTTCTCAGCGCCACATCAGCCGGTGACGGAGCGAAGCCCAACTCCCGGCGCGCCTTTTCAACGCTCACCCACATCTTTTTGCGCGCCATCCGCACCCCTTCCAGCGGGGCCAGCGGTGGCCGGCCGGTCACTTCCGCCCAGCCGGTTGTCATCAAACCGGTGATCAGCGCCACGACCCAAGGCAACCGCACGCGCGGAGCAGGCTTGCCACTGATTACAGCCAGACGCGCCAATATCTGCTGTAATGTGAGATTTTCGCTGCCTAGGATATAGCGTTCGCCGGCGCGCCCACGCTCGCACGCCAGCCAATGTCCTTCGGCGGTTTCATGCGCGTCGACAATATTCAGACCGGTGTCGACAAAGGCTGGAATGCGCCCGGCCAGGAAGTCCACAATCGTCTGGCCCGTCGGAGTGGGTTTGACGTCATGGTCACCCACCGGAGCCGTAGGATTGACAATCACCACGGGCAGACCAGAACGGGCCGCGGCAATGGCCTCCTGTTCCGCCAGGAACTTTGATCGCTTATAGTGGCCCACCATGTCCGCCAGCGATACGGGTGTCTGCTCGTTACCGAGCCCGCCCTTCACGAAGCCGATGCAGCCCACTGTGCTGGTATAGACCACGCGTTCGACGCCTGCGCGTCGCGCCGCTTCCAGCACATTGCGTGTGCCGGTGACGTTCGAGTCGTATAGTTCTTGCGGGTGTTTCGACCAGAGACGGTAGTCGGCCGCAACGTGAAACACCGTGCCGCAGCCGGCCATGGCGGAGTCAACCGACGCCGCATCGCGCAAATCGCCGCGCACGACCTCCGCCTCCAGATCGCGCACCGCTTCGGGGCGGCGGACCATGGCCCGCACGGGAATGCCGCGTGCTGCCAGCACGTTGGCCACATGCCAGCCCAAAAAACCGCTGGCGCCCGTCACCAGAGCCGGTTTCAAGGCTGTACCTCCCGCCGGGCGCGCAGGTATTCGCCAAGCGCCAGCACGGGGAAGGACAGCCGGTAGAGGTGGTACGTCAGGTAGAAGACCTGCGGGAAGCCGGTCCCGGTGGCGCAGTCCTCATTCCAGCCTCCGTCGGCGCGCTGCGTTGCTATCAGATAATCCACGCCGCGGCGCACGCTTTCGCTCGTCAGATCGCCCGCGGCCACCATGCCGAGAATCGCCCACGCGGTTTGCGAGGCGGTGGCAGGGCCCTCGACGTAGGCATCGCGGGCGTAACTTTCGCAGCTTTCGCCCCAGCCGCCATCGGCGCGCTGCACTGAGCGCAGCCATTCTGCGCCGCGTTGCAGTTCGGCGTCATTCTCGTCGAGCCTGGCGGCCCGCAGGCCGCGCATTGCCAGGTACGTGCCGTAGATGTAGTTCACGCCCCAGCGGCCGGCCCAGCAGCCTTCGGCGGTCTGCTTCCGGCGCAGGTATTCGACGCCCCGGCGCACCTCGGGCGATGCGGCGAAGTCCCACGCGCACAGCGCTTCCAGCACTCGGCCGGTGATATCGGCGCAGGTGGGGTCGAGCATTGCGTTGTGATCGGCGAAAGGCACTTGGCTGAGACTGTAACGGTTGTTGTCGGCATCGAAGGCGGCCCAGCCGCCGTCGCGCGATTGCATCGCCTTCAGCCACGCGCTGCCGCGCTGCACGGCGACGTTGAGCGCCGTGTGGTCGGTTGCGCCGGTGTGTTTCAACGCCAGCAGTACTTGCGCCGTGTCGTCTATGTCCGGGTAAAACTCGTTGGCAAACTCGAAATACCAGCCCGACGGCTCCACGCCGGGGCGCTTCAGCGTCCAGTCGCCCGCGCGGCGGGATTCCTTGCCCAGTAACCAGTCGCCGGTGGCTGCTGGTGGCGCGGCGCCCGCGCAGCCGAGGGCATGGGCCGCGATGGCGGTGTCCCACACTGGCGAGAAACACGGTTGGAAGAAGAAGCGCTCGCCGTCATCGGTCAAAAGGCGATTGAACTGGCCTTCGGCCTCTCGCCGTTCAGGCGAGTCCGGCTTGAAGCCAAGCGCTTCAAGCGCCATGACGACGTACTGCATGCTGGGGTAGATAGCGCCCAACCCGTCGGAGCCCGCCGTGCGCTCCAGCATCCACTGCGTCATCCGGTCCATTGCCAGTTCCCGCACCCGGCGTGCACCGTGCCGTTCCCAGAACTTGGTCAGGCGGTCAGCTATCAGGAACAGGCCTCGCCAGGTGAACGGGTTGGCGCTATGCCGCGGCGGTGCGCCGGCGGGCAAAAGCTCGTCCAACGTAAAGCCTTCCGGCACCGGGCGCGGCCGGCCGAGCGTCAACGCCTGGACGATTGAAAGTGGCGCGACAATGGCTCGCGTCCAGGACGACATCTCGTACAGAAGATGCCGCGGCAGCAGGATGATCTCAGGCGGCACGCTGGGCGTCAATTCATGCGGGTAGAGGCCGAACAGCGAAAGGTTAATCCGCACGTAGCTGTTGGCGGCGTGCAGGCCGCCGAGAGCCAGAATTCGTTCGCGTAGCGGAGCGAGTTCGGCTTCCGGCGTCTGCATCAGTTTCAAGGCAAAGTAAGCTTTGACGCTGGCGCTGATCTCGCTGGGGCCGCCGGGGTAGATGGGGAAGCCGCCGTCGGCGTTGCGGCGCGCCAGAATTGAGCGCACAGCGCGCGCGGCTTGTTCCGGCACGGGCGGCGTCCAACGCCCGTCACGCGGCGGATACAGCCACAGCAGCAGCAGGATCCAGTCGCTTTCAAGCGTCGTGTCGGCCGAAAGGTCGGCCCACCAGAAGTCTCCCTGACGGCGTTCGGCGGAGAGTAAAGCGGTTGCGCGTTCGAGGGCCGCCGCGGCGCGCCCGGATGACGAGGCTTGGTCTGCTGAGCTCATCCCTCGGAAGTGCTGCCGGTTCCGCCCAAACTGACCAATCCACCCTGCAGTTCCTGCGGGAGGCTGAAACGGACGTCCTCATCAACCACGTCCAGCTCCTCCAAATCCTTGAAACCACGCCCTTCAAGCGTGGTGATCAGATGTTGAACCAGGTTCTCCGGAGCCGACGCTCCAGCCGTCACGGCAATCGACGTGACGCCCTCCAGCCACTCATCCCGTAAAAAGGAGCAATCGTCAATCAGATGCGCGGGCACGCCGTGATTCCGGCATACCTCGACCAAACGCTTTGAGTTCGAGCTGTTTTGTGAGCCCACCACCAGTAGTAACTGGCACATCGGCGCGATGGCCTTCACTGCCGTCTGGCGATTTTCAGTGGCGTAGCAGATATCTTTCGATCTTGGACCTTCGATTCGCGGGAAACGGCGCCGCAGAATCTCAATGATGCCATGCGTCTCGTCCAGGCTTAGCGTCGTCTGCGTGAGGTAGCAGACACGCTCCGGATCCGGCACTGAAACCCGCTCGGCGTCGCTCTCGGTCTGAATAATCACAGTGTTCCGCGGAGCTTCGCCGGACGTACCCTCGATCTCCTCGTGTTCTTTGTGCCCGATCAGCAGGATTGTGTAGTGCTGCCGTGCGAAGCGGATCGCCTCCAGGTGCACCTTGGTCACCAGCGGGCAAGTAGCATCGATCACGTCGAGCGACCGGTCGTGCGCCTCGGCGCGGATGGCCGGCGACACGCCGTGTGCGCTGAAGATTACGCGGGCGCCTTCGGGGACTTGGTGCAGGTCGTCGACGAAGATCGCTCCCTGAGCCCGTAACTCCTCCACCACGTGACGGTTGTGGACGATCTCCTTGCGCACGTAAATTGGTGCGCCATAGAGCTCAAGCCCCAGTTTCACGACATCAATAGCGCGGACGACACCCGCGCAAAAACCTCTTGGACGCAGAAGGACGACCTTCTTCCCAGCGCTTCCGTTTGGCGGCATAGAGTCTAAATGACATTATAGCAACCGCCCCAAGACGCTCCCCGGGGTGATTCAGAAGGTCTGTGCCGTGGCCAAACCATGTAAAATCAATGAGGTCGGCCTGTCCGCGCGGTTTCGCCGCGCGTGGCATAACCTTTCGATGCCATCCATCGTCTTAACGTTTACGAAAACGCCCGTGTGTCCGGGCCCAGCCCGTGTGTGGGTCCGATGACGGGGTTGTGGAACGCCATATGCAGCCGCAGATGAACCAGTCTCCGCTCTCCAGCCCGCAGGGTTCGCCGGAGCATACCGCGCCGCGGCGGACGCGGCACCTCTCCGGGCTTGCGATTTTATTGGTGGTTGTGATGGCCGGCGCCGGATGGCGGGCGTGGAAGGCTTTCCGGCCAGCAGCGGGCCCGGCCGGACCTGGCGGCGTGCATGCCTCGGTCCGGACAGCCGTAATCGAAACAAACGTCATCCAGCGGACGTTGCGCCTGACTGGCAGCACAACGGCTGAAAAATTCGCTTCACTGGTTGTGCCTCAACTGCGTGGCAATCGCGGCAGCGTCAATGCAGCCGGCGGCGGTTCAATGGTCACCATCACCGTCAGTGGTGGTTCTTCGGTCAGCAGTACGGCCAGTTCATCGAGCACAAGCTCATCTAGTTCGAGCTCATCCAGCACCTCGACTTCGACCTTCCGGGCCTCGACGAATCGCTTCTCTTCTTCCAGTAGTTCATCGTCCAGTTCGTCCAGCTCGTCAACGTCGAGTTCGTCATCCAGTAGTTCGAGCAGCACCTCGGGTGGTTCGTCGGGCGGCGACCGGATGAGCGGCGGGGCCAACGATTTCATGCAGGTGCTTCAGGCGGTCGCGCCGGCGGGCTCGCGTGTGGAAAAGGCCGCGGTGGTGGCAGAGTTCGACCGCCAGTTCCAGCAGCAGCGGCTGGACGACTACGTTTCCGCCGTTGAGCAATATGAGCGCAGCATGCGCTCCATTGATGCCCAGATTGATGTGCAGCGCAAAAGCTTCGGCCGCAACATTGATGCTGCGAAGGGGGCGGTTGAAAAGGCGCTTCTCGACCTGAAGACGACGCCGGTGCGGTCGAAGATCGAGGCCGAGCAGTTGAAACTGGCGCTGGAAGAGTCGCAGGCCACGCTGAAACAGTATGAGCGCCAGGTGCCGCAACAGGAGATCAGCCTGAAGAGCCAGCGCCGCAGCGCAGAGCTGGACCTTGAACAGGGTCAGATCGAGTTGAAGCGCGCCCAGCGCAATGTAGACATGATGCGGATCAAGGCGCCGATCAACGGCATGCTGGCGATGGAGAACACCTTCCGCGGCTCCGATTTTTCGCAGATCCAGCAGGGCGATCAGCTGTTCCCCGGCCAGATGTTTGCGCGCGTCGTCGATACAAGTTCAATGCTGGTTTCGGCCACGGTGAACCAGGCCGACGTCGAGCAGTTGCGCGTGGGCGCCAAGGCGGTGATGCACTTTGATGCGTATCCGGGCCTGGAACTGCCAGCCCACGTCATTTCGATTGCCGCAATGCCGTTAACGGGTGGCCAGCGCGCCAGTTACGTCAAAGAAGTGTCCGTGTATCTCAAGATCGATAAGATGGACCCGCGTGTTATTCCCGATTTGAGCGTGAGCGTGGACGTGGTGCTTGAAACGGCCGATGCGATGCCTGTAGCGCCCATCGAATCAGTGTTTTGGGACGCGGGCGGGGACCGCAAGCCGTATGTGTACGTCAAATCCGGCGCCGGTTTCGTGAAGCGGGAAGTCGAGTTGGGAATGGCGAACAACGTTCGCGTCGTGGTGCGCTCGGGCGTCAAGCCGGGCGAGGCGGTGGCTCTGGAGCGTCCGGTGCAAAAGAATAACAACAAACAGGAAGCGGCCTCACAGACGGCTGCGATGTGGCGCGTACCGGCCGCGCGCGCGGGCCGTGAATCCATTTTTGGAGTTGTGAATGTCTAAGGACTTGAAGCCCACCAAGAAGCTCGGCCAGACGGGCGGCAAAGGCCGCTACTTCATCTGGGGGGGGCTCTTCCTGGTGCTCGCAGGCGGCGGGTTCGCGGCCTACCGGTACTCGGTTGCCAAGCCGGTCGAGGTGCCGACCGTTTCGGTGCGCCGTGCCGAGTTCACCATTACGGTGAGCGCACGCGGTGAGATCCGCGCCACGCGATCCACCATCTTGAGCGCGCCGCAAGTGCCGAATCCAAAGATCACGAAGCTGGCCGAGTCGGGTAAGCCGATCAAGGCCGGAGCGACAGTGGTCGAATTCGATACCTCCACCTATGAAAATTACTATCTGAATTTTGTGACGACGGGCCGCACGATCGAGAGCGAGCGGGTGCAGACCAAGGCCACGCACAAGATCACCGACGAACAGGATGCGATGAACCTGATGACCGGTGAATACGATGTGCAGCGCGCCGAGTTGGAGGCGTCGAAGGCCGAGATTCTATCCGAAATTGAAGGCGCCAAGAACCGGATTACCGTTGGGCTGACGAAAGGCTCTCTATCGCAGACCAAAGCCACCGTCAAAAGTCACGACGTCACGCAGCAGGCCGAGCTGGATCGCCTGGATTCGCGCAAGAACAAGAACGACCGCGATATGGAGCGGGTGAAGGGCTACCTGACCAAAATGATCATCAAAGCCCCGACAGACGGCATCCTGAACGTGCTGCCCAACTACCGCGCGGGCGGCAGTTGGGGCCAAACGCCGCCGGCCTTTAAGGAAGGCGACAGCGCTTGGACGGGCGCCGCCATCGCCGAGATCCCGGACATGAGCGAGATGCGTCTGGAACTCAAGATCGAGGAAGTAGATCGCGGCAAGATTCAGTTGGGGCAACGCGTTAAGGTGCGCATCGACGCCATTCAGGACAAGGAGTTTGAGGCCACGCTGGATTGGATTAGCCCAATTGCGGCCATCAACTTCCGCGGCTTTGGCTCGTCGAACGACAAAACTTTCCCGGCGCGCGCCACGTTGAAGACGGTTGACCCGCGTCTGCGGCCAGGCATGAGCGCCACCGGCATTGTGCTGATTGAGAGCCAACCGAATGTGCTGCTGATTCCTGGCAAGGCGAGTTTCCTGCAGAGCGGCAAGCCCTACGTCTGGGTGCAGCGCGGCGCCACCAGTTGGGAAGCCCGCGCCATCCAGGTGGGCAAGCGCAACGACAATGACATTATCGTCCTCCAGGGGCTGAAGGAAGGCGAGCGGATCGCGCTCGAGAACCCCGCCGAGGCCGCCAAGAGGACCAAGAAGCTGTAGGCGCTC
Organism: uncultured Candidatus Solibacter sp.; assembly: GCA_964478395.1. Classification (GTDB taxonomy): domain Bacteria; phylum Acidobacteriota; class Terriglobia; order Bryobacterales; family Bryobacteraceae; genus Paludibaculum. Next base: position 27,545 of record CAYZIX010000010.1, read on the forward strand.
ACACGACGCGCTACCGAGATCCGACCATGAAGAAAGCCGTCTATCGAATCATCCTGGTTGTCGCCCTGCTGGGCGCCGGCTACGGCGTCTATCGCTATTTCAAGGGCATGTCCGTGCGTCAGCAGAGCATTCCCGTCACAAAGGTGAGGCGCGGCGATGTTGTTGTACGCAGCTTCACGCGCGGCGAAATTCGTGCCGTGCGTGTGGCCACGCTTACTGCACCGAACCTGTTCGGCACGGTGCAGGTGACGCGGCTGGCGCCGCTGGGTTCCCTCGCCCGCGAAAAGAACCTGGTGGTGGAGTTCGACGATTCCGAGGTGCAATCGCGTTTGGAATCGCGCCAGCTTGAGCTGGAAGGCTACGACGAGCAGATCAAGAAGGCGCAGGCCGATCTGGCCATCAAGAACAACGAGGATGAGGTGGATCTGCTGAAGGCGCGCTACAACGTGCGCCGCGCGCAATTGGAAGTGCAGAAGAACGAGCTGGTCTCAGTGATCGACCAGAAGAAGAATAAGCTGAACCTCGAAGAGGCGCAGCGGCGGCTGAAGCAACTCGAAAGCGACATCAAGTCGAAGCAAGAGCAGGCGTTGGCCGAACTGAACGTGCTGCGGGAGAAGCGCAACCGCAGCGTGCTAGACATCAACCGGGAAAAGATGCGGCTGATGCAGGTGAAGCTGCTTGCGCCAATCGCGGGTCTGGTTTCGATCAAGCAGAACCGTTCGGGCTTTTCCGGCATGTTCGGTACGCAGGTGCCGGACATCCGCGAAGGCGATCAGGTGCAGCCCGGTATTCCGGTGGCTGAAGTGCTTGACCTGTCCGAGCTTGAGGTGATTGCGCGTGTCGGCGAATTGGATCGCGCCAACCTGCATGAAGGGCAGGATGTGCTAATCCGGTTGGATGCGCTGGCCGGTAAAGTTTACAACGGCAAGATTAAATCGATGAGCGGGACGGCAAGCGCCAACGTCTTCAGTTCTGACCCGGGGAAGAAGTTCGACGTGCTGTTCTCGATCGACATGAAACAGCTGCTCGGATCGCTCGGCGCCAAGCCGGATCAGGTGGCGCGCATTCTGGCGACGGCGGAGGAGAACCGGAAGAAGCCGATAACCACGACGACCATGTCAATGCTGCCGGGCGGTTTGGCTAGCCTGGGGCAAGGCGGCGGTGGGCCTCAGATGTCGTTCACGCAGGGTGGCGGTGGCCAGCCGATGGCCATGGCGCAACCGGGCGCGGGTGACAGCGGCGGACGGCGCCCGGGCGGTGGCGGCATGTTGGGCGGCATGATGTCGGGCGCCAATCTGACGCCGGATCAGCAGAAAAAGCTGTCTGCCATTATGCAGAAGGCCACGCGCGGGAAGAATCTGATGGAGCTCTCTCAGGAAGAGCGGCAGAAGGTGTTCACGACGATTCGTGAAGAGGCCAAAAAGGCTGGCATCGAATTGCCTCAGCGTGGGCGCCGGGACGGTGGCGCTGCGGCCGGCGGGTTCCCCGGACTAGGCGCGGGAACGGGTTCGCAGTTCTCGCAAAAGGATTTGGACGCGGCGGAGCTTCCGGCGCCTCCTGAAGAGGGCGACAACACCGAGATTCTTGTTCGTCCTGGACTGCTTGCCGACGTCGAGATCATTGTCGAAAAGGTTCCGAACGCCGTTTACGTGCCAAATCAGGCGATTTTCGAAAAGGACGGCAAGAGCGTTGTTTACGTCAAGGGGAAGAAGGGCGACGTGTTTGAGCCCCGTTTCATTGGCATCAGCAAGCGCTCCGAGTCGGTTTCTGTGATTGCCTCGGGATTGAAGGACGGCGAAGTGGTCGCGTTGCAGGATCCGACTGCCACGGCCGGTGAGAAAAAGAAGAAAGAAGAGAAGAAATCCTCCGGCGCTACTTCCGCTCTACCGGTTGGCGCGTCTAAGGGAGGGCAGTAAGCAATGACCGCCATTCTCCAGGCCTACATCCCAGAAATATTCATGGCTTTTTCGAGCCTCGTGGTGCACAAGTTGCGCACGATGCTCACGATGCTGGGCATGATCTTCGGCGTCGGTGCGGTGGTAGCGATGTTGGCGATTACGGCCGGCGTCGAAAAGGAGATGCTCTCCTACATCGATCTGCTGGGCGTTAACAACATCATTATCGAAGCCAAGGAGGCGGTGGACCGCAACGAATTGCAGACGCGCCGCGCCATCAGCCCCGGCATGACGTTCCGTGACTACCGCGCGATCATGGAAAACACCCAGGGTATCGAACTGGCCACGCCGCGTAAACGTTTCAAGCCTTTGAAAGTGCTGCCTAAGACAACAGCTGAACCGCCGATGCTGATCGGCGTGGAGCCAGCCTACAAGGACATTGAGAGCCTCAAGCTGGTGGAGGGACGCTTCTTTACATCGGCTGAAAACGAAACAGCGGCGCCGGTTTGCGTGCTGGGCGAATCGGCGAAAGTCAGTCTGCTCGGCTACGAGCCGGCCGTCGGCAAATATGTGAAGGTCAACGATACCTGGTTGCAGGTAATCGGTGTTATGGCCTCGCAGACGGGCGGGGACAGCGACGTGGAGGGCGTTGAGATTCTCTCGCGTAATAATCTGGTCATCAGCCCGCTGCGCACCGTGATGTTCAGATTTGAGGACATGAATAGTTACCTCAAGGACGAGATCGACGGCATTTACATTCGTGTCAAGCCAGGCACAGATTCGGTAGATACGGCCTCGGTGATCAATGCGATTCTTGCGGCAGTGCATAAGGACGCTGGCGATTACAGCGTGACGGTGCCCGCCGGACTGCTGGAACAGAAAAAGCGCACTTCAAACATCTTCAAAATTGTCATGATCTGTATTGCCGGCATCAGCTTGCTGGTAGGCGGCATCGGAATTATGAACATCATGTTGGCTACGGTGCTGGAGCGGACGCGTGAAATCGGCATCCGGCGCGCCATTGGCGCACGTCAGGCCGACATTGTGCGGCAGTTCCTTACAGAAGCCGTCATGATCTCGATTATCGGCGGATTCCTGGGCATTGTATTCGGCATCACACTGGCCCAGATTATTGCCGCGGCCGCCGGCTGGTCGACGGTAGTCACCTTCGCCAGCATCGCGGTTGCGTTCGGCGTATCGGTGGGTATCGGACTTCTGTTCGGCATTTACCCGGCCGTTCAGGCCGCAAAACTCGATCCAATCGAGGCGATCCGTTATGAGTAGCACCGCAACCCGGGTTCAGGTTTCATCCATGCGTTTCATTGCAGTTCTTCTCAGCTCTACGCTTCTGGCCGCGCCGCAGGCGCCGGCCCCTCAGGCGGTTCCCGCCCCGGCTACGGCAGAAGTCAGCCGGCCCACACTCGGCGCCGGAGCGCAGACGAACGTTCAATCAGCGTTCGCCAACCCGTCCGCGCCGTGGATCGGCACCGGATCGTGGTTCAAGAAGGGCTTCGCGCCGGAATCGCAGATCACGATTTCAGCGCCGGTCAAACTCAAGGACTATGTCGTGGAGGGTAAGCTGACGCTTTCGCTGCGCGCCTACCTTGATCTGGTGATCTCGAACAACACCGATATCAGCATCCTGAAGGTGAATCTCGAAACGCCCAGAAACGCCATCCAGCGCGCCTTTGGTGTTCTCGATCCGACGCTGACATCGACGTTCACCGCGACATCCGCCACCACGCCGTCATCTAACTCGCTGGAAGGCGCCGCGGTGGTGAAGAGCCTGACGCAGCCATTCACGATGCGCTTTTCGCAGCCGACCGAGTACTCGACGACGGTCTTCTCGAACTTGGCCTGGACTAAGACATCGACGAACAACTCCTACCAGTTGTTCAATCCGGCATACGTCAATACGTGGCAGATGGGCTTCACGCAACCGTTGCTGCGCAACCGCGGGCGCTACATCACAAAGCTACCGATCACTATTGCCCGCGCTCAGCGGGTGCAACAGGAGATCAGCTTTGAGAGCTCGCTGCAGACGGCTATCGTCACGGCTGAGAATGCCTACTGGGATGTGGTCAGTGCGCGCGAGAACCTGAAAGTTCAGCGCGAGGCTCTGAAATTGGCCCAGGCTTCGCTCGACCGCACGCGGCAGGAGATCAAGCTGGGTGCCACGAGTGAGCTAGAGGTATTCCAGCCGGAGCAGAACGCGGCATCGGCGCAGATCGGCCTGACGCGCGTCGAATACCAGTTGCGCCAGTATGAAGACGCGCTGCGCCATCAGATCGGCGCCGACCTCGATCCCGATGTGCGCGGATTGCCGCTGGTGCTTACCGAAGACGTCACCGCACCGCCGGCCGACACGAAGTACGACCGGGAAAAGATGGTTCAACTTGCCATGACGAAGCGTCCCGATCTGCGCGCCGTGATCGCCAACATTGGCGTGAACGACCTTCAGATCCGTCAGGCCCAGGAGCCCCTCAAGCCGCTGTTGAACCTTTCGGCCTACTATCAGACGTACGGCCGCGGTGGTAACACGGCCGGTGTACTGGGCACGCCCGGTGACGCCTGGAGCCAGATGTTTGGCTTCAACTATTCGACCTACAACTTCTCGCTGACGATGACTCTGCCGATTCGTGATCGCGCATCCAGCGCCAATCTGGCCGATGCCGTTGTGACCAAGCGCCTCAACGTGCTGAAGCAGCGCACCACGGAGCAGACGGTTCGTCAGGACGTGTTGAACGCCATCACCAGTGTTGAGAGCAGCCGCGAAGGCGTACGCCTGGCGCAGATTGCACTTGACTATGCGCAGAAGCGCGCCGATGCAGACCAAAAGCGCTACGACTTGGGTACGATCACCATCTTCTTCCTGCTGTCGGCGCAAAACGACCTCACCACGGCGCAGTCCAATTTGGTGACGCAGACCATCACATACAAACGCAACCTGCTGAACCTTCAGCAGAAGCTGGGCTCGTTGTTCGAGGACAAGGGCATCATCGTCCAATAGAGAACCGCGAACGTCTATCCTGGAAGGGCGGTGCCTGATGGCGCCGCCCTTCTTGCATCTATGGGCCGTATCCGCATTCTCAGCGACAACGTTGCCAACAAGATCGCCGCCGGCGAGGTGGTGGAGCGCCCGGCGTCCGTCGCCAAGGAGCTGATTGAAAACTCGCTCGACGCCGGCGCCACTGAACTTCGGGTGGATGTTGAGGGGGGCGGACGAGTGCTGCTGCGTGTGGCTGACAACGGTTGCGGCATGCTGCGTGACGATGCGCTGCTGGCCTTTGAACGCCATGCGACGTCGAAACTGGCGAGCGTCGATGAGCTTGAGTCCATTGCAACGCTTGGTTTTCGCGGCGAGGCGCTGCCGTCGATCGCTTCTGTGTCGCGGCTGGTGCTGGAGACGCGCTCGGGCGAGGAGCCGGCCGGCACACGCGTCGAAATCTCTGGCGGGAAGATGTTGCGCTGCGATGAGGCGGCGCTGGCGCGCGGTACCGCCATCACGGTGCGCGATCTGTTCTACAACGTGCCGGCGCGACGCAAGTTCCTGCGTTCCGAACCGACCGAGCTTGCGCACATCGCCTCGCTGGTGACTCATTACTCGCTGGCGCACCCGGCAAAGAGTTTCGAGCTGTATAACGGTACGCGCGAATTGTTACGCGTCGCGCCGGTGGAGACGCAGCGCGAACGCGTCTTTCAGGTGTTCGGCGCTGACGCGCTTGAAGAACTGATCGAGTTGCCTGAATACCTCGCTCAGCAGGGCCGGTTCCGTCTGAGCGGCTTCATCTCGCGGCCGCAGATTCAGAAGACCAATCGTAATTCCATCTTTCTGTTTGTGAACCGTCGTCTGATCCGAGACAAACTGCTGCTGCACGCCATTGGCGCCGCATATCACAACCTGATGCCGCCGGCCTCGTATCCATTCGCGCTGCTGTTTGTCGATTGCGATCCCGGCGAAGTGGATGTGAACGTGCACCCGTCGAAAACGGAGGTCCGCTTCCGCGCCGCCAGTTTCGTGCACGATTTTGTGCGCGACACGCTGCGCGCCGCGCTGATTGAGCAGCGCCCCGTCGCTGAGGCGCCCGCGCCCAGCCCGCTACCCGCCATCATGACACCGCAGGCGGGAGCGAGCCTGCCGTATTCGGAGTTTAGCCAGCAGATGGAAAACTTCCGTTTCGACGACGCAGTTGGACCGCGTTCGGTATTGCCTGAAACAGTACCGGATTCGCCGCCGCCAGTGGCTGGACTGCGGTTGAAAGTTCCGGAGACGCACGGTGGTTGGCCGGCCGGTGTCACGCTGGACGTGACCACCGGCATGGTTGCGCTCAACACGCTGCGCGTCCTCGGGCAACTGCACTCGTCCTTCATCCTTGCCACCGGCGCGGACGGGCTATGGATCATCGATCAGCACGTGGCGCATGAACGCATTCTGTTTGAACAAAACCTGCGCGCGCAGGCCGCCGGGCGTGTTGAGCAGCAGCGTTTGTTGTTGCCGATGGTGTTGCGGCTCAGTCAGGCTCAACAGATCGAGTTTGAATCCACCGCCGACGAACTGGCGCGGTCGGGTTTTGAGTGTGAGCCCTTTGGCAGCGGCACCATCGCCATCAAAGCCGCTCCGGCTGGAATCGCACCGCCTGATTTGGAGAAGGTGCTTTTTGAGATTCTCGAGATCCGTGAAGGCGAGTACCGTTCGGCCAGCCTGTCGGATCTGCGGCGCGGCATCGCAGCGTCGCTGGCCTGCCGTGCCGCCATCAAGATCAACACGCCGCTCGATCTGACCCGCATGGAATGGCTGCTCTCCGAGCTTGCACGAACGGAATGCCCGATGAGCTGTCCGCACGGCCGGCCCGTGGCGCTGCGCTATTCCATGCGCGAGATCCTGCGCGCTTTCCACCGCATATGAGCGCACTGGTTCTGATCGACCTGCAACGCGCGATCGACCATCCGCGCTGGGGTGTGCGCAACAACCCGGAGGCCGAGCAGCGCGGCAGGCGTCTGCTCGATGCGTGGCGCGCAGCCGGTGGCGCCGTCTTCCATGTCCGCCACGATTCAGTGGAGCCGGGCTCGACCTACCGTCCGGGCCAGCCGCTGCACGCCTTCAAGCCCGAATTCGAACCGCGTCCGGGCGAAATCGTGATAGGTAAACACACCTGCGATGCGTTTGTTGACACTGTGCTGGAGCAACTCCTACGTGAGGCCGGACATCAGACGCTAGTGATTTTCGGTGTGATCACGAACAACTCGGTGGAGACCACTGTTCGTCACGCCGCCTCGCTCGGCTTTGATGTCTGCCTGGTGGAGGACGCCTGCTTCACGTTCAACAAGCGCGACTATCGCGGTGTGGAACGTAGCGCCGAGGAGGTCCACGCCATGTCGCTGGCCAATCTGGAAGGCGAATACGCGCACATTGCCACGGTGGACGAAGTGCTTTTGACGCTGTAGCCGCGGCTGGCCCCGATACAATGTATTCGTGCCTGCGCCGGATAGCGCCACCTTCAGTTTGACCGCGCCGTTTGACCTGTCGGCGGTGCCGGACCGGCCTGCGGTGTTTGTTCTGCATTTACGCGAGGGACGGCCGTATCTGGGCCGCACGCGCGTAGTGCGCCGGCGTCTGGCGCGGTTGCTGGACGCGTCTTCTTCGTTGACACGGCGGCTCAATCTGGCTGAGCACGCGACGCGCGTCGATTGCTTCCTGACGCCGTCCCGGCTCAGCGCCAGCCGCACGCTGTACCGTCTGGCGCGGCATTACTTCCCCGATGAATATGCCACGCTGGTCCACTTGCGTCCGGCGGCGTTTATTAAGTTACTGCTGGCCAATCCGTTTCCGCGCACTCAGGTGACCACGCGGCTGAGCGCATCGCGCGCATTCCATTACGGCCCATTCCGCGCACGCGCCTCGGCCGAGCGTTTCGAACAGGATGTGCTCGATTTGTTTCAGGTGCGCCGTTGCCAGGAGGATCTCCAGCCATCGCCCGAGCATCCGGGTTGCGTCTATGGCGAGATGATGAAGTGCCTGCGGCCTTGCCAGGACGTGGTGGGTGTGGAAGAGTACGCATCCGAGGTGCACCGGTTGGAGGAGTTTTTCGAGACCGGTGGCCATAGTCTGACCACCGTCGTCGCAGCGGAGCGTGACCGGGCGAGTGCAGAACTCGATTTCGAGGAGGCCGCGCGCCAGCACGTCCGGCTGCAGCGGATCGAAGATACACTACGCCAGCGCGATGAACTAGCCGGCGACGCCTTCCATCTGAACGGAGTGGCCGTCGAGCCGGGCGTGGCGCCGGACGTTGTTGAGTTGCACTTCCTGCTGGATGGCGCGTGGCTCGATCCGGTGGAGTTCTCCACGGCGGCTACTGGCGGCGAGATGATTCCGCTGGACCGGCGCTTGCGCGAACTGATTACGGCGCTTGCGCCAGCGCGCGTCACGTTGACCGAACGCGCCGAACACCTGGCGCTGCTGGCGCAATGGTTCTACAGTTCGTGGCGCGACGGTGAGTGGATCGCCTTCCGGTCTCGTGACGAGCTTCCCTACCGGCGGTTGGTGCGCGCCATCTCGAAGACCGTTGCCGCTGCTCACTGATACCCTCGAAGTATATGGAGCTGAACTCCAGTCTTTTCGCGCGCCGCTTTGGCGTGACCGGGGCCGGACTAACGCACTGGCTCAGCGCGGCGCTCGCGCGCGGCGGCGACTACGCCGATCTCTATTTCGAATACCTGGAAACCACGTCGCTGGCGATGGAAGAGTCCATCGTCAAGAGCGCCACACAGGGCGTCACGGTGGGTGTGGGTGTGCGCGTGCTGGCCGGTGAACGCACCGGCTACGCGTATTCGGACGATCTTAGTCCAGAACGCATATTGCGTGCCGCGCATACCGCCGCCTGCATCGCGGCTGGGCCGGCGCGCACCGTTGAAACGGGCCTTGAACCGGAGCCGTATGCGCCGTTGTACACGGCGCCGGAGCCTGTCTCGCTGGGCGCTCGTGTGGCGTTAATTGAACGCGCGAATGAAGTGGCGCGGGCGGCTGACGGGCGCGTCTTCGAAGTGCAGGCGAGTTTTGCTGATTCGGTGAAGCACATTCTTGTGGCGACTTCGGACGGTCGCGTCGCGGCCGACGTGCAGCCCATGGCGCGGCTGAACGTGGCGGCGCTGGTGCGTGGCGCTGGCGACCACATCGAGCAGGGCTACCAGGGCGGTGGTGGCCGTGTCGCGTTCGAGCATTTCACGGCCACTGATTTGGCGGCGAAGTACGCGCACGAAGCGGTGCGCCAGGCGCTGGTCCAACTAGATGCTGATGATGCGCCGGCGGGCGAGATGACGGTGGTGCTTGGGCCTGGCTGGCCCGGCATTTTGCTGCATGAGGCCGTTGGTCACGGGCTGGAGGCGGATTTCAATCGCAAACAGGTCTCCGCTTTTTCCGGGCGGATGGGCCAGCAGGTGGCCAGCCCGCTGTGCACGGTAGTGGACAACGGCACCATCGCGCTGCGGCGCGGCTCGATTCACTTTGACGATGAAGGCACGCCATCGCAAGAGAATGTTTTAATCGAGAACGGCATTTTGCGTTCTTACCTGCAGGACCGCCTGTCGGCGCGCCTGATGAGTGTCCCGCCAACCGGCAACGGCCGCCGTCAAAGCTACCAACACATGCCGCTGCCGCGCATGACGAACACCTACATGCGGGCTGGCGAGAGCGATCCGGAAGAGATTATCCGTTCGGTCCCACGCGGTCTGTACTGCACGACGTTCGGTGGTGGGCAGGTGGATATCACGAGCGGCAACTTCGTCTTTTCGGCCACGGAAAGCTATCTGATTGAGAACGGGAAGCTAACGCGTCCCGTGCGTGGCGCTACGCTGATCGGTAACGGCCCCGACGCAATGACCCGTGTCAGTATGGTGGGCAACGACTTGCGTTTCGACGACGGTGTTGGCACCTGCGGCAAGGATGGCCAGAGCGTTCCGGTGGGCGTCGGCATCCCGACACTGAAGCTCGACCGCATCACCGTTGGAGGCCGGCAGTAATGCAACGTCAGGAGATTGAACAGCTCGCCGCGCGGTTAGTGCAAATGGCCCGCGCGCGTGGCGCCGATGGCGCCGAAGCCACCGTCCGTTCGGGCGAGGAATTTGACGCGCAGGTGCGGCGCGGCGAGATTGAGACTGTGAAAGAGGCCGGCTCGCGCGCCGCAGGGGTGCGTGTACTGTTTGGCCAGCGCGCTGGCTCGGCCTACACATCGGATCTCACCGATGCCGGTCTGGCCGCAATGGTGGAAAGCGCCGCCGGTCTGGCGCGCATCTCAACAGACGATCCTCACGCCGGCCTGCCCGACGAAACGGAGCTTGGCGCCGTGGGCGCGGATCTAAAGCTCTTTTCCGACGGCGTCGACCGGCTTGGCAATGACGCTCGCATTGCAATGGCGCGTCAGGCCGAGCGCGCAGCATTCGATTTCGACCCACGCATCGAAACCAGCGAGGGCGCAAGTTTTGGAGCCGAAACCGGCTGGCGTGCGTTTGCCAATTCCAGCGGCTTTGTGGGGAGCGAACAGAGTTCAGCGTGTTCGTTGAGCGTCGTGCCGGTGGCCGTGTCCGAGGGCCGGCGCGAACGCGACTACTGGTACACGGCCGCGCGCGGTCCGGAGGGGCTGGAATCGCCCAGTGTGGTCGGCACGACGGCCGCACGCCGCGCAATTCGACGGCTGGGCGCGCGCAAGGCCGCGACGCAGACTGTCCCGGTGGTGTTCGAACCGCGTGTGTCGCGCTCGGTAGTGGGCCATCTGTTTGAGGCCGTTTCAGGTGATTCCATTTACCAGCAGGCATCATTCCTGGCGGGAAAGCTAGGACAGAAGATTGCCGCGCCGGGCGTGACGTTGATCGACGACGGAACGATGCCGGGCCTGCTGGGCAGTTCCTCATTTGACGACGAGGGCGTGCGCTCGCGCCGCACCGTGGTGATCGAAAACGGTGTGCTCTCCAGCTACCTCCTCAATACCTACACGGCGCGAAAGCTGGGCTTGCGCACCACGGGTAACGCTTCACGCGGCTTGACGGGCAATCCTGGCGTCGGGTATGGGAATCTGTACCTGCGGGGCGGGGATAGGACGCCTGAGGAGATCATCGGCAGTGTAAAAAACGGGCTGCTGGTGACCGAACTAATGGGTTCTGGTGTCAATATTGTCAATGGCGACTATTCTCGCGGCGCCGCCGGCGTGTGGATTGAAAATGGTGAGTTGACGTGGCCCGTCCACGAGATCACCATTGCCGGCAATCTGCGGCGGATGCTGGAGCGGATCGAGGCTGTGGCGAACGACCTGGAATTCCGTGGGCCGGTGGCCGCGCCGACGATTTTGATAGGGGAGATGACAGTCAGTGGCCACTAGCGCGAAGAAAACAAAAGCCGCTCCCGCCTGGATGACGCCCGTGCTCATTCTGGTGATTATTCTGGCGGTTGCTGGCGGCGGATTCTGGTACTTCCTTCTGCGTGGACCGGCGGACGTGCAGCAGGTGGGGGCGCTATCGCCCGAGGCCAAGGCCTACGTCGTCAATCTCGGCCTTTCCGATGTCGAGATGAAGGCCGCTGAAAGTTACATGAAGAACACGCTGGTGGAGATCGTCGGCAAGATCACGAACAAGGGCGATCGCACACTGCGCGTGGTGGAAATCACCTGCCGGTTCTTTGATCCATACGGCCAACTGGTGCTGCGCGAGCGCGTGCCGATTGTCAAGCGCGGTTCTGGCTCCGGCATGAAACCGGGTGAAACGCGCAGCTTCCGCCTGCCGTTCGACAACATTCCCGCATCGTGGAACCAAACGCTGCCGCAGTTAGTGATCGCGCGCATCGATTTTGAGAACTGAGCTGTGGCGCGCCTGCTCCTTGTTGACGACGATGCGGATCAGTCATTACTGCGCCGTCTGCTGCTCGAAAAGAAAGGCCACTCGGTATCAGTTGCCTCAGATTCGGCCGGCGCTCTGGCGGAAGCGCGGAACGATGGCCCATTCGATTGTGTGATCACCGATCTGCGCCTGCCGCGCTCGGCGGATGGACTCGCTCTGATCCGGGCTCTCAACGCGCTGGAAGCGCCGCCGCGTGTCATTGTTTTGACCGGTTGGAAAGAGGATCTTGTGAACGCTCCCGAAGCCGCGCTGGTGAGCGCGACACTGGAAAAGCCCGTGCGCACCGAACGCCTGCTGCGCGCCATTGCTCGCCTGACACCGATGGCGGCATTTCTCCTGCTGTGTAGCCTGGGGCTGCGCGCGCAGAGCCGGGAGGTTCCGTTCGAGGTGCCGGCCAGCGCGCCGGAGATGGTGGCCGCACTGGAATTGCGCGCTCCGGGTGCGGACTGGTCGGCAAAGGGGCGCGAAGCGGCCGCGGCGCGTGTCACTGTGGATGGCGCTGGCGAGCAGCAGGTGTTCGTCTTGACCGAGTGGGGTGCGGAGCCGTATCGCGTGTTCCTCCCGCCCGTGAAGGCCGGCCACCACACGTTGCGTGTGGAGCGTGACGAGCGCTACTCTGCCGCCGGAGCGAAGCTCGAAATCGGCGCCGTGTCGGTGACTCCGGCCAGGACGGAAGAGGTCGAAGGGCTGGCTCACGCACCGGTGTTGTATGCACGCGCCAACACCATCGGTCAATTCAGCGACATTCCGCTGCTGGTTTACTATACGCGAGGTAAAGACAAGGGCGGCGATTATCTCGAATACACCGTCATATTTTCGAACGAAGACGGCGGCACATCGACGCGCGACCTGATGGCGCGCTGGGGCCGTACGACCGATATCGAATACGTCTACCACCTGTGGCCAGCCAGCGGCGAGACTTTGATCCAGACGCGGGAACACCGGGACGTCGCCTATGCCGGAGCGCATGAGCGCCAGCACCCTGTACTGGTGCCTGTGACGGATAACAATATGGTGGAGCCAGCACCGGCGGACCAACCCGGGCCGCGCTTCCGCATTGTGCCTGTATTTGCCGACCTCACCAATGGGAGCCGCGAACTAGTAATGGACCAGCATCCGGCGCTGTACCGCATCACCGCGGCCGAGATGCGGCGCGAAGGCAAGCTTCGTCCGGCCGGCGATTTCGCAGGTGAGAACATCGCCGATCCGCGCCGCTACCTGGTGGTCGAGATGAAAATCACGAACCGCAACTCCGCCGTGCAGGCCGTGGTGCGCACGCCGGACGGGATGTGGCACGGTTCGGCCTTGGGGCTTGGCAAGGACTTTTTGGAGCGGTCCGGCTGGGTGCGTGCCACCATCGAACTGTTGCCCGGTACTCGGACCGAACATATCACCGACATTGGCGTTGAATGTCTGTCGCGGCGCGATCTCGAACGCCAGCCTGTGCCGAAAAATGGCCTGTGCACGGTGGAGAGGTTCGGTAAGGTCTTCTTTTTGGGTGAGGATTACGTGCCTGGTAAGCCGCTGCCGGTTTCGATTCCAGGCTGGATGTTGCGCGTCGGTGAGATGCGCAGTGTTTCATTGCGATGAGTGCCGATCTTGAACCATTGCGGGCTGAGTTGCGCGCGCAAAAGCGGGTGATGCTCACGCTGCGCATTACACCCAAGGCATCTAAAACTGAGTGGGCCGGCCGCATGGACGATGGGGCGTGGAAGCTTAAAGTGGCGGCTGTGCCGGAGAAGGGAAAGGCGAACGACGAGATTGTGCGCTTTCTGGCGCGGGAATTCTCTGTCAGCCGCCGGCAAATTACAATCCTTTCCGGCGCTACGGCCCAGCGTAAACTAATCAGTATCACAAATTAAAATTGCCCACATTGAGCTTGTTTACATGCCAGAATGAAGCGGGTGATATATTGCTGGCCGGCAGATCTGCATGCGGCATGCACAGAAAAGCGGTCTGGATGGCGAGAGCCGGCTGCCGCTAAGCGGCGGCAACGTGATGTCGCTGTACAAGCGCCGGACATCGCGGCGGCCGGTTGATTGGATCTACTGCATACTCGCCCCTCCCCGGCCGTTTGTCGAAAACCCAGACGAGAATATTCCTGCACCGCTTGGCCGATGGAATCTGTTCATCGGTGGCGCCGGCTGCGTTGTGGATGGATACGTCAACCTGGATCTGTTCGGTCTTCCCGGCGTTGACGTGATCGCCGATGCCGAACAACTCCCTTTCGCCGGTTCGATATTTCAACGGATTGAATGTGATGCTGTGCTGGAGCACGTGAGGCATCCGGAATGCGTCATGAAAGAGATTGAAAGGGTCCTTCAGCCGGGCGGCTACGCCCATATCGTGACGCCGTTTTGTCACCCCTTCCACGAGTATCCTCGCGACTACCATCGCTTCACGCTTGATGGTCTGGAGGAGATGAAAGGGAATCTGCGCGTGGTTGCCAAGGGCTGGCGGACCGGGCCTACCGCAACGTTGCTCGTGTTTTTGCTGGAGTACGTTAAACTGCTATTGCCGTGGCGATGGTGGCGCGTGATGGCTCATGGTTTGGCCGGGTGGTTGACCTTTCCGCTGCGGTATCTGGATTATCTTCTGATGAGAAGGCCGGAGGCTGCGCGGATTGGAAATCACTGTTACATCTGGCTCCAGAAGGCTCCCGACTGACCGAAAGTGGGAGGACTGTACGCCATCGAGAATTACCGGCGGCGCCTTGTCTCAGCCGGAACGGCTGGCAATTATCTCATGAAAACCGCGATCGCAGTCTTGCTGGTATGCACTGGACTTCAGGCACAGAACCAGCCCGTACGCGTGATGTTCGTCGGCGACATTATGCTGGACTACGGTCCTGGCCACCTCATCACCAATGGCGAGGATCCTTTTGCTCCGACGGCGGCCGTGCTGCACGATGCCGATGTCACCGTCGGCAACCTTGAATGCGCCATCACGCGCCGCGGCCATTGGCTCGACAAGCCATACGTCTTTAAAGGCCCGCGTGCCGCGCTGCCGTTGTTGAAGAAGTACTTTTCGGCTGTTTCATTGGCTAATAATCATGCGGGCGACTGGGGGCCGGAAGGCTTTGCCGATGAGCTCGCTTTGCTGCGCGAGGACGGCATCCCGTTCTTTGGCGGCGGCGACAACGGCGCCGCCGCGGCCAAGCCGCTGATCGTTGAAAAGCAGGGCAAGCGCATCGCGCTGCTGGCTTTCTGCGATTATCCGCCGCATTCGTTTGCCGCCACTTCAGGACGGCCCGGAACGGCGTGGCTCGATGAAAAGACAGTGATTCGCGCGATTAGGGACGCCCGCCGGCAAGCCGACTACGTGCTGCTCTATCTGCACTGGGGCATTGAACTGGAGGAGCGGCCGGAGGCATATCAACCACCCATGGCGCGGCGTTTCATCGACGCTGGCGCAGACGCCATCATTGGCGCGCACCCGCACGTGACGCAGACCGTCGAGTGGTATCGAGGAAAGCCGATCGTCTATAGCCTGGGCAACTTCGTCTTCGACTACTTCCCTGGCGATCCACGCATATGGACTGCCTGGATGGCGCGGTTGTCGCTTGGGGCGGGCGAGACGATTGGGTTGGAGCTGTTTCACATTCAGATGGATCCGGCCGGAGTGCCTCATCTCACCAGCACGCAGCCGGACCGCATCGTGTCAGGCGGGCTGGAACGGCCAGACCGAAGTCGTTGAAAAACCGCCGTCCACGGCGATGATCTGCCCGGTGATGTAGTTCGAGCCGGGACTGGCTAAGAACACGGCCAGTGGCGCAACGTCTTCAGGGGTTCCCAGCCTCGGATTGGGCTGTGAGTTGCGCAGCCATTGTAGCATTTCAGGCTCCTGCCACATGGCGCGGTTGAGGTCTGTGAGGATGAAGCCTGGGGCGATGCAGTTCACCTGGATGTTGTGCGGGCCCCATTCGGCCGCCAGTGTGCGGGTCAGCCCGGCCAGCGCGGCCTTGGTCACTGTGTAGACGCTCAGGTAAGGCAGCCCGAGCAGTGACGTCAGACTGCCGATATGGATCACCTTGCCGCCTTGGCCGCGTGCAATCATGCGCCGGCCTACGGCCTGGGTTAGCTCGAAAGCTCCGGTGAGATTGGTGTTGAGCACCGCGTTGTATTCTTCAGGCGTGTAGTCGGTGAAGCGGCTGCGAAGGTTGATGCCTGCTACGTTTACGAGGATATCGATGTCCGGCAGGCTCTCGGTCAGGTGCTTGCGTGACGTGCGCGATGCGATGTCGAGCTTGCGTGCCTCGGCCCGGCAGCCTTCGGCATTGAGCGCGCCGGCAATCTCTTCCAGTGCGGTGACCGACCGAGACGCGAGAATGGTGTGTGCCCCGGCTCGCGCCAGCGCCTCGGCGATGGCTTGTCCGATACCGCGGCTGGCGCCCGCCACTAGGGCACGCCGGCCGGCAAGCGACAAAGGGTTTCCGTTCGCCATGGACCAAAGCTAGCATGTCGAGCGTCAGCCGGTGCGTGATTATACGGCTGGCGTAAACCTTTTATTCACAATCTCCCGGTGCGCGTCGATGAGCCATCTTGAGCGACGGGAGGAACATGCCACATGGCTCTGGACGTCATGATCGTCGATGACTCGGCGGCGATCCGAAAAATCCTACACCGGGTCCTCATTCAGGCGGATGTCGCCCTTGGCGACGTTCTGGAGGCAGGCGACGGGCGCGAAGCGCTGGAGAAGTTGAAGGGCGCTTCAGTTGGGCTGATCCTCTCCGATATCAACATGCCAAACATGGACGGGATTGAGCTCTTGGGGGCGCTGAAGTCCCAGGACTCCACGCGCGCGGTGCCCGTCATCATGGTCACCACCGAGGGCAGTAGCTCCCGTGTGATGGAGGCCGTCAATCTGGGCGCTGCGGGCTACGTTCGCAAGCCATTCACCGCGGACCAGATCAAAGAGAAGCTGACCGGTCTGATCTAACCGGCCGCCATACTCGCTCGGAGGAAACGACTTCATGACTCAAGAAAAGCTCGTCGCCATGGTACGGCAGGCTACCAAGGATGTGTTTGGCACCATGCTCGGCATTCAACTACAGGACCGGGATCCGTACGAAGAGGTCAGCGCGCCAGGACCGAGTGACGGAGTGTTGGCATTCATCGGATTGGCTGGCCAATGGGCTGGATCGGGGACGTTTTCCTGCCCAGCTGAAACAGCCCGGACGATTGCGGGGGCGCTGCTCATGCAGGAGTGCCCACACATTGACGATGATGTGCTAGACGCCATCGGCGAGGTCGCCAACATGGTTCATGGCAACGTGAAAACGCTGTTGGAGGAAGAACTCGGTCCAATGGGCCTGAGCATTCCTACTGTCATTTACGGGAAGAACTTCACCACGCGCAGTGGCGCCAAGAACCGCTGGACGGTTGTTCCGTTCGACTGCCTCGGCAGTGAGATCTCGATTCACATCTGTTTAGCGCCGAATAAGGACGCCAGTCCACATCAGAAGGCGGCCAAGGAACAGGTCACATCAATGATTACGCTGTTGACCTGATGAAGGGATATTGGGGTGGCCGCCTTAGCACGCTTTCTTGTGGTCCGCCTCTCCGGCCGTGAATTCGCCATTCCGGCCGGACGCATCTGCGGCATGCTGCAAATGCGCGGGCTTGAGGTCCAGCCGATGAGCGGCCTCGGCAGCCTGCGGTATCTGACTGCTATGCACGGCCGCGCCCTGCCCATCTTTGTCCCCAATGAAGATCTTGGCCTGAAGGTGCGGCCTGTCAGCGCACGTACCTGCCTGGTGCTGCTCAACACTTCGACGCGCGAGGTCGCGCTGGACGCATCTCGCGCGGACTGCGCGATGGCCGTTGATTCGATCTCGCGCCTGGAAGATCTGCCGGCGTCGCACTGCCGGCTGCCGCACCAGGTCCGGATCGGAGATAAATGGCGGGACGTTCTCGACGTCGACCGTCTCTGCCGCCCGCGCGCATTTGTCGATAACAGCCGGATTGCCTGATTAGGCGCCTGTGTGAGGTGCCTCAAACAGTACGCTCCACGAGGCATCAAAGCTCGTCCAGCGGCTGGGTTCGCCTGTTTCGATCTGCGGGACCGATAGCGTGCCGTGCCCTTGCAGGCAGACGAATTCGACGGTGGCCGGCTCAAAGACGCTGGCGCATGTCCCGATTGAAACAGGCAGCGACAGGCGTGCCAGGCAGATCGCGCACCGCCGCTGCTGGTCCCGCATGCACCAGCGCAATGCCAGTACATAGACTGTGATGAACAGCAATCGGAACAAAAAACCAGTGACGAGTTTCTGGCACGGAAAGCCCAGCATACGCGCCCGCACCATCGCGCTCAGCTCAATCCAGAACAGCGGCACGCTTACCAGGACCATTGCAATTTTGGTGGCCAGAAATGGCCAGTAGCGCCAACTTGCGCCATGCAGCGTGGGCCATCGGCTGGCGATGAGCAGAAGGCCGATCAGGAGCGCAAATCCTAAGGGCGTGACAAAAACGAAGACTGTTTCACTACTGATGAGCGCCGACGGCGTGCCTGCCAGCGTGTTGTAAATGATAGCGGCAACGGTTCGTGTTGCCGAGAAACCGTTGCTGATAGCCGCCAAAGTGGCAAGCGACACGCCGCAGACAGCAAACAGGAACTGCGGCCCACGCACGAAGCGGAGAATCCAATCCGAATTTACCCGGCTCCACAACACCGTGGCCGCAATCTGCCACACGCGAGTGATCACCTCGGGCGCGGAGCGCGTCGTGAGTTCGCCGCGTTCAACCAATTCCCACCAGGCGCGCACCTCCGCTTCCACATGGAACCGCCACTGCTGGCGCTCGCGCGGGTGCGCAATCCAACTGGAGGCGGTAATCAGGCACCGTAGTGCGAGCGGTATTCGACACCTATCACGAGCTGCCATGGAGGCTTTCTCTGCTATGGCTTAGACTCTTCGCCCCGGTGTGAAGTTCCGGCGCCTAGAGGGAGCCGCGCAGGCGCACGGCATAGTCGTCCAGCATCAGCCCCTTCTGCACGTTGCGGCGCTGCATGCGCACCATCTCGTCCACGCTTTCAACCGCCTTTCGCAGCCAGTCGAATGTCACGCGCGAGGCCAGCCGTTGTAACCGCTCGTCCAGATCGGTGTTGTGGATGCCGGCGCCGCCACCGTGCAGTGTAATGATGTCTTCCAGTAGCCCATAGAGCGGCTTCCAATAGAGCTCTAAGCGTTCGGATTTACTGGCTATGAGCGATTCAGACTGCTTTACCCAGTCTCCGAACGGAACGCGTCCGGCCGAAGCTTCCACAAGCGCCAGCATCGTGGCGCGCCGTTTTTCGTAAGCGGCCAGATCGAGTGTCACGGCTGCGCCAGGGCATCCGCCCGACAGCGCTGCACGCCGTGCAGATTCGGTCAGGCCACGGTCCCGTGCAAACTCAGCCATCTCGGTACTACTCAATGGGCTCAGGTGGAACACGACGCTACGCGAACGAATGGTCGGCGCCAAATCGTAAGGATTCTCGGCCGTGAGCACCAGCACCAGATGTTCCGGTGGCTCTTCGAGTGTCTTTAGTAGAGAGTCGGCGGCCTGCGCGTTGGAGCGGTCAAACTGGTCGATCAGAAAGATACGCCAGCGTCCGCGCGACGGGCGCAATTGAGCTCGCGAACGCGCCAGACGCATTTGCTGGATCGAAATCTGGCGCAGCGGTCCTTCCGGACAAAAGGTAACGAAATCCGGGTGTGTGTTGAACAGTAGCGGATCGTCGGCGCGCTTGTCGCTTGGCCACTTTTCACGGTCGGCGATCAGGGTGCGGTTGGCTTCCCGGCTGAGGTCATCCTGCTCAATCTGTTCGGCGTTGCCCAGCAGGCGGGCGGCGAAACGCCGCACCAGCGTCGCCTTGCCCACGCCCTCCGGGCCGGCGAGTAGAAGCGTTTGCGGAATACGGTCGGCCGCAATCATCTGCTCCAGTGCGGAGACCACCACCGCGTTGCCGTAGAAGTTATCAAACATGGCTGTGGCGGAACTCCTCCCAGCGGTGCCAAATGCGTGCGGCTACTTCATCTTCGCTGCCCGCGCCGTCAATTCGCATAACCCGGCCCGGTTCGCGGCGCGCCAGTTCGCGATAGCCTTCGGCGACGCGTTCATAGAAGGCTCGGCTTTGAGCGTCCATGCGATCGGCGCCTGACTCGCGGTTTCTCTCGCTCAGACGCGCCAGCCCGGTGTCCAGGTCAAGGTCCACCCAAAAGGTCACATCGGGCCGGCGGCCCCGGCAGGCCAGCCGGTCAACGTCGGCCACCATCTCGATCCCGAGGTTGCGGCCATAGCCCTGGTAAGCCCAGGTCGAATCCGTCCAGCGATCGGACAGTACCAACTCGCCACGCGCGATGGCCGGTTCCAGCACTTCATCAACGTTCTGGGCGCGCGCTGCGAAGTAGAGCAGCAGTTCGGCCGTCGGGCTGAGATTGTGGTTGGCTGGGTCGAGCAGGATGCGCCGGATGGCGCCGCCGACGGCGGTGCCCCCGGGTTCCACTGTTTCTACAACGGTCTCGCCCTCGGCGCGCAACCGCGCGGCCAAGCGCCGCATCTGCGTCGTCTTGCCGCAGCCGTCCAGGCCCTCAAATGTCAGGAAGAGGCCGCGGCGGCTGGTCATAGACATAGTGCAGAACCTTCTTTAGATCCTCCCACGCTTCACGCTTCGCGTTCTGGTTATACGGCCGCAGCAGGAAGCTGGGATGATAGGTGGGCATCACCGGGATGTCGCGCCAGCGGTGCCAGCGGCCGCGCGTCTTCATGATGCCGTCTTTTGTGGCCAGCAATGCCTTGGTGGCCGTGCCGCCCAGCGCACAGATGGCGCGCGGCTGTATGACGGCTAACTGGCGCGCAAGGAACTGGCCGCAGATTTCCATTTCGTCCGGCTCGGGCGTGCGGTTGCCGGGCGGGCGGCACTTGACGACATTGCAGATGTAGACGTTCTCGCGCCGGATGGATAGCTGCTCGCGCGCGGCGGTGCCATCGATCATTTGGGTGAGAAGTTGGCCGGCCCGGCCGACGAACGGCAATCCCTGCTCGTCCTCGTCTGCACCGGGCCCCTCCCCGACAAACACCAGCCGAGCCTGTTCATCGCCGGATCCAAAGACGATCCGCTTGCGATCCCTACAAAGCTGGCAGCGTTGGCAGTCACCAATATCTTGCACGATAGCGGCAAGTGAGTCATCCGTGGAAGCACTGGGAAACAGATGAGAAAACATCGGAGTTGGTGCGGGAGAAGCACTGGGTGGAGCTAGAGTGGGCTCGATTCTGCGTTCAGGCAAATACAGAGTATCGATGCCTAGATCACGGTAAAAGGCCAGATGGCGCCGCAGTTCGTCGCGATCCATGTCCGTTACCGCTCGCCATGCAACGCCAGCCGCAGCGCGATTGCCGCGTCCAGAATCCGGTCGGCCAATACGCGTTTCGAGGCCCGCTCCAGGCTTTTCACCGCACCTGTACGGTCTACCAGCACGACCTCATTGTCGTCGCTGTCAAATCCCGTCGCCGGGCCGCTGACATCGTTGGCCACCACCATGTCGCAATGCTTGGCGTTCAACTTGCGCCGCGCTTCGGCCACTACGTTTTCGGTCTCTGCGGCGAAGCCGATCAAAAGCTGGTGGCCGGCCGTGCGCGCAATTTCGGCGCCGACCTCGGCGAGAATGTCCGGCGTCGGATCCAGTTCGAGCGACATGCGCATGGCGGTCTTTTTGACCTTCTGCTTGGGCGTCCGGGCGACGTAATAGTCCGCCACCGCGGCTGCCTTAATTACGATGTCGGCGTCTGCCAGGTGGTCGAGCACGGCTTGGCGCATCTCGATGGCTGTTTGCACGGGAATCAGGTCGACGCCTTCGGGCCGGGCGATCGCCACGGGGCCACTCACCAGCGTTACCTTCGCACCACGCGCGGCAGCAGCTTCAGCTAGCGCGTAGCCCATCTTGCCGCTTGAGCGGTTGGAGATGAAGCGTACCGGATCCAATGGCTCACGTGTCGGTCCAGCAGTGATCAGAACCGTCTCGTTATCGAGATCATGGCGTTGTGTCAGCGCGCGCAGAACGAAATCGGCAATCCGATGCGGCTCGGGCAAGCGCCCGGCTCCTTCTGTACCACAAGCCAGCGGTCCGGAATCCGGCTCGATAATCAGGTGCCCACGCTGGCGCAGTATTTCCAGATTTGCCTGAGTGGCAGGATGCAGCCACATGGCCGTGTTCATTGCCGGGGCCAACACGACTGGTCCGGAAAAAGCCAGATACAGCGTGGATAGAAAATCGCCGGCTAAGCCGTGTGCAAACTTGGCCAACAGGTCCGCCGTGGCTGGCGCCACAACCAGCACATCGTGTTCACGAGTCAATTGGATGTGGTTGATTTCCGGATCCGGCGTGTCGAACATGCCGGTGAGGACCTTGCGCCCGGTTAGAGCCGCGAAGGTCAGCGGACGAACGAACTGTTGCGCGGCATCGGTCATCACCGTGGTGACGCCGAAATCGCGCTCCATCAGCGCGCGCGCCAGTTCTGCGGCCTTGTAGGCGGCAATGCCGCCGCCGACGCCCAAGATGGCGCTGTGCGTGGCCACCGCCGCTTACCTCACTAGGCCTGCGTCTCTTCGGGCGCAGCGGCGGGCGCCTGCTGCAACTCGTTGACCGGCGGGGTTTCCCAGTAGCTCACGAGACCGCGGCGCACTTCTTCCATCGCCGCCACAGTGGGCTTTTTTGAGGTTGACGGCAGGAACGAGCGAGCGCCCCCCTGCAGTTGCCGGGCGCGTTTGGCCGCCACGATGATGAAGCGGTAGACGCTCGATTCCGGATCGTCTGGAATCGCATTGATCGGGGTACGGATACTCTTTTCCGCCATTGTTCAGCTCTCTGCCTGTTCGAACGTATTCAATATTTCGCTGACGCGTTTCTGAACCCGCGGCTCCGTAGAGCGTAAACGGGCTGTTCCGACAATGGCCCATAATTGATCACTGGCCACATCGACGTCGTCATTCACCAGCACATAATCGTACCGGCTGTAATCCTTGATCTCCCGGGCCGCCTCGGCCACCCGTTTGCGGATCACTTCGGCGCTCACATCGCCCCTCGCTGCGAGTCTTTTCTCTAATTCTTCGCGTGAAGGCGCCAGAATAAAGACACTCACCGCGTCCGGGATCTTCTCCCTCAATTGTCGCGCACCTTTCACGTCGATGTCGAGAACCACGTCCCGGCCTTCGGCGCGCGCTTGGTCGACAAACCGCCGGTGCGTCCCATAAAAGTCGTCAAACACCTGAGCCCATTCGACAAACTCGTCTGCGTCGCGCATCCGCAGGAACTCTTCACGGCTGGTGAAATGATAGTCCTTGCCGTTCACCTCCCGCCCGCGCGGCGCGCGTGTGGTGTAGGAAACAGAGAAGATCAGCTCTGGTGCGCGCTCCAGCAGCCGCTTCACCAGCGTCGATTTGCCTGAGCCCGAAGGGGCCGAAATGATGAATACCTGACTCATTCCAAATTCAATGCCTGCTCGCGTATCCGTTCGACATTGGCCTTGATTTCCAGGCCAAGGGCCGTGATCCGCAGTCCCAACTCGCCGACGCCCGACGTCTTTGACAGGATTGTGTTCGTTTCGCGATTCATCTCCTGCATGAGGAAGTCGAGCTTCTTGCCTAGTTCGCCGCCCTTGTCGAGCAGCGCGTCCAACTCGTGCGAATGCACCAGCAGACGATCCAGTTCTTCCGTAATGTCGGAACGGTCTGCCAACAGCGCGGCCTCCTGCGCCAACCGTTGCGGCTCAATCGAGACCCCGGCCAGCAGTTCGGCCAGCCGTTCCTGCAGCCGCGCGTGGAAATGCTCCACGGCCGGCTTCCGGCATTTTTCAATCTCGGCGGCATCGCGCCGGACGGCCGTGTTGTGACCCTTGAGCAATTCCCTGATGGATGCGCCCTCGCGTGCGCGAAAGCTGTTCAGCGCCTCCAGCGCCTCCTGCGCCGCATCGAGCACCAGCGGTTCAAGGCCTTCCGGCGCGTCGGCGTCCTCCTCGGCGTTGGTCAACATGCCCGGCAGCCGCAACGCGGCCTGCAGATCCGGTTCGCCCGCAATGTTGTAATACTCGCGCGCCTCGCTCAGCGCCTTCAGGTACGCCTCGAACAGCGGCCGGTTCAATCCGCTGGCCGCATCTGGATGCAGAGGCGTAAAACCAGCCCGCAGGTCGACGTGGCCGCGTGAAACGGCAGACCGCACCAGCGCGCGCAGCGCCGGTTCGTATGGTTCCAGCACCGTTGCAATGTGTGCGTGCAGGTCGAAGGCGCGGTGGTTCACGCTTTTCAGCGTGATGATCACTTCGCCGAGTTCGCCCATCCGGCGCACCCGCGCATAGCCTGTCATACTGCGTAGGCTCATCGGTTAACTCTCCAATTCCAGGTCCACGAACTGCAACTCATGCAAACGCTGATAGACGCCGCCCCGGCTGAGCAGTTCTTCATGCGTTCCAATCTCGCTGATCGCGCCGCCGTCCAGCACGACAATCCGGTTGGCGCGCCGGATGGTGGACAGCCGGTGCGCAATTACGATCACAGTACGATTCTCGATCAAATTGCCCAGCGCGCGCTGCACCAGGATTTCGCTTTCAGTGTCCAGTTGCGATGTGGCCTCGTCCAGCACGAGAATCGGCGCGTTTTTCAGTAGCGCCCGTGCGATGGACAGCCGCTGGCGCTGGCCACCGCTCAGCTTGGCGCCGCGCTCGCCGACAATCGTCGCGTAGCCTTGCGGCAGCGCATCAATAAACTCTTCGGCCAGCGCGTTACGCGCGGCCTCCCGGATCTCATCCGCCGTCGCGCCCGGACGGCCGTAGCCGATGTTGGCGGCCACCGTGTCGTTGAACAGGAACGTGTCCTGGCCGACCACGGCGATGGCGCGCCGCAGGCTTTGCAGGCGCACCTCGCGGATATCGTGGCCGTCGATGCGCACGGCGCCTTCGGTGGGGTCGTAGAAACGGGCCAGTAAATTGGCCACCGTCGTTTTGCCCGCGCCACTGGGGCCGACGAAGGCCACCACCTCGCCGTGCGCTACCTCCAGCGTGAGATCGGAAAGCGCGCACCCGTTAGCCGAACCCGGATAGCGGAAGCTGACGTGATCGAAGACAATGGACTGCTCAAACGGGGGCAGGTCGGGCGTGCCGGCCTGGTCGATGATGCGTTGCGGGCGATCGATGTATTCAAACACGCGCTGGCTGGCGCCGGCGGCCTGCTGGAAGATATTGTGAATGCCGTTCAGGCGCTTAACAGGCTCGAACAACAGCAGCAGCGCCATAACGAAGCTCATGAAGTCACCGGCTGTCATCGCGCCGCCCTTGATCTGTGTGCGTGCGTAAGTCAGCAGGCCGACAATTGTCACTGCGCCCAAAAACTCGATGATTGGCGACGGCAGCGCCTGTAGCGAGATGTAGCGCAGGCTGGCCCGTTTGAAGCGTGCCGCGGCTTTGTGGAAGCGTTCGCTTTCCAAGGCCTCGGCGGTGAAGCTCTTCACCACCGCGTGACCCGCGAAGGCCTCCTGCAGAATCTCGCTCATTTCGGCGGCGTTATCCTGTGCGCTGCGCGTGGAGCGCCGGATTTTGCGGCCTAGTCGCGAGGTCGGCAGCAGCACCAACGGCAGCACGAGTGTCGAAAACAGCGCCAGCCGCCAGTCCGAGCGGAATAGCACGTAGGCCATGAACACCACGGCGAACGACTGCCGCAGCCAGTCGGCCAGCATCTGCGAAACCGCCAACTGGATCTTCTCGATGTCGTTCATCACCGACGACATCAGCCGCCCGGTCGATTGTGTCTGGTAGAACTCCGTCTCCTCGCGCACCACCTTGTCGAACGTGCGCTGCCGCAGGTCCGTCACGGCCGAAAGACCGACGTAGCTGATCAGGTAATTGCCAAAGTAATCCGCGATGCCCTTGGTCAGGAACACCATCAGCAGGACAATCGCCACCAGTGTCCAAACGTTGTGCACGTCGAACGGCACCAATTGGTCGAGGTACAGTTGCATGCCGGTCCATTGCGGAATGGGCAGCGGGATGCGCGCCTCAGCCGAGGCCGGATTCAACACGCGGTCGACAATCGGGCCCAGCAGCACGGGCAGCATGCCGCGTCCGGCGCCGGAGATGAGCATCAATACGACCGAGGCCAGCAGCGCCGGCGTGTAGCGCTGCGCGTAGGGACGCAAGCGGCCCAGTTCCTTCATCCGAGCTTCTCCACGGCCTCAATCACCTCGTCCAAAGTTACCTTGTCCAGCCCTCCGGGCGCGACAATCATTTGGTTGCGCGTGCGCCACGGCGCCCAGATACGTGGATCGGACGCGCCGAACAGCACCACTACCGGCAATCCGAACGCCGCCGCCATATGCGCCGGACCGCTGTCGTTACCTACGAACAGCCGCGCACTGGCCAGCAGCGTTTTCACTTCGCTCAGACTGGCGCCGCGCACAATCCGGAAGTCCAAGAACGCGCTCAGATCATCGCCAGCCGCGCCAATAAACACAGGCTCCAGCCCGCGCGCTCGTAGCGCCGCGCCCAACTGCGCAAATCGTTCAGTGGGCCAGGCCTTGTGCGCGGCTGATGCTGTAGGATGGATCACCGCGTAATCGCCTGCGGGCACCTTGCCGGGCCGTGCCACCAACCGCGCCCGCGGAATCTCGCTCTGCGGCACGCCTAGGTAAAACATGGCTGAGGCGACGTGCTCGGCCGTGTGCACCACTCGCTCCTCGCCCAGTATTTGCTGCGCGCGTGGGATGTGAACGTTGTAGATCCACTGTGCGCGGTAGTGCGTGAAGCCGGCGCGTAGCCGGGCCAGCGACGCCAGCGTCAGTGCCATCGAACGAGTGCCGCCGTGCAAATTCAACACGAGGCGTGCACCGTAGCCGGCCGCGGCGCTGAACGCGGGCGCGAGAATCGCGTCGATGTCCGGGTTGTCTTCGTAGACTCCGGCGAAGCGCGGCTCAATCACTACGCCTACGCGCACATCCGGCCTATACTGTTTCAGCAGCGTGATGGCTGGCGTGGTGAGCACGGCGTCGCCCAGCGAGCGCAGGCGCACAATCAGCACCCGCGCGCCCACCGGCAGGCTGTCGAGCGCCGCCATCATCTGTTTCTTACGGCTCGACGCGCGCCTCGTCCACCAGCATAACCGGGATGTCGTCGCGGATGGGGTACACGCGCTGGCACTTCGGGCACTTCAGGCCGGTTTTATCGTGTGTCAGCGCCACTGGCTCCTTGCACGCCGGGCAAACGAGAATATCGAGCAAGTCCTGGCTGATGGCCATATCCGTTTAACCCTTCATTTCGGCCCGCGCCTTGGCGATAACGGCCAAATATTGCTTGGCGCGCTCTTCGAACACTTCGTAGCGGCCTTCCTTGATGGTCTTGGCGTCCACCAGTTCGCCGCCCACGGCCACCGCGCTGGCGCCGGCCTTCAGAAAATCGCCGGCTGTTTCCAGGTTCACGCCGCCGGTGGGGATCAGGTTGATCTGCGGGAACGGTCCCTTCAACGCCTTGATGTACTTCGGGCCGCCGACGTTGCCGCACGGGAATACTTTGACGATGTCGGCACCCGCTTCCCAGGCCGTCAGCACTTCGGTAGGCGTCAGCGCGCCAGGGCAGATGGGCCGGGAGTAGCGCCGTGCCATCTCAATGGTTTCACGCTTCAACGCCGGGGTAACGAAGAATTGCGCGCCGGCCAGCATGCACGTGCGGCAGGTTTCGGCGTCGAGCACCGTGCCCGCGCCGAGCACCATCTTGTCGCCGAACTCGTCCGAAAGCTTTTCGAGCACCTTCACCGCGCCTGGCACGGTCATCGTTACCTCAGCCGCGCGAATGCCGCCACGATAGATAGCTTCAATCGCCTTGTAGGCGGACTCGGCAGACGGGGTGCGCACCACGGGCACAATGCCGATCTCGATCATCGCGGAGAGGATGCTCTCTTTTTTCATGTTTCGATCGTAACACCCGCCGCCGTGCCGGGCCTACCCCAGTCTGTTGGGGGCGGTCGATGGGCCGATATGCTCTGCGACGGGAGTCTACTTCTCCGTCTCAAGGCGTTTCAGGAAGTTCCAAAAGTCTTTGTTCCCCTTGTACGGAATGAACGAATCGTCTTTGGTTGGAGTGGGCATTCGTTCACCCGCATTCATGTTGGCCTTACGGTCGAACGCCTGTTGGAGGTGCTTTTGGGCGTCAGCCAGTTTCTTCTCTTGAGCGTCTGCACAGGCAAGATTGTAGTAATACAGCGGATAGTCTGGGTCTTCTGCAATCCCCTGCTCAAAAATGGCCCGCGCCTTTGCCGTATCACCGGAAATGCCCCATGCCATGCCGGCCTGATCGCGCATCACCCGGCGGGCCAACGCTTGCGAGGTGAAAGGCGCTCCGTCGGGTGGCACGAGAGTAAGGGCTTTCTCAAATACTGGTGCGGCGGCGCGGTAAGCTTGCTGCCGATATAACAATTGAGCGTAAAGGGCAACATCGGGGAACGTGGGCACGTAGGCGGGATCCAGTTGCAGGCCCCTGAATACAGCCTGCAGGGTGACGTCATCATGGCGGATGGGTTGTTCGCTGTAAAATTCCAGGTCACCGCATACGCCTCCAGCCGCAACAAAACCGCGTAGCCGATATCCCACCTTGCGGTCGCGCTCTGTTGCCGAGTAGCTGACCAAGGCCACTATCAGGCCGCCGGGCCGCTCGATTACAGATGTCTGCTGAATCTTCAGGGTCGAATTCATTTTCTTCTCGGTCGCGAGCGCGCCATCGCGGCACGCAGTGCTGCTTGTGCCATCACCCTCCGGCGGAACGAATAGGAATCCGAGGAAGGTGAGGCGCCTTGTGTCGTCGTGACCACGTAAACCGATCTCGGCTCCGTTAGGTTTTGCGGACATCTGAACGATCTTGAAGCCCGGGGCGGACCACTCTAGCCTCCCGTTGCGATCTGGTAGAGCAAGCCGGTATGGAACAGTTCGCGGAGCCTGACTCATTAATGGGCTAATACAAGTGGCTAACAGAAGAAACAACAACGACCGGGTCATTGGATCCAGTCTAGCCACTTCAATCTAAAGCGCAACTGTTGCCCCAGCCTATTGAATTCCCCGCTGCTATCCTGGCAGCATGAGGAACTTCGCTAGCCTGGTTTCGCTTGCACTGTTCTGGGGCGTCGCTGCGGCGCAGACGCCTGCCGCTCCGGCCGCGCCCGCCGTCCGGCCAGCCGGCCTTTACGCCCATATGCAAGTGGCGCAGGGCACGACAACGCTCGGCACGTTCGTCATCAAGCTGCACGAAACCGAAGCGCCGGTCACGGTGCGCAATTTCGTCGATTTGGCCCTCGGTCGAAAACTCTGGAAAGATCCGAAAACCGGGGCGCGCGTCCGCCGGCCACTCTACAACGGCCTCACCTTCCACCGCGTCATTCCCGGTTTCATGATCCAGGGCGGCGACCCCACCGGCACCGGCGAAGGCGAAACCGACTACATCAAAGACGAATTTCACCCCGCACTCAAGTTCGATAAGCCTGGCGTTGTCGCCATGGCCAACTCCGGCCCGAACACCGGCTCCTGCCAGTTCTTCATCACCGAAGGGCTGCGCCCGCAGTTGAACGACCGTTTCCCCATCTTCGGCCAGGTGGTAGAGGGGCAACCGCTGGTGGCGCGCATCGCCAACGTGCCGCGCGGTGAAAACAACCGTCCGATTGTGGCTGTGACCATTGCCAGCCTGACGTTCGAGCGCATCGGCCCGGTGCCGCCGAACGGCATCGTGCTGCCACCCGTGCGCAAACCGGCCGCGAAGCCGGCTCCCAAGGCCGCGAAGAAGGCCGCTCCGAAGGTGGCCACGAAGAAGTAGCCGTTACGGCTGTCCGGGCGTCGCTGGGTCGATCGGCACTTCGGCGTAGAAGAGCTCTTTGCCGGTAGTGCCCACGCGAATGCCCGTAATATAGAGCACTGCGTTTCTTTGATGGCGCGTCTGGAAATAGAAAAATCCGGACGCGCTATCGCCTTTTTCCAGCGTTTTGGCGCCGAAGGCGCGCGTTTGCAGCTCCACTGCGCCCATCGGGTTTTTCTTCTTTGGCAGTGGAATCGGGCTGTGGACGCCCGGCCCGGTGTTGGGCCGCCTCGGGGCAATGGCATACGGCAGGTCGCCCGGCGGGGTGGGCGACACCTCGTTGCCGGAATACTGGTAAACCAGCTTCATGTGGTCGAGCAGCAGCGTGTCGGCGCCCGTGTTTTCGAAAATCACGAACACCGGCAGGATGCCGTACTCGTTCGGATTCACCTTGCCGAAGGCGCGCCGCGTGTCTGTATCGCTTTCATAGCGCACGGCCGCGATGCGTAGCTGTCCCACCTTTTGGTTGGAGGGATAATCGGCCGCCTTGCCCGGCTGGAAACCCGTTTGCGCCCATGCTAGCGATGTGAGGCTTACAATCAGTAGTTTGCCTGCCAAGCTCATCTTCATCCTGTACTGGCTCCTCGAGGCCCTGGCCTTCCCGTTTCTCCTACTCTATCTGTTCGGGCGCGTGGTGCGCCGCCGGGCCTATCTGCGGCATCTTGGCGAACGTTTCGGCCGCCTGCCGCGCTCATTCCACCGGACGACGCCGGGCGCCATCTGGTTGCATGCGGTCAGTGTCGGCGAGACGCTGGCCGCCGCCACGCTGATTGAGCGTATCCACACCGTGCTGCCTGGCGTACCCGTCTACGTCTCCACCACCACCCTCGCCGGCCGCGCCATGGCCGAGCAAAAATTGAGCACGCTGGCCGCCGGCATCTTCTACGCTCCTCTGGACTACCGCTTCGCCGTGCGCAGCGTGCTGCGCGCGCTCAAGCCCTCGCTGGTGGTGATTCTCGAAACCGAAATCTGGCCCCACCTCTACCGCGAAACGCGGCGCTCGGGTGCGCGGCTAGCCGTGGTAAACGGCCGCATTTCGGACCGTGCGCTACCGCGCTACCGCCGTATGCGCTGGTTCTTCCGCGCCGTCATGCCGTATGCCGATGCGGTCCTTGCCCAGGATCAGACCGCGGCCGACCGCTTTGCCCTGCTGGGCGCGCCGCGCATCGTCAATTGCGGCAACCTCAAATACGATTTTTCGCCCGACTCGACACGCGTGGCTGAGCCGGTCGCCGCCTTGATGGCGCGCACCGCCCCGGCGCAGGTCTGGATTGCCGCCTCCACCATGCCGCCCGCCGAGCCGGGCGATCCGGACGAAGATGATCTTGTTCTGGACGCTTTCGCGAGCATCGCGCGGCCCGGTCTGCTACTCATCCTGGTGCCGCGCCGTCCGGAGCGCTTTGATGAAGCCGCGCGCAAGGCCACGTCGCGCGGCCTGCGCCTGGTGCGCCGCTCGCAGTTGAACGATGCGACGACGCTGGCGCTGCCGGGCGTCCTGCTCATTGACACC
>CAYZIX010000011.1:0-54211 GCA_964478395.1 uncultured Candidatus Solibacter sp.
GATCCGCGCCAATACTTCGGGCCGGCGCTCACAGCCGGCCCGGCCACGCTGCGCAACCTCGCGCTGAACCGCGCCGCCTATCACTCCTCCAGTTACGACTTCAATCTGACGGCGCAACTCGCCACCGACGGCATCCGCACCACCGCTCTACCGCGTTGGCTGGTCGTCTCCACCAGCCAGCATGACGTCATCGACAAGTTGTCGCGCGAGCTGACGCTGGACGGCAATTGGGTTTCGACGCTGGAGCTGCGTGGCCGTCAGGCGTGGCTCCAGCTTGAAATCGCCGGTGCCGAGCCGCCTGAGATCGACCGTCTGGACGTCGACGCCACGGTCACCGCCCCGGGCATGGACAACCAGATCTGGAACTGCCTGCTGCTCGGCTCGGACGACGGCAAGCGCTGGCGCGAGCTCGGCCGCACCTCCGGCTTGGCACGCCCCACTGGCGAAATTCACCCGTCGATTAAACTGAAAATCCCATCGAAGCGGCGCTATTATCGCGTCGAATTCGACACCGGACGTGGAGCTACCTGGAAAGTCGGTGAGACCGCTTTTTCGCGCAACAAGACCAAGGTCTGGCTGGCCGGCCCGCACCATTTCACCTCCGCCTGGATGCCCGCCGGCACGGACGAGGAGTGGGTATCCGTCGACCTGGGCGCCGAGTCCGACATTGAGCGCATCACCACGGCCTGGATCCGCCGCCCGGCCGAGGTCGCCATCGAGACATCCGCCGATGGCAAGAACTGGAAGCCGCTCGGCACACTCTCAGGCGACGAGCTGAAAGCGCCGGCGCACGCTCGCTGGGTGCGCCTACGCACGCCGCAGGCCGGCCCGCTGGGTGCTTGCATTCTGAGCGAGCTGGAAGTCTTCGGCCGTGGCGGGCTGGTGGCCGTGCCGCACGCCGCCGCGGGCCTTTCCGGCGGCAACTGGAAACTGCGCCGCGCCTCGCAGGTCGCCGCCACCGCGGAGCAGCTTTCGCAGCCCGGCTTCGCCGACGCCTCGTGGCTGATCGCCACCGTGCCCGGCACCGTGCTCACCAGCTACCTGAACGCCGGCGCGATTGCCGACCCGAATTTCGGCGATTATCAGGCCATGGCGTCGGACTCATTCTTCTATTCCGACTTCTGGTACCGCAACGAATTTAAAGCACCGAAATTCGACGCCGCCGGCCGCGCCTGGCTCGATTTCTCGGGAATTAACTGGAAAGCCGATGTTTATCTGAACGGCACGAAGCTGGGCCGTATTGAGGGTGCGTTCCAGCGCGCGCGCTTCGACGTCACTCGCCTGCTGCGCCCCGGTCTTGCCAACGCCTTGGCCGTGCGCATCGAAAAGCCCGCCACACCCGGCTCGGTCAAGGAGAAGACCTTCCAGAGCCCGGGCCTGAACGGCGGCGCGCTGGGCGCCGATAATCCCACCTTCCACGCTTCCATCGGCTGGGACTGGATCCCCACCGTGCGCGGCCGCAACATGGGTCTCTGGAACACCGTCGCGCTCAACTTCACAGGCCAGGTGACGGTGGAGAATCCTTCGGTGGCGACACACGTCGTCAATGCCGCTCAAGCAGACGTCACCCTCGCCGCCACGCTCCACAACCATGCTGCCGCGCCCGCGCGTGGCGTCTTGCAGGGCAAGCTCGGCGGCATCACATTCGAAACGCCCGTTGCGCTCGACGCCTCGGCCAGCAAAACCGTCACATTCAATCCCACCGTCGCCAACCCGAAGTTGTGGTGGCCCGCCGGCTATGGTGAGCCGAATCTCTATGACGTCGAGCTGAAGTTCGTCGCCGACGGCAAGACGTCCGATCGCGCCGCTTTCCAGGCCGGCCTGCGCGAGTTCACCACCTCCACCGAAGGCAACGCCCTGCGCTTCTGGATCAACGGCCGCCGCTTCATTCCGCGCGGCGGCAACTGGGGTTTCGGTGAGGTGATGCTGCGCTACCGCGCGCGCGAATACGACGCCGCCCTGCGCTACCACGCCGACATGCACTTCAACATGGTGCGCAACTGGGTGGGCCAGATCGGTGAGGACGCCTTCTACCAGGCCGCCGACCGCAACGGCATCGTCATCATGCAGGACTTCTGGCTGGCCAACCCCTGGGACGGCCCGGACCCGGACGATAACGCGATGTTCCTGGCCAACGCGCGCGACACCATCCTGCGCATCCGCACGCATCCCTCCATCGGCCTCTACTGCGGGCGGAACGAGGGCTATCCATCCAAGACGTTGAACGACGGCATCCAGACGCTGCTCGCTGAATTGCATCCGGGCATCTTCTATTCGCCCAGCTCGGCCGACGATCTGCTCAGCGGCCACGGCCCCTATCGCGCCATGCCGGTGAAGAGCTATTTTGAACACCCGCCCACGCTGCTGCATTCGGAAATGGGCATGCCGAACATCGTCACGCTCGACAGCCTGAAGCTAATGATGGACGAGAGCGACTTCTGGCCGCAGGGCCGCGCCTGGGGCATGCACGACTTCAGCCTGAACGGCGCGCAGGGCGGCCGCAGCTTCATCGAACGCATCGAGAAGAGTTACGGTGGCGCCAAAGACGCGGCCGAATGGGTGCAGCTTGCGCAGTTCGTCAACTACGAAGGCCACCGCGCTATGTTCGAGGCGCAGAGCAAGAACCGCATGGGCCTGCTCATCTGGATGAGCCACCCCACCTGGCCGTCCTTCGTCTGGCAGACCTACGACTATTTCTTCGAGCCGACCGCCGCCTACTTCGCCTGCAAGAAGGCCGCCGAGCCGCTCCACATCCAGTGGAATCCGGCCTCGGATTCAGTGGAGGTGGTGAACTACAACGCCGGCCCGCAGGCCGGACTGACGGCCACGGCCGAGGTCTTCAACCTGGACGGCGTGTCGCGCTGGAGCAAGTCCGCGCAACTCGATAGCAACGAAGACTCCACCGTCGCGCCCATCTCCTTGGAGTGGCCGTCGGGCCTCTCCGGCGTGCACTTCCTGCGCCTGAAGCTGACGCGCGGCGGCGCCGTGCTCTCTGAAAACTTCTACTGGCGCGGCCGCCACAATACCGATTTCACGGCGCTGCGCTCAATGCCCAATGTAAAGCTGGAGGCCTCCACCGAGACGCGCCGCGCGGGCTCGCGCTGGGTGGTCACCACCACGGTGAAAAACACGGGCTCCACACCCGCTCTGATGGTGCGGCTGAAGGCTGTGCGCGCCACATCGCGCGATCGCATTTTGCCAGCCCTCTACGAGGACAATTACTTCGCCCTGCTGGGCGGCGAATCGCGCCGCATCTCAATTGAGCTGGCCGATGCCGACACGCGCGGCGAAGCGCCCGCCGTGGAAGTGGAAGCGTTCAACGCCGCGCCGGCAAAATGAGATGATAGTGGCCTGATATGGCTCCGCAAGCCCGGCTACAAGGCGTCTTCACGCCGCTGCTGGTCCCGCTCGACGCGCAGGACCGTGTCAACGAAGCTGAGCTGCGCCGCTTCGTCGACTGGCTCATCGAAAGCGGCGTCCACGGCCTCTACCCGAACGGTAGCACGGGCGAATTCACGCGCCTCTCGGCCGGGGAACGGCGTCTGGTGGCGCGCATCACCTGCGAGCAGGCGCGCGGCCGTGTACCGGTGCTGGCCGGCGCTGCGGAGGCCAACGTCAAGGAGACCATCGCCGCCTGCGAGCTCTATCACACCTATGGCGCACGCGCCGTGGCCATCGTCTCGCCCATCTATTACAAGCTGTCGCCGGAGAGCGTCTACACCTACTTCCGCGAAATCGCGCTGCACTCGCCCATCGACGTCACGCTCTACAACATCCCATTGTTTGCCAGTCCCATCACGCTGGCCACCATCCAGCGGCTCGCCGAGCTGAAGCGCATCGTCGGCATCAAGGATTCATCCGGCGACGTCGCGTTCATGATGCGGATGATCTCGGCCATACGCCCCTCGCG
The DNA here is from genome assembly GCA_964478395.1 of uncultured Candidatus Solibacter sp. Taxonomy (GTDB): domain Bacteria; phylum Acidobacteriota; class Terriglobia; order Bryobacterales; family Bryobacteraceae; genus Paludibaculum. The sequence goes on from CAYZIX010000011.1 coordinate 3,911, forward strand.
GCCGGATTTCACGTTCCTGACGGGCTGGGATTGCGTGCTGGTGCCGATGCTGGTCGCAGGCGCAGATGGCGGCACCAATGCCGCGTCGAACGTCGTGCCTGAACTGATGCGCCTAATGTACGACACCGCCCGCGCCGGGCGTTTGGACCAGGCCATGCGCTTGCAGACGCGCGTGCTGGAGCTGTTCGACCATATGCTGGACCACTACGAGTTCCCCGACGGCTTCCGCGCCGGCGTGGAGCTGCGCGGCTTCAACTTCGGGCGCTCGCGCCAGCCGCAGAGCGAAACGCAACAACAGCGCCGCGCTGAATTGCAGTCCATTCTCGATTGCCTGCTGGCCGAGCGCGGTCCATGCCCAGCGCCGGGCGACGCGCACGTCGAACAGATTACGCTCGAAGTGCTGCACACACTGCGTGAGCGGGGTCTGTTATGAGCGCACTGGGCTTCGTTGAAGTAGCGGGCTGGAGCCCATCGATGGTGGTGCTGGACGCTTTGGAAAAGACCGCCCGCGTGCGCCTGCTGCAAGTGGAGTTGAACGATCTGACCGGCGCGGTCATGAAGATCACCGGTCCGCTGGCCGATGTGCGCGCAGCGGTTGATGCAGGCAAAAGCGTAGCGGATCTGATGCGGGTGCGCTGCGTCACCAGCGTGATTCCACGCCCGGAGCCGGCGGCGCAGGCGGTGTGGGACGCCAAACCAGAAATCAACCCATTGATGGAGCAGCAAGTGGTGATGCTGCCAAAATTGGAGGACAAGATGAACGGGCAAGCCTCTTTTGCCGTCGGCCTGATTGAGACACAAGGATTCACGGCCGTCTTCGAGGCCATCGACACGGCCTGCAAGACCGCCTCCGTGGAGGTACTGGCGCGCGAAAAGCTGGGCGGCGGCTACATCACGGTGGTGATCAAGGGCGACGTCGCGGCCGTGCGCGCGGCGGTGGAGGCAGGCCAAGCCAAGGTGGAGGGATTGGGCAAGCTAATTGCGGCGCACGTTATCGCCAGCCCGACCGAAGCCGTGCTGTCACTGTTGCCGAAATGATGCGCCGAGTTTTCCGGTTGATGGCATGGACCGCCTTGGCCGTGCTGCTCGTCTGTGATGCCTGGCTCGCCTGGCGCGCGCTCTCGCCTCCGGAGCCCGGCACAGCGTCCATCATCGCCCGTAATCACGAAGACGTTGAACGTGCCGCCATACGCCTGGAGGCGTCGAAGTGGACGCCCATCGACACCCTGGCAGCCTCCGCTTTTGCCGGCCTGCACGTAGCCGCCGGAATCGGGCTGTTGCTCACGCGTAAGCGCGACTAAATGGATTCCAGCTCTTCTTCGAGCTTCTGCTTTTGATCCAGCTCGGCGTAATAGCCGCCTGCCGCAATTAGTTCGTCGTGCGAGCCCTGCTCAACAATGCACCCGCCGTCCAGCACATAGATGCAATCGGCGCCGCGCACCGTTGAGACGCGGTGTGAAATCAGGATGGTCGTGCGCTGGTGCATGAAGCCGGCCAGATTGGAAAGGATGCGCTCCTCGGTCAGCGTATCCACGGCCGACAGCGCGTCGTCCAAAATCAGAATCTCGGGCCCGCGCAGCAAGGCGCGTGCGATGGCGGTGCGCTGCTTCTGGCCGCCGGAAAGCGTCACGCCGCGCTCGCCCACCATGGTCTGGTAGCCCTCGGCAAAGCCTGCAATGTCGGCCGCCAGTCCGGCCATCTCGGCTGCCCGGCGTACGTCGTCCATATTCGTATCCGGCACGCCGAACGCGATGTTGTCGGCCACGCTGGCGCTGAACAGGAACGTCTCCTGCGGCACGCACCCGATGCGCGCGCGCAACTGGGCCGGATCCACCTCGCGCACATCCACGCCGCCCAGCCGCACCGCTCCGCGCGACGGATCAATCAGCCGCGTCAACAGGTTGATCAGCGTGGTTTTGCCGCTCCCCGTGCGGCCGACAATGGCGATGGTGGAGCCGGCCGGTACGCTTAGCGAAATACCGGAAAGCACTGCGCGGCCGTCGTACTCCACGCTGACATCTTCAAAATCAATGGTTTGCGGTCCAGGCGGCAACGATTTCGGATTGGCTGGCGCGGCAATTGAAGGGCGTTCCTCCAACAGTTCACGCAGACGCCGCATGGAGGCCGCGCCGCGCTCCATCAGGTTCACCACCCAGCCGAAAGCAATCATCGGCCAGACCAGCATCCCCATGAAAGTATTGAACATGACGAAGCTGCCCAGCGACAGACGGTGCTCCAGCAGGCGCAATCCGCCGACCCACAGCACCAGCATGAACGTCAGCCCGATGAGGAATTGCAGCAGCGGCATGAACAGCCCGGAAAGCGTCGCTAAACGCAGGTTTTCGCGCACAAAACGGCGGTTTAGGTGCTCAAAACGACGCATTTCGTGACTTTCCTGCACATAAGCGCGCACTACGCGCACGCCACTGATGGACTCCTGCACACGGCTGGAGATGTCGGAGAAGATCTTCTGTATGACCTCGAAACGGTCGTGAATTCGCCGGCCGAGCACCATCACGACAATGCTGACCAGCGGCGCCGGCGCCAGCGCCCACAACGTCAACTGCCAGTCCGTCGAGAACAGCACCGCCAGGGCAAGCGCAAAGGTGAGCGACGTCTCGGCCCAGTACATCACGGCCGGCCCCAGCATCATGCGGACCGCATTCAAGTCGTTGGTCGCGCGGGCCATGATGTCACCAGTGCGATAGCGCGCGTAGAAGTCGTGACTTAGCGAAACCAGGTTGCGGAACACGTCGTTGCGGATGTCGTACTCAACATCGCGCGAGATGCTCACCAGGATGACGCGCATCCAGTACATGAATATGCCCTTGGTGAGCGACAGCAGAACAACGGCAACGCACCACAGATAGAGCTGGTGGCTCCTGCCAGTCTGCGCAATCGAGTCAATACCGGCGCGCACGGCTAGCGGCAAACCAGCCCCGGCCACATCGCGCAGGACCAGCGCACCGAAGCCCAGCGCAAGACCACGACGGTACTTTCTCAGGTAAGGCCAGGCGGCGCGGAATGCCTCTCGCATAGCGGGGAGGCGCTACTTTTCCGGATCCAGGCGGCCCGCGGCGCGCAGCTTCTGATAAAGCCGCTCAACCTCGGCCTCGTCGGCCTCGGTCAACACGCGGAAATCTGTGGGCGGGGGCGGAGGCGTATTGCTCGCACCGGCGCGCACCGGGTCGCCAAAAAGCTGGCGGTAGGGCACGCCATTGATCAGAGCCGCAGTGGAACGCTGCTGAATAATGCGCAGCAGGTGATTCGATTGACGCGTCTCGCCCGGGTAGATCAGACGCACGCGCGACCGGTCGGCCAGCGTCAGGTCGGCCACCATCGGGGATACCCAACCGGTCTGATCCACACGCCGGACATCACTCCAGGCAATGTAAAGATGACCGGTTTTCAGGCCGGCGTCGTCCACCTCAATCGCAGGACGCAAGCCCAACCAGAGGATAAACAGCGCACTGGCGAGGAACAGGACCGCAGGCACTGCGGCCGGCAGCCAACCGCGGGCGCACCAGGCGGAAAACACCGCCAGACCAAGCGCCACGGCAGCTACCGTGAGGTAGGTCCGCGCCGGGGTAAAACGTATCGTCTCTGGCCCCACGATCCCAGCGTAACGCCCCACCACAAAAGGCGTCAATCCCGCCGGTGGCTCCCTACTTGGTTGACTGCGCCGCTTTGTACTTCTTGTCCATGAGCTGCTTCGTACGCTCGATGCAGTCTCCTGCCGGCTCGTCCGGGAATGCCAGCTTGCGCAACCGCTCCTGCACCTCCGATGGCGGCCTCTCGGCAAGCCCTTCAAAACGCTCGGCAAACAGCTCGCCGTCCGGTGCGCCCAACTGAAGCGAAGTCACCTCCCGGCGATCGCGGTCCTTGACCTTGCAAAGACGGGCTTGGGCTTTCTGTCGTAGGCGGCAATTTCTTCGCGAACGCTGCCATCCTTGCGCCGGGCAAAAGTACGGCTTTGCGACTTTGTGACGCCACTTCGCTCATCGGTCACGCTGGCGGTCTCTTTCGTCGTGAACTCCACGCGCGAGGCTGGACTCTGTGCCAGGGCGGAAGACATCATGACGCCCGTGAAGACGGTCAACGGAAGCACTTCAACCAGCATGGACAGACTATTCGGCATGAGCAGGCTCCTCACAGCGATACCGTGATTTCACCTATCCCGTTAACATGAACTCCGCGAAATGACAATGAAAATGCGCACGCCGGACGGCGCCGCACGATGATATTTGATGTCTGTTACGGCCGGCTGGAGTGAGGAACACTCACGGCGGCGGCCGCGTGCGCCAGGGCCAACTCATCGGCCGTCACCACTTCATAGAGCGAGGCGTCCGACATGATCTTGGCCACCAGCGCCACATGCAGCGCGTGGCCGGCGCGTTCCGCCACCACTTCGCCAATCAGCGGGCGGCCCAGCAGAGCGAGGTCGCCAATCAGATCCAGCGCCTTATGGCGGCAAGGCTCATCGGGGAAACGCAGCCCACCCTCGTTCATCACGCCATGCTCGTCAAAACAAACAGCGCTTTCCAGACTGGCGCCACGGATGAGGCCCATGTTCTGCATCTGCTGGAGTTCCTGCGCAAAACCGAAAGTACGCGCCGGGGCCAACTCACGCGCGTAATTGTCAGGCGTCACCCGCATCTCAATGGACTGCATGCCCACCGCCGGGTGCTTGAAAAACACGTTGCAGCTCAAACGGAAGCTGTCCGAAGGCAGAATGGAGATACTCTTGCCGCTGGCCGAAATCTCCACCGGGCGCAGGATGCGCAGATAGCGGCGGCGGCGGCGTGTGACGCGGATACCAGCCGCGCGGATCAACTCGACAAACGGCCGGCCACTGCCGTCCAGAATAGGCACTTCCAGGTTGTCGATTTCGACATAGGCGTTATCGACGCCCATGCTGTAGAACGTGCTCAACAGGTGTTCGGTGGTGGAGATCAGCACGCCCTGCCGCATCAGCGAAGTGGCATAACTGACGCGCTGGACATGGGTCCAACTGGCGGGCACTTCAAAGTTATCAAGATCGGTACGGCGGAAGACGATACCCGTCGCCGGGGGCGCCGGCAGTATCCGCATATGTACCGGCACACCGCTATGCAGCCCCACACCGGCAGTTTCCACCGGCTTCTGAATGGTCGTCTCAAACTTCAGACCCGGGACCGCCGCATCGTCGTACATCATTCAGACACCATCCTAACAGATTCGAACACTCATTATAAGTCCTTTGTCTCTCTGTATTTACAAAACTTTTCATGTGGCAAAGCAGACACAGCAGCGCGCCTCCGGTGTCACTGTCCGGACACGCCGCCGCTTAGTGAATATGAGAATCCATAGTCAGACACCCTGATTTTTCAAAGATTTGGAGCCACAGGAAAGTGCGGCTGGCGAGTGTGTCAATCTGCACTACTGGAGTATGGCTAACCACAGCAGCAGGCGCAGGAAAGCGTACGCGGTCAGGGCAATAGTCAACCCGCAAAGGATGGTCCAGACGCGCTCCCCACCGGGATGCAACTCGCGCGGCGTGCCGGCGATGTAGGCGACCACAAAGCCGGTGGCTAGGCCGCCGATATGGGCAGCATTGTCGACGCGGAAGAATGGCAGCAGGCCCCACAGCAAGCCGTAAATCGCCCAGCGGATATAGAAGGCCTTGATCATGCTGGCTTCAGAGGACCATTTGTGGCGCACGCCGAGTGCGATCATGGCGCCGATGAGGCCGAACAGCCCGGCCGACGCCCCCACCGTGAGCATGGTGCCGCGCAGCATGGAGAGCAGGAATCCGCCCATGGTGGACAGGATAAAGATGACCGTCATGCGCTTGGCGCCGTAGATCTCCTCAGCGTGGCGGCCCACATCCATCAATGCCCACATATTAAAGCCGATATGCATCAGTCCGCCGTGCAGGAAGCCAGCCGTGATCAGCCGCCACCACTGGCCGCCGAAGACGCCCTCGGGCAGCGCCGCGCCGTAGCGGATCAGCGCCTGGCCTTCGCCCATCTTGGAACTGGCAAACATCGTCACCAGAAACATGCCGATGTTAATAGTGAGAATCACCACCGTGGCGAACTGCGCCGTGGGGACCAAACCGCCCAGCAGCGCCTCGGCACCGCGCAGATCCACCGCACGCGGCCCGACCGGCGTATCGCAGTAAGGGCAAACGCGGTCGTGAGTAGTGATAAAGGCCCGGCAATGCGGGCACATCCGTCGGGTTTCCACTATGCCTTCTATTGTAACGTCCGAAGGCCTTCGACCCTACTGAGGCCAGGGCGATCCGTCGATGAAATGAGCTGAGAGGTCATGCGATGAAACGCAATCTGATGCCACTGCTCGGAGTGGCGTTTGTGGCTGCGGTAGTAGCCACGGGCATTTTTTACGGGCTGCTGATCCCGCGACTGCGCGGCGGCGTGGTGGCGGCAGACAACACGCGCGGCGTGGTGGTGGCCAACCGCACGCTGGACCGCGGCACGGCGGTGCGCGCCGAGGACGTGCGCATGATGGAGTGGTCCAGCCCGCAGTTGCCTGCGCAAGCCGTGACGGCAATGGAACAAGCCATCGGCTCCACGGTGATGGAGCCGCAGCCCGCCGATCAGCCGTTGAACCGGTCGAAGCTCGCCCGGCTCGGCACGGGGGGCCCATCGCTGGCCATCCCCGTGGGCCGCCGGGCGGTGAGCGTGCATCCGGTGGAATCGAGCGGCGTTGTGGCGATGCTGCGCTCTGGCAGCCGCATCGATATTCAGGTGATTGACACACGCGGCACGGGATCGCTGCGCCGCCTGATGGATGACGTGGAAGTGCTAAGCGTGGCGGCCGTGGACAGCGGCCGGCCGGTGGTGACTCTGCTGGTCAACCCGCAGGAGGCTGACCAGTTGAGCCTGGCCGACGCCTCAATGCAGCTGCGCATGGTGGTCCGCAACCCGGGCGACCGCGGTCACGCGGAGCCGGCCCGGTAGTCCCGCAATGCTGAGCATACTGATCTTCGTCCTGATGTTCTGCGGCGCCTTCCTGACGGCGCTGCTGGCCGTAACGTTCTACTGGGCCTCCGTGGAGGTTCGCGCCCGCCGCGCGGGCGCAAGCGGCATGGCCCTGTCCGGCAGCGCCGGCGCCGCCACAGAGGTGCTCAAGGGCGACAACCTGAGCACCATCCGCCTGTGGGGCGCGGTGCTTGAACGCTTCGGACAGGTCGACGAACTGCGGCGCCAGATTGAAGAGGCGGGCCTCGAATGGACAGTTGGCCGGCTCACCGCCATGATGTTGCTGGGCTGCACGGCCACGGCGGTGCTGCTGTGGCAGATCGGTTTCGTCCCCGCGCTGCCGGCCGCCGGTCTGACGATGCTGGCCGCACTTGCGCCGCTACTGTACATGCGCTCAGTGCGCGAACGGCGCTTCCGCAAGTTTGCCGACCAGTTTCCCGAGGCGCTCGATTCATTGACCCGCGCCATGAAGGCGGGGTACCCGCTGGCGTCGGCCATCGAGCTATTGGCGATGGAGCAACCGGAGCCGCTGGCCACCGAGATGCGGCGCACGCGCGAGGAGTGGAACCTGGGCGTCGGCTGGGATCAGGCGCTCGATCATTTGGCAGCACGCATTCCGCTTGCCGAAGTGGCCATGTTTGTCGCCGCCGTCAAGCTACAAAACCGCATCGGCGGCCGGTTGAACGACGTACTGGCGCGGCTGGGCGAAACCATGCGTGATACGGCCGCGATTGAAGGCGAAGTGCGTTCAGTGTCGGCCCACAGCCGTATTACCGGCACGGTGCTCACCGTGCTGCCGCTGGTGATTGGCGCTCTGATGTTCGCGTTCAGCCCGGAGTACATGGGCGTAATGCTGCGCCGCGTCGAGGGCCGCACCGCGCTGGGCGTGGCGGTGCTGGCCAATATCGTGGCCCACTTTGTGATCCGCCGCGTGGCGCGAGTCAAGGTTTGAGGAGCTGTTCATGAGTGAAGGCGTGTTGACCATCTGCTTGTTCCTGTTTGTCATGGCGTCGGTCGGAGCCGTGCTGCTCCTGTTCCGCTGGACGGCTGAACCGAGGCTCGAACAGCGCTCGATGGAGTTGCCTCCAGACCGTCAGCGCAAAGGCCTGGCCGCCGGGCTGGAACAGTCGATGTACATCATTGGCAATATCGCCTCCGGCAAGGAGGAGCACGCCGGAACGCTGCGCACCCGGCTGGTGGCGGCGGGTTTCCGCTCGCCGCATGCGCCGATGGTAATGGTGGGGACCAGGGTGGCCACGGCGCTGGCGCTGGCGCTGGTGCTCGGCTGGATGGCGCTGCTCGAACAGGAGAGCCTGTCGCTCAGCCTGCTGGCCGGCGTCTGCGGCGCTGGCTTTGGCTACCTGCTGCCGGACCACGTGCTGACGACGATACTGAGGCGCCGCTGCCAAGCGCTGGAACGTGCATTGCCGAACGCCCTGGACCTGCTGGTGCTGGGCGTCGAGGCGGGCCAATCACTCGACGCCGCCATCTTCGAAACCAGCCGCGAATTGCGCCGTATCTATCCGGAGTTAGCCGCCGAAATGGCCCAGGTGCAAGTTGAAACGCGCGCCGGACGGCCCCGCGCCGAGGTGCTTTACGCGCTTGGCCAACGCACCGGTTCGAGCGAGCTCAAAAAGCTCGCCGCCATGCTGGTGGACACCGATCGTTTTGGCACCAGCCTTGGCCCGTCGCTGCGTACGCACGCGCGCTACTTACGCACGCGGCGCCGCCAGGAAGCGCAGGAAACGGCGCGCAAGTTGAGCGTCAAGCTGATTTTCCCGGTCTTTTTCCTGATTATGCCGGCGATCTTCGTGATCACGTTGGGCCCAGCCGTGCTCACCTTCTACGAAGCCATCGGGCCGACACTAGGGCTCTGAGTCCCTACTCCCACAACCGGTCCCAGACCAGCGCCTCAAACTCGTAGACAGCGCGGAAACCGAAGTGTTCGTAAAGCCGCACGGCGCGCTCATTCGACGCCGTGACAGTCAGCGACGCCTCCGTGGCGCCGCCTTCGGCCAGTGAAGCCAGGCTGCGGCGCATCAGCTCGTAGCCGGCGCCGCCAGACTGATAACGCCGCGCCAAGCAGATCTGCGCCACATGGCCGGCGCGGTCGGCCACGTGCGTCGTCAGCGCCAAGCCCTGCACCGAGCCGCCCGAATCGAGCGCCAACCACGAGCAACCCGCCGCGAAGTGCCCGCAGCCAGGGTACTGCACAATGTTTTCTAGGAAGTGCCGCGCGCCATGGCGCGAATGATACTGATCGTTGATCTCACTATCGACGTGGCCCTGATAGACGTCGGCGATCAGCGCCGCACACTCGTCCATCAGGCGCGGCGTCCAGGCCACGAAGCGCAACCCCGACGCGCCCGCGAAGGCGCGCCGGGATTGGATCGTGTCCAGCGGCGCAATCATGAAGTGGCGCCGGTAACAGCGCGGGCGCAGCCCAAGCGGCGCCACCTGCGGACCGCGCGCGGCCAACTGCATCAGTTGGCCCTCCACGCGCCGTATCCAGGCTCCGCGCCGCAACCGCTCCAGCGCTGCGCCCAATAGCAGGTTCTCGTTGGCCGGCGAACGCCAACCGTTGCGAACAAACAGATCGCCTACCAGGCCCTTATGCTCGTCCGTCACCCAATAGACGTAGCCGACCACATGATCGCCGTCCATCAGCGCACTGCCTTCCAAGGCCTGCATCGCCGTGTAGCGCACCACCAACTCCGCCGATGGGGTGAAGTCCCAATGGAGGAGTGAAAGCCAGCGCGCCTTCTCTTCGTCGAGCAGGTCTTGCAGCGCTTCCACCGGCAGATGGCGCAACTCCATCAGCCGCATGTTCCGGCCCTCTCCGAGAGCAGCCATACGGGAGATGATATCAGGCCCGGCCGGCGCGGCCATCGCGCAGGAACTGCTTGATTGTCCGAAGCGCCTGGCGCGTACGGTGGTGGTTTTCGATCAACGCAAACCGTACATAGCCCTCGCCGGCCGGACCAAACCCGATGCCCGGCGAAACAGCCACCAGCGCCTTCTCCAGCAGTTTCTTGGAGAATTCGAGCGACCCCATCGCCTTGAACGGCTCCGGAATCGGCGCCCAGATGAACATTGAGCCGCGTGGCTTCTCCACCGGCCAGCCGGCTGCGTTCAGGCCGTCAATCACCAGATCGCGGCGGCGCTCGTAAAGGTGGCAGATCTTAGTCACCTCGTCCTCGCATTCGCGCAAGCCAATGATGGCTGCAATCTGGATGGCCTGGAAGTTGCCGTAGTCCAGATAGCTTTTGATGCGAGCCAAGGCGTGAATCATCTTCGGATTGCCCACGCAGAAGCCCACTCGCCAGCCCGCCATGTTGTAGCTCTTGGTCATCGAGAACATTTCGACGGCCACGTCCTTGGCGCCTTCCACCTGCAGAATGCTGGGCGCCTTATAACCGTCGAACGACAGATCGGCGTAGGCAAAGTCGTGCAGCACCATGGTGCCGTGGAAGCGCGCAATGCGGATCACTTCCTTAAAGAAATCCAGATCCACACAGGTGGTGGTGGGATTATGCGGATAGTTCAGCAGGATCAGCTTGGCGGGCAAGGCCGCCGTGCGGTAGTGATCTTCCAACGCGTTGAGAAACGCGGCCGGATCGGCAGCCGGCAAGGGAATGGAGTGGCCATCGGCCATGATCACACCCCACTGATGAATGGGGTAGCACGGCGCGGGCGTGATCACTCCGTCGCCCGGCCCGATGACGGCGAACATCAGGTGCGCCAGCCCGTCCTTCGACCCGATGGTGACAATCGCCTCGCGCTCCGGATCCAGCTCGACTCCATAGTTACGCTCGTAGCGCCGGCAAACTTCCAGGCGCAGGTTAGGGATACCACGCGACACCGAATAGCGGTGGTTGCGCGGATTGCGTGCAGCCTCAATCAACTTGGCGACGATGGGACGGGGAGTTGCGCCGTCGGGATTGCCCATACCAAAATCCACGACGTCGTACTGCGCCGCGCGCAGCTTTGCTTTCATCTCGTTGACCACAGCGAAAACATAGGGTGGCAACTTCGAGATGCGGTAGAATTCGCCAGATGGGAGGCTCATATTTCTCTATGCTACACTGCCGGTCATGAGAACCCATTGCTGGGCCTGCGTAGTGGCCTCAATGCTGTTCTTCGGCGCGGCGTGTGGACAACCGGTGAGACCCGCCAAGGAACTCAGCACGGAAGAACTTGCCAAGTTGCTGGAGAAGCCGGGCAAAGTCTTCTTCCTTGATGTGCGCGAGCGCTTCGAAATCGAACAACTGGGTTCGGTGAAGGGCTACGTCAACATCCCGCTGAGCCAACTGGAAGGCCGGCTGAAGGAGATACCCCACGGCAAACCCGTGGTCACCCTTTGAAGCCAGGGTGGACGGGCTGCCCGTGCGGCGGCCATACTCAAGAACCACGGCTTTCAGACGGTGGGCTCCTGCGGGCTGGAGAGTGTGAAACGCCACGGTGGCGGAAGGTTGGTGCAGCAGCCGGCGGCGCGCTGACGTCACTCGATCTCTCTCCGCGGAACCCCGTCACCCGTTCTGGTGTCAGATGCAGCAGGGAGCCTGGCGCGTATGAAACCGATCGCGTTAGTGCCGTTTGTTTCGCTGTTCCGGATTCTGGCCGCCGTCGCGTTTGCCGTGCTGGCCGGCCCGCGCGGCTTTGACGTTTTGGTGCCCACCAAGAGCCCTTGTGAGCCTGAAGGTGAACGCAACCGACTGTGGATCGCTCACGTTCTGACGGACGATCGAGTGTCGCTCAACGGAGAAGTCATCCCTGTCCCACAGTTGAAACAGAGACTGCACCAAAGTTTCGAAGACAGCCTTCTTCGGGTGTTGTTCGTCTCGGCCGAGCCGGAGCTCGACTTCAAGTCAGTGGCCCGCGTTATCGATATTGCAGCCAGTGAAGCTGACCGGCTTGCGTTACTCACTCCTTCGCAGCGCGGCACGCCGGCAGACTGTTACCACCTAAACACGGCTCCACGCGGCCTGATCATCGACTACGTCGGGAATACCAAGCACATCATCGACGTGAAGCCCGTGCCGTGGTGGCCGTGGTGACTACCGCGTCAGCGGGTCCTCCACCCACGGCGGCGTGGCTTCAATCAGCCGCGCGATTTCGGGCTCCACTTTCAGAAGCGCCTCGCGCATCTGCCAGGCCACTTCGCGGTAGCTGAAGTGGCCCTTCACACCGCTGCGCAGGCGGATGAGATAATCGGCTTCGGCCACATCCATCTGGAACAGAAAACGGCCGCGGGCGGCGAAAGGCAGCAGATAATGCCCGGCCGGAACGCCTAGCGTACGCGCCGCCTGTTGCGCTTCGTCCAGTGCTTGACTGAATTCCTTTTCGAGCCCCGCTTCGGTAATCGCTTTCGGGATGGTGAAGCCATGCTGCCATGTCCACGCCTGCCGCGTCTGCTGGCAGCGCCGGTGGCGGTGCAGGTCGCGGTAGGCGCCGATGTCGATCAGCAGATCGAACACCAGCGGCGCCGAGCGGAACTCACGCAGCATCTCGTCGCGTGAGCCGCGCGTGCGGACGGCGACGTCCAGCACCTCGGCACGCCGGGCGCGGCTCCAACTCGCCACGACCTCATACAAATCCGCATACGGCCAATCGGTCACCGAGTAGAGCAACGTCGCGGCCACCTGCGCCAGCGTGTCGGTGGGCCGGGTCAGCTCGACGATTTCGCACGCCCGTTGCGGTGCCGCGCCGATGTTCTGCCGCGCCCATTCGGACAGAGCGGCGCGCGCGCGGCCGGGATACGGATCGGCTTCGAGGTACCGAGCCAGGGTCGGCGCCACCGGTTCGCTCGAACCGTAGTCATCTCCACAATTGGCTTCGTACCCACCGCTGGCCCCAGCGGCAAACGTCTTCAGTTTCCACGTGCACTGAGGCGCCTCGGCACACGCTTTAGCGGCTTCCGCGCCCAGCTCACGCAGCTCGGCGTAGGGCGAAGCCTTCCAACGCCGGATCTGCCGCTCCAACGTGCGGATGCTGGTGACTTGTCCGATCCCCGTCGGGATGCCCAGAAACAGCAGGTAGCGCGCCACGTCGAAGGCCCGCGCCGCGATGTTGCGGGCGTAGGCTTCGGGCTTCATCGACTCCGGCCGCGGCAGGCGCGCCGAAAGGTGCTCGACCATGCGCGCATGGACGTCCTTGTACGCGGCCAGCAAGCGTGCGCCGGCATCCTGGTAAGCCGTGGCCTGAGCGGGATCCAGCTCCGGCGACGTGATTAGCCCCGAGCGCGAAAAATCCTGATAACGCGAACTGCGCGCCTGGCCGTCCCAGAGGGGCTCGTCCTCAATCTCGATGGCCGCCACCTCGCTGACGCCCTCGAAACACAGCGCTAGGTGGCCCAGGTCGGCGATCGACGCGTGGCCGTACTGGAAGTAAAAACTCTCCAGAAACTTCGACGAATCGTGCGCACGCACCCAGGCCAGCGAGTCGACAATGGAGTCCGGCGAGCGGCTGTAGCGGGCCAACGCAAAGGCCAGTTTTTCGGGCGGCATCGCCCCCAGCGATATGACACGAGGCACGGTTGCTATGATAGCGAACACCGCCCCATGCAAATCAGAATCCAACGTCTGCGCCCCGATGCCGTGCTGCCCCTCTACGCCCACGGGCCCGACGAGGACGCCGGAATGGACCTGCACGCGATGGAGGAGATTTGTTTGGAACCGGGACGTCCAGCGCTGGTGCCAACAGGGCTCGCCATTGAGTTGCCGCCCGGATACGAGGCGCAACTACGCCCCCGGTCGGGGCTGGCGCTGCGCAATGCCATCACGCTGCCCAACGCGCCGGCCACGATTGACCCCGGCTATCGCGGCGAGATCCGCGTCATCCTGCTCAATCTTGGGCGCGAGCCGTACACCGTGCACATTGGCGACCGCATCGCACAGTTGATCATCGCGCGCTACGAACGTATCGAGTGGATGGAAACCGAGCTCTCCGACTCAACGCGCGGCACAGGCGGTTTCGGTTCCAGTGGGCGTTAAGTCAATGAAACAATTTTTCGCACTTTTGATTTTGAGCACCGCGCTGTTCGCGCAAGACTGGCCCGGCACGAAGACTGACTGGAAAGGCTTCGCCCGCTACGATTTTGAGTTGGCTGAACGGAAAGTGACCATCATTGAGCCGGCCAACGCCGCCGCCGACAAGCCGTGGCTGTGGCGCGGCGAGTTTCTCGGCGCCTTCCCGACGGTGGATCTGGCGCTGCTCAAGCTCGGCTGGCACGTGGTCTACATGTCGTGCCCGAACACCTTCGGCAGCCCCGACGCCATGGCGCGTTGGGAGAAACTTTACGAGTTTCTAACCCGCGACCACGGCTTTGCAAAGCGCCCCGTATTGCTGGGCATGAGCCGTGGCGGGCTGTACGTGTACAACTGGGCGGCCCTGCACCCGGACCGGGTAGGGCTGATCTATGGCGACGCTCCGGTGTGCGACGTCAAGAGCTGGCCCGCTGGCAAGGGCAAAGGCAAAGGCAGTCCGCACGACTGGGCGTTGTTTAAGGAGGTTTACGGCTTCACCGAAGAGCAGGCACTGGCGTGGAAGGGTAATCCGATCGACATTCTCACACCCATTGCCAAAGCGCATATCCCGGTGATCCACGTGGTGGGCGATGCCGATGATATCGTGCCCTGGGACGAGAACACGCTCATTTTGAAGAAACGCTACGAAGCGCTCGGTGGCCACGTCGAGCTGATTGTCAAGCCCGGCGTGGGCCACCATCCGCACTCGCTGGAAGATCCGGCGCCAATTGTCGACTACATTCTGAAGATGCGGATCAGCGAGCGTTAGCCAGCGCCGCTGCCACCACTGGCGCCAGCGGGGTCGTTGCGCGGCCGATCAGGCGCGAAAGCTGATGGCTGTCGTCAAACAGCGCACCCTGTGCCACGCCGGTATCCCAACTCGCAATCGCGCGTGCGAAGCCCTCCGGCACACCGAAACCGACAAGCAGCTTGGCGTACTCAGCCTCCGGTAGATTCTTATACGGAATCGTCTTGCCGGACTGGCGTGAGATCTCCGCCGCCAAATCGCTCAGCGTGTAGGCCGTGTCGCCCGCCAATTCATATGTCTTGCCATCGTGAGCTTCGCTGGTCAGTACGACCACCGCCGCCTCAGCGTAATCCACACGCGGCGCGGACGAGATCTTCCCCGCCCCCGCGCTGCCCAGGAAAGCACCGCCAGCCAACGCGCCGCCGATGGAGCCCGTGTAGTTCTCCGTGTACCAGCCGTTGCGCAAGATGGTGTAGCGGAGCCCCGAAGCCTTCAGCGCAGCCTCGGTCTCCAGGTGCTCCGCCGCAAGATTCAGCGGCGACGTACCGGCGTGCAACAGGCTGGTATAAACAACGCGCTTGACACCCGCCTGTTTCGCCGCCGCAATCACGTTGGCGTGCTGCCCGGCGCGCTGCCCCAGTTCGTTGGATGAGATCAGCAGCACCGTATCGACGCCGCCGAACGCCTTTTCCAGCGTTGCGGGCTTGGTGTAGTCAGCTTCGCGGACGGGGACGCCCAAATCTGCCGCCTTGGCCGCCGAGCGCGCCAATGCGACGATACCGGCGCCCTGCTCCTTCAACTTTCCAACGACGAGCCGTCCCAGCTTGCCCGTCGCACCTGTAATCGCAATCATCATCGCTTCATCTCCTTACTCGTTTCGTAACTATAATAGTTACGATTTACATCACAAAAATTAACCTCTCTGCCGCGCCTGAACGGACCGCAGCAACTTCCGGACGGTGGATTGAGCCAACTCCACCTCCATCGCCCGTTCCGCTTGTGCATAGATGCCGCAAAGCGCCGCCTGGATGCTCCGGCCCACCGGGCAGGCCGGATTGGGCGGCTGGCTGTGCATGCTGAACGGCGAACCTTCGTTCACCGCCCGGCGCACGTCAGCAAGCGTAACGATGTCTGGATCCACGGTAAGTTGCCATCCACCGCCGGCACCCGGCTGCGACGATACCCACCCCTTTTTCCGCAACATACCTAGCAGACGCCGGATGACCACCGGATTGGTGTTCACGCTCCCAGCAATGTATTCCGAGGTGAGCGGCTGGCCGTGGCTCGACGCCAGCAGCGTCAGAATGTGCAACGAAATGGTGAACCGCGTGCTGACGTTCATTTCGCTTCTCTCAGCGCATCTGTAACAACTATAGTTACGATTAAAATCTCTGTCAACTTAACAAGCCAACCCGGACCTTGGGCGCGCCGCCGCCAAGGTAACGAACAGCGTTCTCCACCAGCCGTCGAGCGCTGGCCGGAGGTGTCCAGCGATTGGGCGAGCCCAGCGTGTAGCGCGGTCCGCAGGCACAGGCCAGGATGCGGCCCTGGTCCAGGCGCCACTCCCAGAGCGCAGGAGTCGACGCGTAAATCGGGTCGTCAGAGTGCTTACCTGGTTTGAATTGCACCTGCATTCTGGCCAGCGCGCGGCCTCCCGGCGCATCCCCAAGCACACGCTTGAAAATGTCGGACGGCCCTGGCTCAATCCACGTAACGCGCGGTGACAGGCCCTGAAAAACAGGGTGCGCATCCACCAGGGCTTCCAGATTGAACGACTGGCAATCCACATTCAGATGATGGCCAATGTGCAACGTCCGCCAGCGGTCTGTTGAAGTTCCCATCAGTTGCGGAGCAATGCGAACAGCATTGGCCATGAGCAGTAGCCCGCCGCCATGCTCGACATGATTACGCAGGTTGTCGATCACGGCAGGACGCAGCGTTTCCGGCAGCTCATCCAGGCAGTAGTGGTTCCACACCAGCACATCGCATGGCCCGATGTGATCCAGGGCCATCTCCTTGCACTCAAACGGGCGCAGATACGGCCGCAGCATGAGCGCCGAACGGTGCGCCAGGTGACTCCCGATGTCGGCGCCGGCATCGGCACGCCTGACACGCGCGTTACCCTGCGCAGCAAAGCGGAGCGAGATGGCACCCGGCTTGAAACGGATGATCGATGCTGACAACGGCTTTGCGCGCAGCAGACTGGCGCCGTCCAGGCCGGTCACCTCCATGCCTGGGTGCCGGATCAACGCGACGAGATCGAAGTCCGCCGGCGCGCCCTGCACCCACTCCGGCAGGCGCGCTTCGAAGGTGAGCTGCCCGCCGCGCCACTCCGCATTTTCAATGTGCGCGAACGTGCGCGCCACGTGGGGCTGCGTTGCCGGGCCCTCCGTCACTTCAATTCGATAGGAGCCTCGCCGGTTGGGCAGAAACACGTGGCAACCATCGAAGTAGCGCCACGGCCGGCCGTTGACATGCACCTCCGCAAGGCTCGTCTTGAAACGCACTCGCGGCGCAAATAGAAACGACGTGACCGACCGTACCTCCGCTGTCACGCCCGCGCGCTGGCCGCGCCGCCAGCACTCGCCAAGGGCCATTGTGTACTGGCAGCCCCAACCGGGACGCGCCACATCTTCCAGAAACCCGTAGCGCTGGATCCGCGCCGATCCGTGCGCAGGCAGATAACACTTCAGGTAATCCTCGCCCGCGTGCAGCAGACTGGGTTGCGCACCACGGAAGCCCCATTGGCCATGCTCGTTCACCTGAAAAGGATGCGGACCGGCGCCGGCCACGCGCACCACTTTCACCACCGGAATGCCGAGCTGGTTAGAGACCACTGCCCCGCCCGCCGCGTCCAGCACTACCCGCTCCTCCGGCTGCGACAGGTATTCGAACAGCTCACCCGCATTGTGCGGCCCGACAGCCAACTCAAATGTTTCGCGCTCACCTGGCCGGGATTCGAATGTGAGCCCCTGTTGCGGCGCCCACCTCACATGCTCGATGGCCCCACGGCTTAACAGCATGAAAGCCAATTCCGGATATCGGCCCGTACTGTCCACAAGTGTGAAACACTGCTGCGGAGCAACCTCGGTGGGCTGCGCGTATGTTGTCTTGCCGACGCGCAGCCGGTCGTAATGCGGTGTGCCAAAGCGCGCGCCCAGCGCCGCGGTGCTCCGCGCCGCGCGCTCCACTTTCACGCGCACGTAAGGCGCATCACTGATCATCTCGGCCGTGCGTGTCTCGTCCACCTCACCCGTAGCGCACTTCAGACGCAGGCTCCAGCGCCACACTGCCTTGTAGCCCGCCGGCTCCAGATGTTCGAACTTCGCCGAGATCGTCTCGACCGGCCCACCGCCGGCCACCGTCTCCATGAACGGATCGCACAGCAAAATGGAAGCCGCGTCGTTATCGTAGTGCGCCAACCGCTCCGGATCGTGCCACAGCATGGCGTGGTCGACGCCGGGCAGTGCAAACACGCACAGATGGTTGTTCTGAAGGAAGGCAGTGCGACTCGGATAGGGATAGCGCTCCGGCAGGCCGCGCGCACCCGCCTCCGTCTCCACTTTCAACCCATCCCGCCCCAGACCGGACAGCGTCGCGGTGACAGCACACCGCACCGGGTCCTGGCTGGCGCCGTAGACGTAACGCCGGTTGGCGTCGGAGCACATGTCCTCCACTTCACTGATCCACCAGATGGCGGAAGGCGAAAGGGTACGGCGGCCGCGCTCACGCGCCCGTTCACGGCACTGGTCGTTCACCTGCTTCAGCACCCAGTCGGGCTGGCCGAGACCACCGAAACGGTTTTTCGCGATGCCCGTCCGGCACTCGGCCTGCGCGCCCCAGAATTGCAGGCCGTATTGCTTGCGGATCTCGGACGGCAACGCGTTGTAACCGACAGTCTGATCGTCAGTGCCCGCACCGTTCGAGGCCGTCACATCAATTTCGTTCGGCAGGGTCTCGTCGAAGGCATGGTTGTCCGTGTAGAACGACATGGCCGGCTGGTAGGGCCACATGCACTTGTTGAACAACAGAGCGTGCATCACCGGCCACTGTTCGGTGCCGAACACGTCCAGCAGTTCTTCGGGCGGCGTTTCCAACGAATCGAACAACGCCGCGCCCAGCTCCCGCATGGCCCGCACGGCGCCCGGAAACGTATTAGTGGCGACATCGCTGCCCTCGGCCCAGTGGTTCGTCAAACCCGCCTTCGGCTGCGCGTCGCCATCCAAACGGTGCGGGAACCACTGCACGAGCATGTCCAGATCGTGTGCCGCGCGATGCAACGCCGCGGTACTCTCGCGCGTCCAGCCGCCGCGCTGCTCTAGCGGGTAACCGCCCCGATAGATCTCCACCAGGTTCGCGCCGTGTTTGTAGCTGTCTTCGACGGCGTGCGTCAGCAGATGCGCGGGGCTGACGACGCGCTCGTCCCAGCGCTGGTAGAAGGGCGACGTGTGCCAGCCCCACAGGTCGAGCGGGCTAGGATTGGGATCAGCGGCTTCAGCCGGCTGCGATGCGGCCGCCGCCCACGGTCCGCGCAAAAGAGGCATCGCGCCGAACTGGCCGAGGAAGCTTCTCCGGCTGTTACTCACTGTTGTTGATTCCCGGTTTCGTTGTACACAGTCACAGCAACAGGCTACAACACGGCGCCCCTACGGAATCACCATGATTCCCGTCCTCCAGAAAGCGGCCTTGCGCGCCTGCGAATCCAGAAGAGTCAACTGGCACGTGTACTCGCCGGCAACGAGTTGTTCCAACGGTACGCTCAGCTTCACGGGCATCGTTTTCAGCGTGTTGTCTTGGGCGCTGACGACCCGTTGCGGAACCGTCTCGAATTGCTTTACGCCGTCCCGGTAGAAGGTCATGTAGGCAAGCAGCGGACGCGTTTCAGGCGCGTTCGGCTGATAAGCCTCGAAATACACATACATCTCGCGGTTGCGGTGAAAGACACGCGCGATGTTGGGGATCAACTTGTGGCCGTCGTGAACCAAAGGATTCGCCAGCTCAGCGCGGTCCTTTTCCTTGAGCGCGTTGTAGAGAGCATCTTTCAAATCCACGCGCTCGCTGGCCAGCACCACGGAACTGATTGGGATGCGCGCATTCTCGCGGTTCAGATTGGGAACCGTGAAAGACGTCTGGTAAGTTCCGATGCGCCCTGTTTCTGCATCGCGGGCCAGGAACTTGGCGACGTACTTGCCGGGCAGCAGCGTGAAGCCGGTATCGTATTCGATGGCACGCCGGGCGAGCGCCGCCGCCGTCGCGCCAGCCAGTTTCACATCGATCTTGTCGCGCACGTTGCGCACCGTGGTTCCGTACTCGTCCTTCACTTCACCGATAAAGTCGATGCGCGTGTGATCGGCTCCGCCACGGCGCGCCAGCGCGAGTTCACCCCCAGGCACTTTGACCGTCAGCGGGACAAAATACTCCGCGCGGTTCAATTGGAAATAGTCAAGCTCCAACGCCAGCGTCAGCTCGGTGATCGGGTCCTCCAGCATCAATGCGTCTTCGAGTTGGCGTTCCTTGTCGGCGGCGTTGAACTTCGCAAACTCCTTGGCTGCATAGTAGCTCTGGCGGTATTCAAGCCGCGCGGAAAGCCAGCTATTCAGAGTAATTTTCACCTTGCGGAGCTTGCCGTCCGGCGCGGCGTTCGTCGCGTAATAGCCGACGATGTAGTAACTGCTGAACGATCGCTGCGCCTGACGCATGCCGGCGGCAAGATCGTTGCTATCGAGCAGCGCACGGCCGCCGGTGTCGGCCGCGAGACTCCACAGCGTATCCTGCGAACGCTGGAAACTGGACTGCCGGTCCGCTGCCGCACCGCCCGTATACATCGCTACACCGCCGGCGGAACCTTGCGTCGCATCACCGAGCGGAGCCTGGGCCACCAGTCCGCGCGCGTCGATGGGCCAGAACGAAACGCCCGCGCGAATGGCGGCGTTGATGGTGGCGCGGAGTTGCGCCTGATTGTCGTTGCCATTGAGCCGCAACCCGCTGCCGAAATAGACCAGCGCCTTCTTCTCGCTGAGCTGGCCGAGCATCTTGGCCGCGGTTTGTAGCGCCGAGAGTTGGCGGTCGGTGTTGAAGACATTGAACTCGCTATCGTCCTGGCCAAACGCAGCGCCAGTGTCGGCATCGTGCGCATTCTCGTCCTGTCCTTCGCCCTCGCCAATGAGCATGGTTTCCAGAATGCGATCCAGGCGTATGCGATCGGCCGTGAAGTCCTGCAACACACGAACGGCGCCGCCGGAAAAACCCATCAGCGCAATCAAGTCGGCGGGCGTGGCTTGATGCCGGATAAATTGCTGCGCGGCAGTGATGGCGCGCGCCTGATCAGCCGGCAACATAGCGGTCAGGTCGAAGTAGAGCGCCAGCAGGCGGCGGTCGCGATAGCGTGTGGCGTTGCCCGATTCAGCCGCAATGCGAGTGCGCGGCAATTTTTGAAACGCTTCCGGCCTCGGGTCTTTGGTTTTGACAGCGGCGACTGCATCGGGCACGTCGTCGAGCTTCTGCTCCTCGAAGAACTTGATCTGTTGCGGGACACCGTCTTCCGCAACCGCGAAATCGGACGCGTGCAGGCCGCTCACCACGCGGCCGTGCGCGTCCTTCACCACAACAGTCTCGATCACCAACTGCGAGGTGATCTGAAATGTCGGCGTCTGCGCCGGCACGAGCACGGTGCAGAGGGCGAGCATCAGGAGTCGCTGGCACATAGCTCAGAACCTCGCCCGCACGGTGGTTTGCACGCTACGCATGGCATTGGCCGACACCGGCAGGCCGAACTGCGAGCTGTTGATGGTGGCGTACCAGCTTGTATATGAGACGTGATTCAGGGCATTAGCAGCGTCGACGCGGAAGTCAAGGCTGATGCGGTCGCGTAGCCGGAAGACGCGGCCGAGGCTAGCCGCCAGATTGAACTGCGACGGCCCGGTGATGGTGTTGCGCCCGGCATTGCCCCAATGTCCGAATGCAGGCGCGGTGAACGCATCGGGATTCAACGAAAGGCCTCGCGGAGCCGCATAGAGTGGCGCGCCGGTGTAGTCCGGCCTTATGCTGCCAGTAACGCCTGTGCCGCTGACGGCCGCCAGATAGACCGGCGTCTGCGGCGCACCACTGGCGGCGTTGATCTGCGTAGCGGCGGTCCACTCGCGAAAGAGCCCGCGCATGCCGGTTGTGTATTGAAGCTGCGCGGTGGCGACGTGGCGCTGGTCGAAAGCGGAGAGCCCTCGTTCAGCGCGCAGGTCGCGCCAGTTCTGCGCAATCACGTAGGAGGACTGGCCACCGCCGCCTAGCGCGGAGTCGTCAATCGACTTGGACCATGTGTATTGAAAACTACCGGCAAGCCCGTTGCGCAGACGCCGCCGCAGTTGCAAATCCAGAGCGTGACGCGTGGAGTTGCCGTTCGAGGCGAGGAAAGAAAATCCGGCCGGGCACGCTTCGCACGGGTTGGCGGCGCCGCTCGGATAGGTGTTTGGCAAGAACATCTGCATGCCACGCGTACCCTTCGTGCCCAGGTACGTTGCGGTGTATGCCAAGGCAGCCGGCAATTCACCTTGAACCGACGCCTGCCAGCTTTGCGCATAGCCGGTGCGGAAGTGCGGATCGACGGCATAGGTGGTGGCCGGCACACCCGAAAAGCCATCGGCCAGCGTGAGCGGATTCGCGGCACTGTTCTGCACGGTGAGGCTCTTCGAAAGCGGCGCCTGCTGCGCCATCTGCGTCGCGAGGGGCAGGTATACCGACGTGTTGTAGTAAACGCCGTAGCCCGCGCGAATCACCGTCGAAGAGGCCGGCAACGGCCGCCAGGAGACACCCACGCGCGGCTGCACGGCGCGCCGGTCCGGGTAGATGAGCGGCGAGCGCTGCCCGCGCGCCACCACGGCCGAGGCAGTGCCGAAGTCCGGCGCGACATCAAGATTTACTAAACGGCCATAACGTTCCGTGACGGGCGAGCCGTATTCCCAGCGCACTCCCGCGTTGAGAGTGAGACCGGGGTTGATGCGCCAATCGTCGTTGAGATAGACGTCGTTGAACCACGAGCGGAGATACTTGTCCGCGTTGCCGTAGGCGATGGAGCTTGTGTCCGGAACGCCGAGCAGAAATCCGGCCAGATCCGAACCCGCGGCCGCACCGGTGAAGGTGAACGTGCCACGTGGATTCTGCTGTCCGAGAATGTTGAACTGCTGGCGGCGAAGGTCCGCGCCGAACGAATAGTTGTGGCGTCCCACTCGCCACAGCAGGGCGGCAGAAACGGCGTTGGTTTGATTGTGAACCGTCGAAAAGCCGGCATCGGTAAGCGAGCTGATGCCACTGGAAAAGACAAGGGTTGGCGGCCCCCAGTCGCGCGGATCGCGACTGTTACCAGTAATACCAGCAAGACCAGAAATGTTGGCGCGGTGCGCGAAATATGGCATCGTAGCGGCCGACATCCGGCTAAATTGATCACCCAGCGAAAGGCTGACGTGACTGGTGAAGCTGTGGCGCCAGTTCACGTTGGCGTTGACGCCCGTGGTGGCCGTGGTGTCGAGAAAGCCAAACAGACTGGTGCTATCGCTGCGCGTGCTCTGATACGCAAAGCCGCCGGAGATGAAATCGTGGCGTGAGACATTGCGCAGAACGCGCGTCTGCAAACTGTCTTGGTGCATTGAGCCGACCAGCGCCAGTTGATAGTTGTAGCGCGAACTGCCGGTGAAATTCGGCAGCGGATAGAGCCCCAGCAGGCTCTGCGCCTGTGGGCTCAAACGGCTGGCCGGAATTGCAGCACCGTATGACGTCGACGTGAGATCACCACTCCGTTCTGCCAGCGTGGGCACCAAGCCGGACTGTGTGGTGACGTTGCGGTTGCGTGCCCACTGGTAGTTGACGGTGAAATTCGGCCCCTCGCGCAGCAGGTGTGGAATACGCAGCGGCCCGCCGAAGGCCAGCATCCCGGTGAGGTGGTTGTAAGCCGGCTTGGGCGTATTCTGACCTGTGAGCGAATATGGTCGGGCATCGAACACTGAGTTGTCGACCGTCACACCGAGGCTTGCGTTGTACAACGACTGCGAACGCGCGCGCGTGTTACCAAAGGCAAACGGAAGCGCCACGGACGAGCTGGCGGAATTGTTTGTGCTGCCGTTGATGAGGAATCCGTCGGCGGCGCGCTGGTTCAGTTCGGCAGCGGTCTCGGCATCGAGCGCGACTTCAGGCGACACCGTTTTGCTGGTCTGCTTCACCTCCGCACGCTGGAACGACGTGGGCACCGCCACAGCAGCAATCTCAGCCAACGGACGCATTTGCATTTCAAAGCCGGCGGCTGAGGCTGGAACCGTGATGTCGCGTTCTTGCGGAATGAAACAGAGCATCTCCACCTTGACGCGCCACGTACCCTCGGCAACGTGGAGAAACACATAGGCGCCCTGCGGATCGGTGACAACCGCAAGCCGCTCTTTACCGGCGCTCGCTATGACGGTAGCCCCAGGTAGCGGCAGCCCGCCGTAGGAGACGCGGCCGCGAAGTTCGGCCCCCGGTAATAGACACACAGCTAGCGCCGCGCCCCAAAGAACGCGTGAAAACATCGGCATGGTTGACAACTCAGTTGGCAGTGGGCTTTTCGATGCTGTCGATGATCAGAATTTCGACCGGCCCCTTGGACGGCTCCAACTTGAGACCGGCCTGTTCCTGCAACGCGGTGAAGATGGACACACCAGTGGAATCCGCAGCGTCCGCACGATTGGGGTTGATGTCCCGTGGGCCAGAGCCTTCATCGGCGTCCGGCGTCCACTCCAGTTTGAAGTCATATTGACCCGTAAGGCCGGTCTTATCGATCACCGACCGGCGGATCACATTCGCCAGCGAAGCGGCAATGGCTTCCACTGGCAGTCCCTGCCCGCCAATCACCCCCCGGCCCATGCGAGTTATTCCTGGTCTCTGTCCCGCCGGAGAGGCCAGGAGTTTGGGGCCGTTCTTGGCGACGACCAAGTTATAGACTGGGAGCTCCTTGGTTTCGCGATGAAACTTGGCGTGGAAGCGTTCGGCCAACAGCGCCTGCATCATCGCCATCAACTGCTTCTTGTCAGGCTGGCCTTCGATCTTGGCCTCAATGTCGAAGCGTTCGTTGTCCATCCACTTCGGACCACCGGTGATCTGGAAATCGCGCACGCCGTAGGCCTGCTGGATCAGCAGATTCAGCGGCATGTTCTTGGCTACCATGCGGCCCGGCGTGATCATCATCTGAACCCGAGGGTCATTCGCTGCACTCGGCTTGATGGAAGCGACTTCGAACGCCTGCGGAGTGCTGGCCGGCACTGCGGCCTGCGCTGGAGCAGCCGGAGCCTGAGTCATACCGAACAGTACCGGCGCGGCAGCCGCTGCAAGCGCCGCGCCGGTCAAAACAGCGCGTTGCCAATTGGCCAAACGCACCACACCGTTACAGGTCATAATCGTTTCAATCCTCCGCTTGAGATCGGCGCCTGTCACGCCGGAAACACAGACCAGCCCGGTTTCCACAGAATACCGGCACACCTTGAGAATCCCTTCGGCGTAGGCTTCGGGCTCATTGCCCAGCTCCACTACAGCCTCGTCACAAGCCCGCTCTCGTTCCGCCACCAGACGGCCGCCCAGCCACCACACCAGCGGATGAAACCAGAACAAGGCTTCAACAACCATGTGCGCGAGCGCGGTCAGATTGTCGTGCCATCGGACGTGGCACAACTCGTGCGCGATGATGGCGTCGAGATGTTTGCTGGAAAGATGCGCCGGCAGGCCCTCCGGCAACAGCAGAACCGGGCGGAACACGCCAACAACGCCGGGCTCAATCGCCGCCGCCGATGTCCGTATCGCCACTCCGTCCCGGCTGCTCGACGGCGTTGAGCAGCTCAGCGCCACCTGCACTCGCCTCCACCTCATCAGCCATGTGACGCCAACCGCCAGCGTGCCCGCAAGCCAGATTGCCATCAGGACTCCGGTTAGCACGAAGTCAGTCTGCGATACCGCAGCCCTCGCTGCAGCCGCCGTGAAGGGGCGCCCAATCTGATCGATCACCACCGAGACGGCAGGCGTCGCTCCAGAACTTCTGGGCGGCGCCATTCGCGCACCCATGGCCGTAAGCCAAGCGAACGGCAAAACGAATTTCGCTGACGCGGCGAACCAGATCCAGAAGCGCACGCGCGCGGCGTACTGGCGCAACGCGAAAGCCACGGCCACACAGACCAGCGCGAACAGCGTCGACTGCCAGAGATGGTTGATGACGGCAGATAGTCCCGCGGTCATGATCGGGAGTCCTTCTTCGAGAGGCTGCGGAGCGTCTTTTCGGCTTCCTGAACGTCTTCGAGCGTCAGCTTGCCGGTTTCAATCAGGTGCGACATGATCGGCTGTGTCCGCCCGCCGAACAGCCCCAGCAAATCGTCAATCAGGCGGCTCTGCGCGGCGCCGCGCGATACCACTGCTTCAAAGATGTGCGCATTGCTGATCTTGCGTGTGCGACGTACCGCCTTCTTGTGTTCCAGCCGGTAGACCGTCGTCTGAATCGTTGTGTAGGCGGGCCGGTTGCGAGCAGGGAATGCTTCTTGTATCTCCCGGATGGAGAGCGCCCCACGCAGCCAAAGCGCGTCCATGATTTCCAGCTCCAGCGGACTGAGTTTCGGTTGTGCCATGTCTTTCTACTATTGCTATGTTTGATCCTACTATGTTCGTTTGTTTTTTCCAATAGAAACTTGGACGTGCCCGATGGCGCATGGTTAGTGGCAAATCTGAAACCACGCCGCAACTTTGCGCTTTCACGATCTACTCCCCGTGCCCGAACCACGGTCGCCAGACTTATCCAAAGCCAGAGAATGCCATTCAACTACCGGCAGATCTGCCATTTGCGGCCCTGGAGCAGAAGACACTTGGAACTCGAGGGCCCACACTCCTTGCGGTCCGCGGCATCCGGACTTAACGTAGGCCTGCAACCTCTGACATCATTGAACAGGATCACCGGCTCGCCCGCCGCAAGGAGGCTTACACCATGTCCACGACAAGACGCAATTTTCTCGAACTCGCCGCCGCCACCGGAGCCGCTGCATCTGCGGATGTACGCCAGCCCACGTCGCATCTCGACGCCTCTCTGATCGCCCGCCGCCACGGCCTTACGCGCACGCAGTCGACGCCGGACTTCTTCGAAGGCCTGTTGCTCGGCAACGGCGACATCGGTGTCTGCGTCACCGTGCGGCCCGATGCCCTGGGCCTGCACATCGGCAAGAACGATGCCTGGGACATCCGCGTCAGCGAGGAGCACGCCCCGCACGTCAAGCCCTTCCGCGAAGTGCTGGAGATCTGGAAGCGCGCCGGAGAAGAGGCCCGGCGCCAGGGCCATCCGGAAATGACGCATCTCGAATCGCGCATCGATTTCTTCAGCGACTACGCCAAGCTGATGCAGTCCTCCTACCGCAAGCCTTGGCCGCGCCCGTGGCCCTGCGGCACCGTCTGGCTGCATTGGGACGCGCGCATGATCCGCGTCGTCCGCCAGGATCTTGACATCGCGACCGGCGTGCTCACCATCCGTCTGGACTACGACAATCTGCGCGGCAGCGTCCGCCCGGTTGTGCTCTCGTGCTTCGTCAGCCGCGATAACGGCCACATCTCGGTCGCGAGCGACACGGCGGCGCCCATCACTTCCGTGGTCTATCAGCCCAACCGCGACGCGGATCAGAAGCTGCCCGAACCGGAAACGCACTTCAAAAACGGCGCCTTCTCGGGCTACCAGTATTTCCCCGCCACAGCGCCCACTGAAGCGCAGCCCAATCCGCCCAAGACGAAGGACGACCGCAATTTCGCTCTCCACGGTGTTCTTTCAGGCGCCTGGACCGTCGAGCCTCCCAACCGCCTGCGCGCCGCCGCCGATCAGCCGTTGCGTCTGGACATCGCCCTGTTTACGCCGCGCGACACGCCGGATAGTGTCGCCCATGCCCGCGCCGAGGCCACTCGCCTGGCCGCCATTCCGGTCGAGAAACTGCGTGACGAATCGGCCGCGTCGTGGCGCCGCTTCTGGTCGGCCTCGGCCGTTGAAATCGCGGATCGCGAACTTGAACAGATCTGGTATCGCAACCAGTACTTCCTGGCCTGCTGCCTGAAGCCCGGCGTCGTCGCGCCCGGCCTGTTCGGCAACTGGAACAGCGGCCGCATCGGCACCGCCTGGCATGGCGACTACCACATGAACTACAACACCCAGCAGGTGTGGTGGGGCGTGTTTTCATCGAATCACGTCGAGCAGCACGAGCCCTACACGCGGCTGGTTGAAAATCTCATGCCCATGGCCGAGTGGAACGCGCGCGTGCAGTTCGGACTGCCCGGAGCCTACTTTCCGCACACCGCCTATCCAGTGCCCAGCAACGTCAACCCCTACCCGGCTCCGCCATGGGGCTACGAAATTTGCGAGACGCCCTGGACCGTGCAGAGCCTCTGGTGGCAGTACCGCTACACGCTCGATGAAAGCTACCTCCGCCGCGTCTACCCGATCCTGCGCGCTGCGGCACAGTTCCTGGCCGCCTTTGTCAGCAAGGGCGACGACGGCAAGTACCACATCGTGCCCACCGTCTCGCCGGAAAACTGGGGCGCCACCGTGGATTTCCGCCTGAACAAGGATTGCATCATCGATCTCGCGCTCACCGAGTTCGTGCTCGATGCTGTCCTGGAAGGCTCGCGCGTGCTCAATGTCGACGCCGGCCAGCGCGCGCGTTGGCAGGATGTGCGCTCGAATCTGGCTCCCTACCCCGCCGGCGACGGGCCCTACGGCCATGTCTGGCTCGATGTCGTCAATGCCCCGCAGGAGTTCATCTACAACGTCCCGGTGACCATCGCGCCCGTCTTCCCGGCTGAGCAGGTCGGCCTTGGCTCATCGCCGGAGGCGCTGGCGTTGGCGCGCCGCACGCTTCGCCACATCCGACTGGAGGGTGGCAACGATCTGGTCTGGCAACCGCTGGCTCGCGCCCGCCTGGCCATGCTGGACATGGACTGGTTCAAGCGCGAGGTGCGCTACTCCATGACGCCGCTGGGCGTGGCCAACGACCGTATCCGCCAGGCTGGTGGACGCTACTCCGACAACACCAACTACGACTTCATGATGAGGATGGGCGTCTGGACCGAGAACCTCTCGCTGCCCGCCGTCATCAACGAGTGTTTGCTCCAGAGCCACGACGGGGTCATCAGCCTCTTCCCCAATACTCAGAACCTTGGCCCGGTGCGTTTCCGCGATCTGCGCGCCATGGGCGCCGTGCTGGTTACGGCGTCTTGGGACGGTAAAACAATTTCGGATATCACGTTTAAAACAGAAAAGGCCACGCGTGTCCGCGTGGCCAATCCGTGGGGAAAGACAAAGGCGATGGTCCCGCACGCTAAATACACTGAGCGCGCAGGCGTTATCGAATTTCAGGCCGAAGCCGGCGGCGCCTACGAACTGAGGCCCTTCACTTCCCAGCCCGCCCGGTAGCTGCGGCGCACAAGGGCATTGGCCTCGGAAGAGTTCTTGAACTTCAGCTTCTTACCGTTCCACTCCAGCGTGGTCTTCGGAAAGTGTGTGGCCAGCGGCCCCAGCAGCACAGCCTCAGTCAACGGGCCGGAGTAGCTCAGCGCCGTGGAGGTTTTTGTCTTGCCCAGCACGGCGTCGACGAACTCGTGGTAATGATCACGGCCATCGACCTTCTCGATGGCGAGTCCTTCGACGTCCTTGCCGATCAAGATGGGCTGCGCGACGTGCGGCAGCAGCATGGCGCCCTTCGTGCCAAGGAACAGTGAGCCCTGCCCGGGCACGCTCCGCGAGCCGAGGATCGACAACACGTCCTTGGATGGGCGCTCGTCACCGTCGTACCAAGTGATGTTGACCGTCTTACCGGCGGTGTACTTTGTGCCTGGGAACACGTAATGGATGATGGCGTTGATGGCCCAGTTTACCTTGCTCGGAGCAGGCCCTTCGGACCGCACCGAGATGGGCGACTTCAGCGCCAGGGCGGCAAAGACAGGATCGTAAATGTGGCAACCCATGTCGCCGAAGGTGGCCGTACCGAAGTCGATCCGCTTGCGCCAGTTACCTGGGTGGTAGATGCCCTTGATGTAGGGCCGCGGCTCACATACGCCAAGCCACTGGTCCCAGTTCAGCCCCTCGGGCACGGGATCGGTGCGCTCGGGCAACGGCTCCAGGTCACCCCACTTCTTGTTGCTCCAGGCATGGACCTCTTTCACCTTGCCGATCATGCCGCTCTGGATGACATGCACCGCAGTCTTGTACTCGGTGGCCGAGTGGATCTGGGTGCCCATCTGCGTGATGAGCTTTTTCTTGCGCGCCACCTCGGCCAGCCGCCGCACTTCGTAAAGGTCGTGCGCCAGCGGCTTCTGAATGTAGACGGGCAGCCCCATGTTCATGACGCTCATCGCCATCGGCGCGTGCATGTGGTCCGGCGTGCCGACGCAGGCGATGTCGATCTGACCGCGCTCCTTGGTGAGCATCTCGCGCCAGTCTTCGTAGAGCCGCGCCTCCGGGTATTTCTGCTTCACCTGCTTGAAGCGCGTGGCGTCGACATCGGCGACGCACGCCAGCTTCACGTTCGGATGCGTGGCAATGCCGTCCAGCGTGGCGAACGCCATGTTGCTGGCGCCGAAGGCCGCCAACCGCAGCGTACTTGAGCGCGGCGCAGCCATCAGTCCGCGGATAAATGCCGGCGCGGCGGCGGCGTGGATTAAAAAGGTTCGACGAGTTTCGCCCATATTCACTGTCCTTGTGAGTGGAGCTGCGGCCCCACGACATTTGAGTAGTTGTAGTTGCCGCGGCGGTCGGCATCAATAGTCCAGAACATCGCGCCGATGAAGTCAGGATAGCCGCCTGGCTTGCGCAGCTTGTATTTGACGCCCGCGGGCGCCTTGCCCGTGATCAGATAGTCCATGGTCTGGCGGACGATCTCAGGCGTCGTGTCGCCGGTCAGGAAACCCACCGCGATTTTATTGGCGGGCATTGGCGGGAACATCATCTTTCGATCACCGCCCACCGGGAAGCCTTGCAACCACAGTTCCGTCATCGCCACGTGGTAGTCCACCGTGCCAGGCTGATAGATTTCGCCGTCGAGCCCCTGGAGCGGCGGCGTGTTGTAGCTTTGCGTGTCGACGAAGGCCAGCACGTCGCGCAGCGCGTAAGCGATGGGCAAGTAGGAGCCGAACTGCCCGCCGTAGCTAGGATAGCCGGATGGAATCTGCGTGCCCTCGGGCACCAGGCTGATCTGGAACTTCGGGCCCAACTGTTCGCGCAACTGCCGTAACGCCGAAATGAGATTCACAATCGAAGGCGTCGTCGGCTTGCGGAAATCGGTGTCGCCCGGATCGATGGCCAGCGAAGGACTCTCGAAGTCGATGTCGACGCCGTCGAAGCCGTATTCGGTGACAATGCGCGCCACGGACGAGACGAAGTTGGGCACACGTTTTTCATCAGCCAGCGTGAAGTGCTGGCCGCCACCACCGAGCGAGATCATCACGCGCTTGCCCTGGCCTTTCAGCCAGGCGACATCGGCCTTGAACACGGCCTCGTCCATGCCGGTGGGTGGATGAAATCGCATGGTGCCCTCCGGCGCGTTGCGGTCTGGCGTCGAGAATGCCACCAGAATGGTGTCCCACTGCGGCGAGACGTCGCGCAACGGGAACGTCGAGCTGGCCGAGCCGTAGCCGGCCCAATAGCCGATCAACTGATGCGCGCCCGCCGCTCCGCTGAACGGCGTGGGCGTGGCAGTGGGGCCGCGCGGAGCCGTGGCCGGACGCCCACCGCGCGCCGGGCACGGCTTGGCCGCGTCGGCAAGCGCCTGCGGATCGGGAAAACTGTAAGGCCCCGCTGCGGCGGCCGTGTACCAGCCCAGCAGCGCTGTGTTTTGCAGGTGATATTCGGTATTCTTCACCCGTGCTGCAAACGCACGCGAAGCCGGGAAATTGTTTTTGGGATTCGTATTGGTCGGCTCCAGCTGAAAATACTGCGAGCCGGCAGCTGTGCCGCCGCAGGCGGCGCCGGGGCGCATCCACGCCGGAAACATGTTGCCGGGTCGCGTCGCGTTGCGGCCGCCATGGAACAGCGGATCGTTGAGCGGATCCTTGAAGAACTGCGCCAACTGCTGCGTCAGCGGTTGCACGTCACTGTCGGTGATAACGGACGGCGCATTGCGGATGAACGAGCCGAGCACGAACGAGTTGCCGGTGGCTGAATCCACGCCATGCGTGCCCCACGCGCAGCACACCGTCGCGTCGCCCAGTGCGTAGAAGGTGGTGTTGTGCGTGACGGCGATGACGAGCTTGCCGTCCTGCTTCGGCAACTGCTTGAAGATTTCGCGCTGTACGAATTCGAGGTCGGCGACGGCGAACGAGCGGCCGGACTGCTTCGACGTCAGGATGTAGCCGTAGCCCACGGGCACGCTGACCTTCAGCGGCTTCACCTCCGGCTTCGCCAGCAGCGTGTGCCAGTCTCCGGACTGCGGGAACATGGCGCGCAACATGGCGTCAGCGTATTGCGTAGTGCCTGACGGAAACGCGAACGGCGTGAACACCGGAGAAGCGACGATGGCGGAAGTGTCGGCCGAGGCATCCATGGCGAAGGGCTTGCCAGCGGCCTTTTTCGCGTCGAACAGCAGCGTCACCGGCACAAGCACGGACGGGATGGTGGTGGCGCCGGCCTGACCCGGATCACGGCCGGCCAATGTGTAGGCCGCTGAGCCCACCGTGTGACGGAATGTGGGGACCGTGCCTTCCGCGCCAAGCGCGCACACAGCCAGAATCAGTGTGAATGTGATGCACAGATATGTTTTCATGGCTTTGCTTCAGCGACACAAGCAGGTGTCATCAGTCTATTCCGCTGGAGCCGGCTCCGGCAATGCGCGGGGCTAGTGCGCCGCGGCGTCCAGATCCGACGAGACAAAGCGCACGATGGCTTCAAGCAACGCGGCGCGCGGATAGCGCGTCTTGTCCATGCCGCTGCGGATGGCCGAGTCCGACGACTTATCGAAAGGCAACGCAACAGCGAAATGGTCCGCCAACGCAGTGCCGAGCACCGTGGACTCCGGTACAACGGCGTCCTCCTTCAGCAACTGGCCATCTTGAATGGGCCCGAAGGCCTCCAGCAGCTTCCAGGTCTGGAGCAGCGCCTTCGAAGTGTTTGACGCATCGCTCCGCGTGACGATGGAATAGGACGGCACCGGCATACGCGGATGCGCGGCCAGGAAAGCGGCGCGCGCGCGGCGCTGCAGACTCTTGAAGCCGGCCGCCAGATCTCCCTGGCAACCCTTCATGTTGTATTGACGGATCCACTTGTCCACCGCCGCGGGCAGCACATCCGCGATGGGGGAGCCGCCGACAGCACCGGCCACGCTGACAAAGGCCGCCACACGAGGGGCCACGCCGGCTTCTTCGGCCAGCGCCACCATCAGGTCCGGCGCGCCCTTGCTGTAGCCGATGACGATCCACTTGCGCGCGTCGTTGGCCGACTGCTCCTCAAGGTACTTCGCCACGAGTTTGGCGTTTGATTCCGACGGGTCGTTCGGCACCTGCAGGAGCTTCACGCTGACCTGGTAGTGCTCGGCCAGCGACTTCTGCCCCTCGCTGAACGCAGGCGTGTCGGAGACACAGGAACTCATAATACCCGGCACGATGAGCACGCGGTAGTTCGCCTGCAGCGGCTTAAGATCGAGATCGGTGCGCGCCGCGCCATCGAAATACTGACCGCAGGCGCCCCATTCGCCGGTATCGGGGTTCTTCTGCGTGAGCACGGAACAAAACAAATCCGCAAATTTTGTTCCGGTCGCGGCGGGCGCGTCGGGCCGAAGATAGATGACCAGCGTGCGCCCGTCGGAATGAAATTCCTCACCATGCGCGGTCTTGGCGGTCTTGACGGTATTGGCCGGTACAAGGAATTCGGTCTTGACGACAAGTCCGCTTTGGCTGAGCGACTGGCCGATGTAGTCACGCTCCTTATCGGTATCCGGGTCGATCTTGTGCGTGATGCCGTTGTTGCGCTGATCGCGGTCAAAGCCGATATCATGCGTACCAGCTCCGGCCCAAACGGTCTGGCCATCGGCGGTGAAGGGCGCCTTCCAGAGGCGGAGGTGGTGACGTGAGGCGATGACGTGAACGGGGTCACCCTGCGCATAGCCATAGTCCTGCGCGCGTCCGAACATCATCAACTCGCTCATCGGCAGCGTGACGTAGGCGTCGCGCGAGAGGCTGGCCAGCAAACCGCGCAGCGCTGCGTCCTTGGCGGAACGATCGACCTTAACCCATCCGGCGGCCTTGTAGGCGGCCTCCAGGCGCGACTGCGAGCCGACAATGATGAAGTTGACGCGGTCGCCGGGCGTGCCCTGCGCATCCTGGACACGCGGCGCAAGGCTATCGAGCATCGCCTGCGTGAAGCTGGCGAGTTTCACTTCAGTGGCGGCAGTTTGTGGCTGCTGCGCCGCTACCAATTCCACGGTGACCTGGTAGCTGCCCGCGGGCTTGTCGTTGGACGACTGGTTGACGCCGAGGAAAAGACGCCCGGCGATGGGCGCGTTGAGCTCACGCTTGGCGCCGGCGAAAAAGGGCCGGGCCGCAGCGCTATCGCCGATGCGCCCGACCAGCGTGCCGCGGCCGGATTCATTCACCGGCAACTGGCGCAGCAGGTCCATCCAGGCGCGCGGCAGACCTTCGGGCCCGCACGGCTTGGCCATGGAGTACTGCAACTGGCCCGTGGCCGTGATCTTCACGGTGTCGCCGGGCTTGAGATCGATGCCGGAGTCGGTCCAGGGGCTGTCGCCCTTGACCTCGATCGTCTTACGAACATCCTGGCCGGCTAATGTTGCGGCCGCACAGATCAGAACCAGAGTTCGCACAGCGGACATAGAAGCCCTCACATCGTCGTGGCATCGAGTATGAGCCGTTCCACCTCAGCCCATACGCGCGGATCCTGCTCCATGCGGGCGTGACTGCCGCCCAGATGCCGGCGCGGCCATGATGCGCCAGACATATCCACGGAGTCCTCGTCGTAACTGTACCGGAAATTGCCAAGGATGCGCGTGCGCGCGGGATCTGCGGCATGTATCTCGCTACGCCCCTGGATGGTGAGCAAATCGTGCTGATAGAGGTTGGCCGCGGCACGTACATTCGGCGGGATGACGGCGTCGTGCAGTCCGACGCTGTCAACCTGCACCGTGAGCAGCACCGGCACGCGTTGGCGGTTGAGCGCACGCGCCAGTTTCAGCACGGCATCTCCGCCCCAACTCTGACCGAAGAGAATAACGCGCGCGGCAGCAGCTTCACGCAGGTCGAGGTGGCCATCGTGATTCACGTCGAGCGCCATGCGGATCAGCTTGAGAGCCACACGCCAGCGGTGGTTGGAGAGAGACTCGGCGTAGAGGCCGCGTCCGCGCAGGTCCAGAACCAGTTTACGAACGCTACGCTGCGGGTCGTCCCAACGTTCGAAACCGCCAAGCAGCCCGACGACGAGCGTGCCGCCGCGCGGCACCGGGCGTGGCGTGGCTAACTGCGACAGGCGTTGCGCGCAGGCAAGCGGCGTACACATCGCCCCCGCCAGCGCCACGACGCACGCGCGTATGCCCAACCCCATGGCCATGCCACGATTGTAGGCGAATCAGGCGTGCACGGCCTCGTACATTGCCACGACATTCGCCGTCGGCGTGTTGGCCTGCAGGTTGTGACACGGGCTGACGACATAGCCCTTGCATTTCGAAAAGGCAACCAGGTTTTCGCGCACCTGCTCAGCCACTTCGGCCGCCGTGCCAAACGGGAGCGTGTGCTGGTTATCGACGCCGCCGTGGAAGACGAGGTCCTTGCCGAAGTCCGCCGCTAACGCCTCGCGGTCCATGCCCTTGCAGCGCCACTGAATGGGGTTGAGCACATCGACGCCGATCTCGATCAGATCCGGCAGCAGCGGGCGGATGGCGCCGTCGTCGTGGTGGAAGGCGCGCAGGCCGTAGGAGTGCGTCAGATCGATCATCTTCTTGAGCCACGGCTTGACGTGGGCGCGGAACGACCGCGGGCTCATCAGTAGCGAGTTCTGCGTGCCAAGATCCTCGGCACAGTAGATGAAGTCGATGCGATCGCCCACCAGGTCGCAAACGCGCCGCACGATGCCGGCGTGGATCTCGAAGATGCGCTCCATGCCTGCATCGACAATTTCGGGATTCGCTACCAGATCCTCGAGCGACTGCTCCATGCCGCGCAACTTGCAGTAGAGATAGAAAGGCTCATAGGAAGCGCCGAGAATCGGGTAGTCGCGATACTCGTCGCACAGCGCCGGCAGTTCGTCGTAAATCCAATCTTCAGGCTTCGGCCAGGCGTAATTCTCCATCTCGGCCACGGTGGTGGCCTTGGCGAGCGGCGGATTCACGGCCTCCTCGTAATAGCCTGTACCGTCGAGGTAAGGGATCATCACCGTCTCGACGCCCCACACGCTGTAAAGCGATGGGATGTGCCAGGTATCTTCCTTGGCGCGCGGATGGCGTGGCGCAAGGAACACACACTTGTCGATGCCGAGCGTCTCCCAAAGCTGCCGCTCAGTCTCGCAATGCAGATCGGCCAACAGCCGGGCCGTGACTTCGCCGGTGCCCCAATAGTCACACACCGGGCGATCCGGAGTGCCGCCCTGCAAGATTGTCTTCCAACGCTGTTTGGGAGTCATCACTGAGCGTATCGTACCAAGCCGGGGTTTGACGCTGCCGCACGGGCTGTGGCATGGTTCAAGTGACAAATGAATCTTCCAGCCCGAATCGTCATCAGTCTCAGCCTGACGGTGGCCAGCGCGTTGGCGGCCAGTCCGTCTCCCTCTGTCTTCCAACAGTTTCAAGATCCGCCTAAAACCTACACTGTCCGGCCGTTCTGGTTCTGGAACGGCGTATTGGATGCGCGGGAAGTGGACCGCCAGATCCGCGAAATGGTCTCGCAGCACGTCTACGGCGCCTATGTCCACAACCGCACGGGCCTGCAGACACCGTATCTGAGCGACGAGTATTTCAAAATCGTGAAGTCGGCTTACGAATCGTCAAAGAAGGCCGGTTTCCTGTTCGGCATGATCGATGAATACGAGTGGCCGGGCGGCGAGGCGCGCGACCCGTGGAGCCCGGGGCTGGGCAGCCGCGTCATTGCTCAGAATGCCGATTTCCGCATGCGCAGCCTGTGGTTTGCGTCAAAAGATACCGCCGCAGCCGGCCGCGTTGAGATCACCGGGCTGAAGAACGTGCAGTTCGCCGTAGCGGCGAAGCTCAATGGCAACGATGAGTTGGATGCGTCAACGCTCACGATGGTGGATGTCCCCGCTGGCGGTGACCACGTGGAGTGGAACGCTCCCGCCGCGGGCTGGCGCCTGATGGCCTACTATCTGGAGCCCAGCCAGGGCCGCGACGGTGGGTTGGTGGATCTGCTGAACCACGACGCCATCAGCACGTGGCTCAAGCTGGTGCACGAAAAGTATTACGCGCTCGGGCCAGAGTACTTCGGCTCGACCATCGACAGCTTCTTCACCGACCACGAAGGCGACTTCGGCCGCCGCATCGCCTGGACACCGCGCTTTTTCGAGGAATTCCAGCGCATGAAGGGCTACGACATGCGCAAGTTCCTGCCCGTGCTCAGCTATGAGAGCGGCAAAGTCACACCGAAAATCCGTTGCGATTATCTCGATGTGATCAGCGAACTCTACTCGCAGAGCTACATGAAGCAGGTGTCGGACTGGTGCGACCGTCATCACATCAAGATCTCCGGCCACGCCTGGGAAGAGAATCTGATCAGCGAAGCATTCGCCGTGGGCGACCTGCAACGCGTGGAGCGCGCCTGGTCGTGGCCCGGCGTCGATTCGCTGCACGATCTGGGCCGCTCGCCGCGCGACCTGAAGGCCACGGCGTCAGTCGCCCACTTCCGTGACACACGCTTCGTCGTGGAGAACCAGGGCGTGCAGGGCGGCGAATCGTATCTCGACCTCCAGAAGATGCGCCTGGGCACCAACATGCTCGGCGTGTGGGGTACCAACCTGTTTGTGCCGCACGCGTTCAACTACAACGCCACGCGCATCGAATATCCCAGCGACTGGTTTTTCCATCAGCCCTACTGGAAGTACTTCCACCACTACGCCGACTACGCGCGCCGCATCGCATTCATGAACGACGGCGGCCGCCACTACGCCGACATCCTGATGTTCCAGCCCACCGAAACCGCGTGGGCCAACGCGCTGCCCAACTACGCTCCCAAGCCGGACTGGACGGCGAATCCGTTGCCGATGATCAACCTCTATTACGGCAACCTGATGAACCGGCTGGCACAGGAGTTGCGCGACTACGACATCGCCGATTCCTACTATCTGGACCAGGCCAAGTTGGAAGGCGCTTCGTTAAGCATCGGCAAGGAGAGCTTCAAGGTACTGGTGCTGCCGCCGCTGACCACCGTGCGGCGCTCCACCATGCGCAAGATTGAGCAGTTTTACAACGCCGGCGGCACCGTCATCGCCGTCAAGATGCTGCCCACTGATTCGATGGAAGAAGGGCGCAACGACCCGGAAATCACCGGCGCCGTCGACCGTATCTTCCACGCTTCGGGCAGCAAGGCGTTCTTCGTAAAAGAGGACATCGACGACATCTTCCCCATCCTCGACAAGCGCCTGCCGCGCGACATCGCGCTGGCTGGCGGCACGCACACGCATTGGGGCGCGTCGCATCGCGCGAAGGATGGCCTCAATTACTATTGGGTGGTCAACGACAGCGCCGATTCGCGCGAGCAGACCTTCCACTTCAGTGTGAAGGGCGTACCGGAAAAGTGGGATGCCGCCACCGGCGAGCGCGAACCGCTGTTTTCCCGCGCCACGGTGAACGGCACTGAAGTAGACCTGCAATTCGCTCCCTGGGACGCCTTCTACGTCGTCTTCGGCAATCCATCCGCCAAGCCGAAGCCCCGCCAGCCGGCCGTCCAGAAACTGGAGATGAAGCTGGGCGGCAAGTGGACGCTGACACCGGAAAAAAAGACAGTGGAAGCGCCCTATGGACTGCGCTTCTATGGCACGTGGGATGGGCTGGGCGAAACTTCCGGCTACGCCGAGCGCAGCTACGATGACGGCCGCTGGGTGGATACATGGCTGTCGCGCGAGCGTATGACCATTCGCGACTGGTGGCTGGTCGGACCCTACGCCAACGTCGACCACGCCGGCTGCTACGGCTCCTTCCCACCCGAACAGAATCCGGACCCGGCGGCGACATACGGCGACCTGAAATGGAAACGCTACAACTCGCCAAACATGAACGTGGACCTCTATTCGGCCATGGGCATGGCGCCGGGCTCCGACGGCACGGTGTACGCAATGACCTATGTGTATTCACCCACCGCGCGCAAAGTGCAATTCCGCGTGACGGCGAATAACAACGCGCATCTGTGGGTGAACGGCAAGAAACTGCTCGACTGGCATCTGCACCCCTGGTATTACGAGATGCGCGAGGACTTCGCGCTCACCCGTGAGGCCGACCTCGTAGCCGGCTGGAATCAAGTGCTACTGAAGGTTTCGCGCTTCCGCCGCGGCACCTTCGGCTACATGGTGCGCGTTACCGACGAGAACGGCGACAACATCGACGATCTGGTCTACGCCGCCGACCGCGTACTGCGTCCGGCGGGCAGCACCTATCTCACCGTGTGGTACCGCGTGCCGGTGCCGGCCACCTCCGTGGCCGTGGACCTGCCGAAGTTCCGCAAGCCCGTCCAGGTGTTCTACGACGGTAAGCGTATGACAATGGACGCGGGCGGGCACATCCAGTTCCCGGCGCCGGCCGATGGCCCTGGCCATATCCTCGCCATTCTGATTGCCGCCGACGATGAAGTGCGCTCGACACCGAAGTTCACGTTGGGCTCGGCCGCCACAGAACTCGGATCGTGGCTCGACACAGGCCTGCCGTATTATTCCGGCAGCGCCGCCTACGAGACCGAAATCAACGTACCGGCCAACTACATTGGCCGCAAGCTGACGCTCGATTGCGGCGAGGTAGGCGTGGTGGCCGAGGTGAAGGTCAACGGCCAGACCGCGGGCGAACGGGTCTGGATGCCCTTCACGCTGGACGTGACCAAGCTCATCAAGCCCGGCAAAAACACCGTGACGATTATCGTCACCAACACGATGGAGAACGAACGGGCGGTGCTTGAACGCAACGCCCGCCTGTCGCGCCTGCGCCACTCCGGCCTCATCGGCCCGGTGCGCCTGATCGCCGGAGCCCCGGCCCGCTAAGCGGGTCCTTGACGGAGCATTGTTCCGGTCTTGAGGAAATGCTCCAAACGGCGGCCGAGCGTGGCTTCGCGCTCAGCCGTCCACGCTTCGGCGCGCGCTTTGCCGGCCGGTGAAAGGCTGGTGAACACGCGGCGCCAGGTAAGCCGCG
Source organism: uncultured Candidatus Solibacter sp. (assembly GCA_964478395.1). Classification (GTDB taxonomy): domain Bacteria; phylum Acidobacteriota; class Terriglobia; order Bryobacterales; family Bryobacteraceae; genus Paludibaculum. The sequence goes on from CAYZIX010000011.1 coordinate 44,025, forward strand.
TACGGCTTGCCGGAATGCGCTCCAGTGAGATGGTGAGGCGCGTGATCAGCGCGTCCGGAGCCATCACCAGGTACTCGATCTTCCGTGGCGGCTCATAGATGTTCACGTGCCATGTCTCTGGCATGTCGCTGAAACGTGTTCTAAAGACACACCCCAGTTCAGCCACGCCGGATTGGCTGTAGAGCATCTCGCACGCCCAGCCATCCAGCCACTCGTATTCGCGCACCGGGCACAACAGCGGGAACACCACGTCCGGCGCCGCGCTCACTTCATAGCTGAGTTCAAAACTGCGTCGCGCGGAATTTGGCGCGCCGGCGGCCAGGCTCAGGCCACCGGCGCTCAAAACAGGCAGGAATTGTCTGCGGTTCATAGCTCACTATTCTGAACTATGAACCTTTAGACAGGTCAAGCAGGCTACTTGGCGAAGCCGCGCCCAGGTGTGAGGTACTTGTCCACGTCCCGCCAGTGCGCGCGCATCAGGTCCACCTTGGTCTGCATCTGCTCCAGGAAATCCGGCCCCAGCAGGAAGGTGTCCTCGTGTTTCTTGTCCTTCGAAAACGCAAAGTTCTTGATGCCGCCGGCCTTGAGCAGCGCGATCATCTCGTTAGTGTTGTCGAACTCATCGCGTTGAATCTTATGCCAGCGCAGGTTGTCCGGATCGCCCGACTCGGTATTCAGCGGCGGAATGCGCACTGGCCCGGAGAGCTCTTCTTTGTGGCGATTGCGAATCTCCTGGGCAAAGTGGAAGTTGTGGATACCGCGATTCTCGCCGGCCCACAGCCGCATGGACACGGCCGTGTCGTGCAGCCATTCCTTCTCAGGCGCGCCCTGCAAGGAATCGAGCACATCGGCCGCCTTGGTGGCGCCTAACAGGAAGTCGCGCACAGCCGGAAAATCCCACGTTGGCGGGCCTTGCAGAACGGTCTCATAGGCGTCCTGATAGTCTTCGCGAGCCTCGCTCTCGTACACCGCGAAAACGTGCGGCAGGAAGTAGGCCTCCTCGTCCTTCGACAGCAGGCTGGGACGGATTAACAGCGGCCGCGTGAGGAAGCGCGACGAGACAGGCATGTAGCCTTCGAAGTGATAGAAGTCGTAGCCCGGCACGGCCTCGTGCTTCAGCGCGAACACGCGGTGCATCTCCACCAGCGCGTCGGCCAGCGCCACCTTGTTCTTCTCGCCACCCCATTTGGCGGCCAGCTTTTCGATCAACGCGCGGCGGCCGGCGGCCCCGCTGTAAGGAGCGGCGTAGTACGCCTCCACCACCTCCACCAGCTTCTTGATGACAGGCAGCGTTTCGTTCTGGCGGAAATACCACGGCTGGCCCACCGTCAGGACCACCGTTTTGACGTCCGAGTTATGCGTCTTTTCCAGCGCCTCCAGCAAATGGATCACGTCCAGCAGGCCAAGCACAGGGTACGCATCGTGAATCATGGTGCCGGTCCAGACAATGGTCTGGTCGCCTTCCGGCGGCGTGCGGCGCGTGTAGGGCCGGCTCAAAAATGCGTTCTTGGGCAGCAGCGGCTGGAACTCGCGCTCCTCGGCTTCATCAAAGGTACCGGCCAGACGAATGGTGATATCACCGCCGCCTTTGTTGGCGCCGCGCTGCATCACCGTCATCAGATCGTGCAGACGCACACCGGTGGTGCGGTTCTTGCAAAACGCCGGACCGTTCGGCCCCGAATACTGACCGGAGGCCCAGCAAAGGCCCGCGCCAGAGTCGTTATTCTGCGCAAAGATAGTTTTGATCTCCGGCACGTTGCGGATCATCGTCGTCATCATCGACTCGATCATCTCCTGCACTTCCGGACGATCCACGCACCAGGAAAACGCCTCCGCCCGTGTTCGCCGTGGATGGTCTACCCTCGGCCCGCGCAGCTCCGGATATTTGCGGAAGAACGCCTCCGGCATGTAGTGCGTGTCGTTGCTGGTCAGCGCGGCATTCAGCTTGTACTCGCGCAGAATAGCGGCCTTGGCCAGCAGCAACTCGCGGTTCTTCGCCACCCAATCGGCGGGGATGAAGGGCGCGATCTTTTCGTGCGGGAAGAAGTTGTAGAGCGCCGTGTTGTAGAGGCCAAACTCATGCCACGGGCTGCCGCCAGGTGGAACGTGGTGCCATGCCTTGTCGGCCAGCACACCGATATCCACCTGCACCTCGCCGATGCGCTTCAATGGCGCCACGGCGGCGGCCAACTCCCGGAACTCCTTCGCATCGCGCACGGCATTGCGCACAATGAACACCGGCGCCGCGTTCAGCAACCCTGCCAATAGAAGTAGAGCAGACAGTCTTCTCATCGCATTCATCCTCAGTAAATGGGAATCCGGGCCGTCTCCAACCCTTCACCGCTGACTTCCAGCGTGTACTTGGGCGGCTTCTCCAGCACCACGTTGGAGAACACGCCAATGCCGTTCACCGCGCTGATGTCTTTCACTTCCGGGTACTTGCCCGTTCCGCCGCTGATCTTGACATGTAGCCGCGTTGTGGCCGATTTCACCGTCACGCCGTTGGCCTGAATGGTCGCATAAAGATTGAAGCGCAACGGCAGCCAGGAGCCGTCGGAGTTCAGCTTCACGCGCTCCGGCGGGCTGGCCTGCAATCGGATATTGCCACGCACAATGTCAACGCCCGCTTCACCGGCGCCAATGCCGGCAGAGGTGGCGCGGATCGACACACGGCCGGTCTTCAGCCCGGAGGCGATGGTGGTGGTGGCGACGCCGTCGCGGCTTTCCACCTCGCACACGCGCGCCCCGCAGCCCAACACCGCATCGGCCTCGATGCGAATAGTCCGTTGCGCATTGAGCACTTTGCGTTGCGAGGCATCGAGCACTTCGATCTTCACCGCCGTCTGGCTGACGCCATCGGCAATCAGCGTGTTGAATTCGGGCGACACGCGCAACGCCGCAGCCGCACCGAATACAGGCTTCACCGGAACCGGCTTCGACCACGCCACTGCGATACTCATCGCCTGCGCCGGAGCGGCCGGCGTTTCCCACCGCACCGTATCGCGATCCACGTCCTTCCCCGCCCCGCGCGCGTCGTAATCGTAGCGCCAACCCGCGGCGGGCTTAATCCACAGCGTGCCGGCCGTGGCGTCGTAATACCAGCCGCGCCGCGCAGCCGTGTACAGCAGTTCGTCTTTCGTCTTCGCTTCCGTCAGGCGCTGCCCGGCGGCGGTTACGCTGGTGGGCTGCATCTTCGTGTGTACGCTCAACAGGTAGCCGCGCCGCGCGGGCATGTCTTTGTACGAGCCCTGCCGTGCGCCAATGGAAAACTTCAGCCCGGTTGCCGTCTCCGTAGCGCGGAACGCCGTGGTCGCAAACGCGCCTTTCTGATAGTCGTACGTGCGGCCGTCGTCCTCATAGGCCGTATAGCTCGACGAGCCGGACGGATAGACGTCCAGGTGCAGCACTTCCAGCGGCTCCTGCTCGCAGTAGGCCGTCACCTGCCCCATCGGGAGAATCGCTCCGCCACGCACCCACAGCGGACCACCGACGGTGGACGGCCATGTCGCCGTGTGCCACTCGCCTGTGCTCTCCACGGCGTCGCCTGTCCAGAAGTTGTACCAGCGCCCTTTGGGCAGATAGATCTTCGCCGACGTATTCACGGCAGCCGCGTCGCCCTTCAGGCCGGGCTGCTCGGAGCCGCTGGTTATCGCCGTTGTCGCCGAGCCTACCAGCAGCGAATCGCCCAGCATGAACTGCGACGTGATCAGACTGGCCTGCGGGTCGTTCTGGAATTCGAGCACCATCGGGCGCATCACCGGCATGCCGCTGGCGGCCGACTGGTGATGCGACGCGTACAGATACGGAATCAACTGGTAGCGCAGCTTCACATACAGCCGGTTCATATCTAGCAACGGCTCGGAGTAGAACCACGGCTCCTTGTAATACGCCCACGCTTCGAGGTACGAAAATGGCGCAAGGTAGCCCAGGTGAATGCCGTCGGGCGCTTCGTTGCGGTCGCGCGTGCTCACCAGCGAGTGGCCCGACAGGCTGGCGCTCAGCGCGCCCACGCCCAGCGGGAAATCGGCCTCCCAAGTGAACGGCCAGCGCTGCGAAGCGATAGACGAGTTGTAGCCGTTGAACATGATCATGGCTCGCTCACCCGTCACACGCGTGTATTCGTGCATTGCCGTGTCGCTGTAAAGCGAGTTGGAGACGTTGTTCATTTCAGCGGCGCTGAAGTGGCCTGAGCCGCCGAGCGCACGGTTGTACTCCGGCTCCAGCCACTCGGTGCTGGAGATCATGCGCGGATACGGATCGTCCTGCTTGAAGAACTTAATGCCTTTACGGATCGCACCGTCAATGCGCGGCTTGTACCATTCCTTGCGCACGGCCTCGTCGGTATAGCCCGTCTTGGGCGCCTCGCCGGACTCCCACAGCCCCATCTTGATGCCGAGCCCGGCCAGATGGCGGATCATCCCCTCGGGGTTGGGAAAGCGCTTCTCGCTCCAATGCCATTTCATGCGGTAGGGCACGTCTTCCCAGCCGGGCTCCAGCCCAATCCAATCTATGGGAATATCCTCGCGCCGGAAGCCCTCGGCAATCTTTTCGATGCCCGGCTGCTCTTCCATGTAGCGCGCCTCATAACCGATGCCCAGCGCCCACCGCGGCGCCAGCATCGGTTTGCCGGTCAGTTCCGTGTAGCGGTCAAGAATGCGGCCGAACGCCGGTCCGTGAATGACGTAGTAATCCTGCCGTCCGCCATCGGCCGTCACGGAGTAGGAGTCGGCGGCAGTGAAATCGAAGACGTGGCGAAAAGTGTTGTTCGAGTAGAAGCCATAGCCGCGCGTGCTCAGGAAGAATGGCACCGTGGCTTCGCTCGAACGGAACGCCCGCCACCATTGCAACTTGCGCCCGCGCACATCGAACGCCATGCGCTGGAATCCGAGCCCATAGAAGTGCTCGCCGGCGGCCATCCTGGCATGAAGCGCCTCGCCGGTGGATGGCGCGCTGTTTTCGAATACGATGTGACCCGCGCGATCCTGGATCGTCAATTGAAAAGGCCGCAGCGACGCCTTGATGCGCAGTTCAGCGGTATCAATCCAGACAGCGTCCGCCGTCGTTCGCGTCTGAAACGCGACAGCCGGCCAACTGTCGCGCACAAAGCCCCAGCGCACGGTAAGCGATTCAGGGAACGTGCCGTCCACCGAAGTCCGCACGCGCAACATACCGGTCGTCACCGGCTGCAGGTGGATCTCCGCTCCACCTTGGCAACGAAGAGCGACCAATCCACTGCTGGACGGGGCCGGAGCACACTGATCGAACGGTCCGGCCGCGGCCAGCGCCGACGCAATACACAAAGAAAGCACAGGTAGGCGGAACATACTGCCTACCAGCCTATCAGCCGGATGTTACTTCTTCGGCAGCGAAATAGTCAGATTGCGAAACTGTAATCCGCCTGTATGATCGCCCTGGATGTAGAACGGTCCAGGCTCGCCCTCATTGGCGTCGATGGCGCCGCCCGTGATCCCTTCAATTTCCTGATGATCAATCGTCGTCACGCCGTTGCGCACCACCGTCACCGTGCGTCCCACCAGCGTCACGTCGAATGTTTCCCAGGTGCCCGGCGTACGCGGCATCTCCTTCGGCGTGATTCGGCCATAGATGGAACCGATGCGGCGCTCCGGCGGATTCGACGTCAAGGGCTCGTACTCCAATTGCACTTCATAGCGTCCGCGCAGGTAGAAGCCGGAATTGGCGTGATCCGGGCAATTAACCTCGAAATGCAACTTAAAATCGTCGAATTTCCGAATCGATTTCAGATTGGCTCCGTGTGCTTCGTTTACCAGCAGTCCGTCCTTTACCGTCCAGTGGCTGTTGGCGGGATTCCCCATCGGTTCCCAGCCGGTAAGATCCTTGCCATTGATCAGCGGCTCAGGCGCGGTCCACGCTTTGGGAGCGGCGCGTTTCAAAGCCGGAGCGCGCACTCCGGACAGCGGCGTGGACTGTTCACCGCGCTTCTGCACGCCAGTCAGCTTGCCGCCCGCTGCTTCCAGTTCCCAGGTGACGCGTGGCCGGTTGGTGGCCGCATCGCCGGCGTTAATCAACAAAACCAGCTTGCCGCCCTCCACCTTCGCGTCCTTCAACTGAAACACGTTGCCACCCGTCGGCTGATACCAGACATCCAGCGCTCCGTTTTTTTCTGTGATACCCAGCCACGCCGCACGCTGGGCATTGCCCTGAGTTACATTGAAATCCCAGCGTCCGGCAAACGGGCTGGTCTTGGCCCCGGCCAGGGAGCACACGCCGATTAAGCAGATAACAGAAGAAAGGAACCTTCGCATAGTTCGCAGTTTACTCCCTCCAGGCGCCACAGACTGTAGACGCCCTCAATAGATAGCTTCCACCTTTATTGGGCCCGTCACTGGCAACGAAACAGTCTCAGCCTGGGCATCGAAATCAGACCATGGTTTTCCGTTCACCAACACTCTTTTCAGCGCAGCGTGCTGCGGATGGCGTAAGTGAAGTACGATGCGCGACGCCGGCCGGCGCGTAGGCGGCTCAATCTCGGCGCGCAGCACGCCACGCCCGGAGTCCGGCGTGATGCGGTAGCTGACGTCGCCGAAATGTGTGGATGCACCCCGAATGGCCACGCTCTTGCCCGGCTCCAGCCACGTTCGCGCCGTGCCGGCCGCCAGGTGCAGCGTCTCACCCTGCTCGTAGACCAGCGCGTCACGTGTATATCGAACTACGGCCAGCGGCGTCCACAAATGCTGGCGGTCGCCGCTGATCTTCTTCGTACCCGCCTCCTGGCCGCGCTCCTCGCACCAGCTATAGAGCGGTGTGGCGTGGTTCAGCGTCGAATACAGGTAGCCCGTGGCGCGGTCGGCCTCACCGCGCCGCAACAACGCCTCGGCCAGGTTGTCGAGCGTCGCCGCCACCCATGCCCCGTCTGCCATCCAACCGGTGTTGATCGGCTGGCCACCCGGGCTGAGCGCCTGTTGCATCTTACGGACGGTACCGTCGATCAGCGCATGGCGCGGCTCCAGTAACTCCGTTGGAAACAGCGCGTACAGCACACCCCAGCGGCTGCCGGACGCATCGCCGGCCGAGCCCGGTATCCAGCGGTAGCCACTCTCTTCGATGGCTCCTGCATCCAACGACGCCAGCAAATCGGCACACCCCCTCTGATAAATCTCGCGTAATTCAGCAGTATTCTCACGCTTACCAAGAATCTCAGCCGCTTCCAGAGCAAGCTTATCCGCATACACCGCCAGAATATTGTGCGTGTAGAAGACGCCAAAGTAGTCTTTGCCGTGCATCAGACCGCCGTCGCCCATGCCGCGTGGCATTAAGCCGTACTCAGGTGGACGCGCATTATCGGCAAGGATCCGAGTCCGCTGCCGCTGCTTCTCCTGCCAGCGTGAGCACCTCAGCAAGTGCGGGTAAAGCGCCTCCAGGTAAGCCCGGTCCCCGGTGAGCCGGTAGTGTTCCATGGCCGCCCAGGCTTTCATGCCGGACGTGCCCCACATGTGGTGCGCCCAGCCCGTCGGATCGGCCCAATTGCCATCGGCGGCCTGCATGTCGATGTGTACGCGCAGTCCATCGGCGGCTTCGGCGTGATAGCCGAGTTGATCCATTGCCAACGCCGCAATCGCTGGTTCAAATGGGTTCACAGCGCGATAGACCTCGGTGCCCGGCGTCACGCCTACATAGCCATTGGCTATCGGCTCGCGCATGATGAACAGGTCCGCCAGCCCCGCGTAGAAGCCGTTCAACGCGCCGTCTTCCGGAATTTCAACGCGTGCCGAACGTTGCAGCAGCGCCTTCCACTCCGCCACGCCGGCCGCGAATTCACCCGCCCAATTGTGCAGACGCAGTTTGGGCAATTCTTCCTGATAAGCCTTGTACGGACGCACAATCCAACCGCTGCGCGTCTCGCCCGGAGCCAAGTTCCAGGCCAATGTCATCTTCATCCGGTCCGTGGGGTAGCTTGCCGCGCCCACAGCCAACATCAGCACACGGTCCGCGCGATCTCCTTGCGTCGCCACCAGCGCGTCCGGATCGCGCCCCGGATCCATCCAGGCAGGATTGTGCGCCACCCAGCCGCCACCCACCACCTCGCACTCCACGGCCAGGTTGTGCGGAACGGCGCCGGCATTGCTCGCCACTACACGAACCAACGCCGCCGACTGGCCGCCAATCGCCTCCAGCCGCACGTTCACTCCTTGGCGTTCATACCGGTTGTCGAGCATCGGCAAGTAGCGCTCACCGCGTGTCCAGGTGCTCGCCGAAAACGGCTGCGCGTCCACCAGCGGCTTCAAACGGACGCGCCACTGGGTACGCGGCGTTTTGAAAATAGCCAGCGGCTGGTTGCGCAAATCTTCGTACGTCCAGGCTTCCGTCAGCGTGCCGGGCTCAAGATCCAGCAGCGTCTTTTCGCTGGCCGAGGGCCGCGCAATGGTGATGCGATGAGGAGTCGCAAACGCGTAACTGAAATCGACAGATTGAGCCGCAAGCAATGACGGGACACTTAGGACAAGGGCAAGCCTGAACATGCACCTATCGTAGTCGAACGGCAGGCTAGGCTCGCCCGGCGTGAGGCGCTAGGATAGGTGCGATGGCCCGAATTGATGAATTGCGCCTGATGGCCAAAGTGGCGCGCATGTATCACACGCAACACCTGCGCCAGACCGAGATCTGCGCGCGCCTGAACATCCACCAGTCCACCGTGTCGCGGCTGCTGAAGCGCGCTGAGCGTGAGGGTATTGTACGCACTACCGTGAGCCTGCCGCCCGGCACGCACACCGAAACGGAGAGCGCGCTGCAGGAGCGCTTTGGTTTGACCGATGCCGTGGTGGTGGACTGCCTGGAGGACGAGGCGCAGATTGCGCAGGACCTCGGCGCCGCAGCGGCATTTTATCTGGAGACCACGCTGCGGCCACGAGACATCGTAGGCATTTCGAGCTGGAGCGCCGCGCTGCTGGCGATGGTCGACTCGATGCGCCCCAGCCAGCGCTGGAAGGAAACGCGCGTCGTGCAGATCCTCGGCGGCGTCGGCAGCCCTTCGGCCGAGGTTCACGCAACACAGGTGACGCGACGGCTGGCCGCGCTGATTGGCGGCGAGGCCACGTTGCTGCCCGCGCCCGGCGTGGTGGGATCGAAAGAGGCGCGCGACGTGCTGTTGAGCGACCGTTTTGTCCGTGAAACGCTCGGCTTTTTCCCGCAAATCACGCTGGCGCTGGTGGGCATTGGCGCCACTGAGCCGTCCCGCGCATTGGCGTCGAGCGGCAATGTCTTTTCGGAAAGCGAGCTGAAACTGCTCGCCTCCAAAGGCGCCGTGGGCGACATCTGTCTGCGCTTTTTCGATTGCAACGGCCGCGCTGTAAACACCAAGCTGAACGACCGCGTCATCAGCATGGAGCTCGAACAGCTACGCGCCGTGCCGCGCGTGGTGGGCGTGGCCGGTGGCGCGCGCAAACGCGCCGCGCTGGAGGGCGCGCTGGCCGGCAAGCTGATTGATGTATTGATCACGGATCTGGCCTCGGCCCAGCATCTGCTGGCGGACGGCGAAGCTCCACAGCACAGGAGCAATGGCAAATGAACGACGTGATCATGGAAGCCCGCGGCGTCTCGATGCACTATCCGGGCACGCTCGCGCTGGATAACGTCAACTTCCAGCTGCACCGTGGCAAAGTGAGTGCGCTGATCGGCGAAAACGGCGCCGGCAAATCGACGCTGGTGCGCATTCTGGCAGGCATCGCGCGGCCCACTGGCGGCTCGCTGCTGATGGATGGCCATGAGATCCACATGCACTCGGTGCGCGACGCCGACGCGCTGGGTATTGGCATCATCCACCAGGAATTGAACCTCTGCCCGAATTTGAGCGTCGCCGAAAACATCTTCCTGGCCCGCGAACTCACCACACATGGCGTGCTAGACAGCCGCCGCCAAATTGAGCGTGCGCGCGAAATATTGAAGCGGCTTGAACAGCCCATCGATCCTTGCGCACTGGTGGGCGAACTACCGCTGGGCCAGCAGCAAATCGTCGAAATCGCCAAGGCGCTGGCGCGTGATGTACGCGTGCTGATGATGGACGAACCCACTTCAGCGTTAAGCGCCGCCGAAATCAGCGTATTGTTCCGCATCATCGGCGACCTCACATCGCGCGGCGTGGCCATTGTCTACATCTCCCACCGCCTGGAAGAGCTGCTCGAAGTGGCCGACTATGTCTCCGTGCTGCGCGA
>CAYZIX010000012.1:0-50991 GCA_964478395.1 uncultured Candidatus Solibacter sp.
CCGTTTTGACGACATCTCTTCGGTGACGCGCAAGCACAACATGTGGGCTCCCCGCCTGGGCCTTGCGTGGCGCCCGTTCGGCGATGGTTCGACCGTGGTCCGCTCGGCCTACGGCGTCTTCTGGGCGCAGTCGGTGTTGAACCCGATCAGCAACACCACCGGTACTCCGCCGCCCTATTTCCTGCGCCAGACCGTCACCAGCGGCACGTCGAGTCCCGAATACACGTTTGGCGTGTTCCCCAACGTCAACGCCAGCACCCTGCTGCCGACCACGCCCACCTTTTTCACGCTCGATCCGAATGACTTCCGCAGCGGTTACGTTCAGCAATGGAACTTCGGTATTGAACACCAGATTCTGAAGGATGTCGTGCTGAAGGGGTCCTATGTCGGCAGCCGCGGCAATCACCTCGAAATGCGTGTCGAGGGCAACTCCGCCATGCCGCCGGCCGCCGGCACCATTCAGGCGCGGCGCCGCTATTCGTCCTTCGGCAGCCTGACCTATTCGATCCCCGCCAGTTTCTCCACCTACAACTCGATGCAATTGTCGGCCGAGAAGCGCTTTAGCAAAGGCCTGCTGTTCCTGGCCGGCTACACGTGGGGCAAGGCGCTCGACCTTGCTTCGCAGTGGGGCGGCTTTGGCTCGGAAAGCTTCCTGCCGCAAAATCCGAATGACTGGAGCCAGGATAAGGGGCGCTCGGCGCACGACGTCACCCAGCGCTTCACACTCTCGTTCCTCTACCAGTTACCCTTCCGCTTCCGCAACCAGGTGCTCGGTGGCGTGCTGGGTGGTTGGGAGACCTCCGGCATTGTCACGCTGCAATCCGGCTTCCCGTTCTCGGTGATGTCGAGCGGCGACATCCCGAACATCGGCGCTGGCACCAGCAATGAACGCGCCAACGTCAGCGGCTCGGCCAAGCTCGACAGCCCCAGCCCTGCCATGTGGTTCAACACCTCGGCCTTCAGCAAGCCCGCTGCCTACACGTTCGGCAACTCCGGCCGCAACATCCTGGATGGGCCCGGCACGCGTAACCTCGACATGACCGTGATGAAGCGCTTCCGCATCACCGAGCGGCACAGTCTGCAATTCCGTTTCGAGATGTTCAACGCCTTCAACCACCCCAACTACGGGTTCCCGAACGCCAACGTGACGTCGACGACGTTCGGTATTATCAGCTCCGCTTCAGAGCGCAACACGCAGGTCGGTCTGAAGTACATCTTCTGACCCGCATTGAGGAGATTCTCGATGTCTCACCTCCGGCGGCAGTTCCTCGGTCGGGTGTTTCTCGCGGGCACGGCGGCGGCTCCAACAGCTGCCGCCGCGTCCGAACAGCCAGGCCGCTCCGTCCCGTCGCGTCTTCCGGTGGACGAACTGGTTTACGCCTCCGACGCATCGAGCCGGCGCGTCTCCAGCGCCGATCCGACCAACTACGACCGCACTCCGGTCGAGCCCGGCGCCAAGCTTTCGCTGGCCGATATTCGCGGTGCCGGCTGCATTCGTCACATCTGGCTGACCGGCATGCCCGAGGAGCCCGACTATCTGCGGCGCGTCATACTGCGCGCCTATTGGGACGGTGAATCCACGCCCAGCGTGGAGACGCCGTTGGGCGACTTCTTCGGTGTGGGCCACGCCCGCGTCAGCAACTACTGGTCGGAGCCGTTGAATATTGTTACCGGCGGCTCGCACCAGCAACACAGCCGCGCCGGCTTCAACTGCTACTTCCCCATGCCCTTCAGCTCCGGGGCGCGCCTCACGCTGGAGAACCAGGGGAACAAGCGGAACGCGTTCTATTGGTATGTCGACTATGAGACGTTCCCGGCACTGGCCAACGGCGCACTGCGCTTCCATGCGCAGTGGCGGCGCCAGTGTCCGGAGCGTCCCGCCGTCGACGCTTCCAGTTATGCGACCAGGTACAATCCGGCCCGCGAAGCCGAGTACCGGCGGACTGGCAAACTGGATCTCACTTCGCCGGACCGTAATCTGCGTGACATCCCGAATCCGGATGGCCGCCACAACTACACTCTCCTGGAAGCTACGGGACGCGGCCATTACGTGGGCTGTAGCCTGTCGGTCGACAACATCGCGCCGCTGCCGGGCATCGGCTGGTTTGGCGAGGGAGACGACATGATTTTCCTCGATGGCGAGCCGTTGCCATCCATCCGCGGCACCGGCACGGAAGACTATTTCTGCGCGGCTTGGGGCTATCCGGCCGGTCAACACTCGACGCCCTATCACGGCGTCTCGCTGGCCGGCGAGCCCGGCACAGGCCCGTTGCCCTATGCCGGCAAGTGGAGCATGTATCGCTTCCACATCCTCGATCCAATCCGCTTCCGGAAGTCCATTCGCGTCACCATCGAAATGGGTCACGCCAACATCCAGGCCAACGATTATTCGTCGGTCGCCTATTGGTATCAGGACGAGCCTCACGCCGCGTTCCCGCCCATGCCGCCGGTGGATCAGCGTCTTCCCATTCCGGACGCGGAGAGTCTGAGCCGGTTTAGGAAGGCGCTGTGAGCGCGATGACTGGACTCACTCGCCGGCGCTTCACCTTGGCGGCACCTGCCTGTGCGGCGGCAAGCCAGGGCGCACTGCCGTGGCGCGGACGAAACGCGCACTATTCGACTCGCGAGCCGTTGCAGGCGCCTCCATTTCTTCCACTGCCACTCGGCGCCGTGCGCCCGCGCACGTTCCTGCTTGAACAGTTGCGCCTTCTCGGTGAAGGGCTCACCGGGAGGCTGGACGAGCACTATCCCGACATTCTCGGACCGCGCAACGCCTGGCTCGGAGGCGACGGTGATTGCGGCGAAAAGGCGCCCTACTGGCTGGACGGCCTGCTGCCGCTGGCGCATCTGTTGCGCGACGCGCGTCTGATCGCCAAGTCAGCGCGCTGGGTGGACGCCATCCTCGCCAGCCAGCGTCCGGACGGCTCATTTGGGCCGCAAGAGCAGGCCGGCCGGCCACAACCGGAAGGGACTTGGCCGGAGAACCTGCAGAAGACCGGTCAGGCCGACTGGTGGTCCCGCATGCCCGTCTTGAAGGCGTTGCAGGCGCACTACGAGGCCACCGGCGACGCGCGCATCCTGCCCTTCCTGAACCGTTACTTCCGCTACCAGTTGGCCACCCTGCCCAGCCAGCCGCTGGACCGCTACTCTCGCTGGGGCCGCGACCGCTCCGGCGAAAACCTGGCCTCAATCTTCTGGCTCTTTAACCGCACCGGCGAGCCGTTCCTGATTGAGCTGGCGCGGCTCGTCTTCGCGCAATCCACCGACTGGACCGGCTATTTCCTGTCCGGCGCGCTCTGCGAACCAACACGTGAAATGCTCTCCCGGCAATCGAGCACGGACCGTGGTCTGCCCGCGCTCTCGCCGCGCCACCTGCTGGCCGGCGTGCCGCCGGCGCGACGCTACACCGGCCTGACGCACGGCGTGAACATCGCCATGGCGCTGAAACAGCCAGCCGTATTTCACTCGCTGTCCGGCGATGCGCGCCACCTCGACGCCGTCCGCAAGGCGCTCGGCGACCTCACGCTCTATCACGGCCTGGCCAACGGCATGTACTCGGCCGACGAATGGCTGCACGGCTCCAACCCGACACAGGGAATCGAGCTGTGCGCCGTCGTGGAGATGATGTTCAGTCTTGAAACGCTGCTGGCCGCCACCGGCTGGATGGAGTGCGCCGACCGTCTGGAGCGGATCGCCTACAACGCTCTGCCGGCGCAATGGGCCGCCGACCTCGCCACGCGTCAGTATTACCAGCAGGCCAACCAGATTCGCTGCACCGCTCACCCACACAATTTTCAGACCGACGGCCAGCGCACCGACGACCTGCGCTTCGGCCTCCACACCGGCTACATCTGTTGTTCGGTGAACGGCGGCCAGGGTTGGCCGAAATTCGTTGAGCACCTCTGGTACGCCAGTGCCGACAACGGCCTTGCGGCGCTCATCTATGGGCCCTGCGAAGTGACGGCGCGCGTGGCTGACGGTGCCAGCGTCACCATTACCGAAACTACCAACTATCCGTTTGACGAATCCGTGGAATTCACACTGGCTGTCGCGCAGCCTGTGGCATTCCCCCTGTATTTGCGTATTCCCGGCTGGTGCGAAGGTGCCAGCTACATGGTGAATGCCGGGGCCGAGACATGCGCCGCACCCGGTGCGCTGGCGCGTATTGAGCGGGAATGGAACCACGGCGACCGCGTGCGCCTGCAACTTCCCGCCAAGGTCCGGCTGTCGCGCTGGCACGATGCATCGCTGGCGGTGGAGCGCGGGCCTCTGCTGTTCGCGTTGCGAATGGATGAGCGCTGGCAGAGCGTTGCCGAACAGCACGGCGTCCCTGTGTGGGACGTCAATCCGGCCAACGCGTGGAACTACGGCCTGGTGGTGAACGAGCCGGCTCCGGAGACGAACTTCCGGCTCACGCGCCGCGAAGTGCCGCCGCAGCCGTGGACGGTGGCCGGCGCGCCAATCAGCCTGGAGACCCGCGCGCGCAAAATTCCGTTCTGGCAGGAATACAGCGCCATGGCCGGGCCGTTGCCCGGCAGTTCGCGCCCGGTCCACACCAACGAGCCCGAAGAGCGCGTCGCATTGATCCCTTATGGTTGCACGCGCCTGAGAATTTCGCAGTTTCCACAGGTGCCTCCGGCGGGGCACCACGGTGGACAGGAGGAGATTGCATGACGCCGCTCGATTACCTGGTGATCGGCCTTTACCTGACGGGAACGCTGGTCATTGGCACCTGGTTCAGCCGGGGGCAGAAATCGCTCAAGGAATTCTTCCTGGGCGCGAAAAATATTCCGTGGTGGGCGGCCGCTTTTTCCGGCATCGCCACCATGGTCAGCGGCGTCTCTTTTCTCGGCGGGCCCGGGCAGGCCTTCAAGTCGAATTTCAATTTCCTGCAATACCGTCTGGCCACGCCCATGGCGTTGGCCGTCATCTGTCTGTTGCTCATCCCGTTCTTCCACAAGTTGGAACTCTACTCGGCATACGAATACCTGGAGCGCCGCTTCAACGCGCAGACACGCACGTTGGCCAGTTCGCTGTTCCTGCTGTTGCGCGTCTTCTATACCGGCATCGTGATCTACGCTCCGTCGCTGGTACTGGCGCAGATGACGGGCCTGCCGCTAGTCTGGATTGTCCTGGCCACCGGCCTGTTCACCACGCTCTACACCACGCTCGGGGGCATGCGCGCCGTCATCTGGACCGATACGCTGCAACTATTCGTGCTGCTCGGCGGGCTGATTACGGCCCTGGCGGCGCTGGCGGCCAAAACCGGCGGCTTCGGCACCATGCTGGCGCAGGCTTCGGCCCTGGGTAAGCTCGAATTCTTCAATTATTCAACGGACTTTTCAACCGAAGTGTCGCTCTGGGGCGGCCTCATCGGCGGCACCTTTTTCATGGTCAGCCAGTACGGCGTCGACCAGGCCGAACTGCAGCGCTTCCTGACCACCGAAAACACGCGTAAGAGCCAGTTGGCCATGATCTCCAGCATGTTGACCGGCGTGGCCATCGGCTACCTGCTCTTCACCATCGGCGCGGGCCTGTTCGTGTTCTATACGCAGCATGCTGGCAGGCTCGGCGCCGATGTCCATCCGGACCGCGTCTTCGCCCAGTTCATCATCGAGGAGTTGCCGGCGGGCCTGAAAGGCCTGCTGATTGCCGGCCTGTTCGCCGGCTCGATGTCGGCCATCAGCGGTGTGCTGAACTCGCTCACCACCGTGCTGTTCACAGACTTCGTGCACTCCCGCACCAAGCACAAGGCGTCGGTCAACTCTGCGCGCGCCGTGACGGTCTCCTTCGGGCTCATCTGCACCGCCATCGCAATGTTCGCCGACCGTTTCGGCACTATTCTGGCGGCCACGTCGAAGTTGACCAACTTCTTCGGCGGCACGCTGGTGGGCATCTTCCTGCTCGGCATTCTGGTGGAGCGCGCCAACGGCCGCGGCGCGTTTCTCGGCGCGCTGTCGGGCTTCACCGCCGTGCTGGCGCTGTCGGCACTGACCACCGTTTCCTGGATGTGGTACGGGGCGTTTTCCGCTGTTGTCGCCTTCACCTCAGGCCTGCTCTGGAGCCTGCTGTTTCCGGCTCAGGAGCGCGCGAAACTGGCCGGATTGACGTGGGCCAGCCGTCGGACAAGGAAGGATTCTTGCGCATGAGTGAGAAGGTGGATCTGTGTGTTGCCGGCAGCAGCCTGGGCGGTTGCTCGGCGGCGCTGGCGGCCGCTCGCGCCGGCCTGAGCGTGGTGCTGGCGAGCGAATCTGTATGGGTGGGCGGACAGCTCACCGCGCAGGGCGTCCCGCCCGACGAGCACGGCTGGATTGAGGAGTTCGGCTGCACGGCCTCCTATCGGGCGTTGCGCAACGGCATTCGTCATCACTACCAGACTTACTATCCACTCACCGCAGCAGCACACGCCAACGCGCGCCTGAATCCGGGCAACGGATGGGTTTCGCCGCTCTGTCACGAGCCGCGTGTCGCTCATCAGGTGTTGCGCGCCATGCTGGAGCCGCACATCGCCGAGGGCCGTCTGCGGGTGCTGTGCGAAGCCCGCCCCGTTCACGTTGACGTCGACGGCGATCGCGTCCGTGCCGTTGAATTCGACTGGCGCGGAGAACGTGTCACGGTGGAAGCGGACTGGTTTGCCGACGCCACTGAACTGGGCGACCTGCTACCGCTGGCGGGCGTCGAATTCACTACCGGCGCCGAGGCTCAGTCACAATTCGGCGAGCCGCACGCGCCGGCCGTCGCCGCGCCCGCCAACGTGCAGGCCTTCTCCTGGTGCTTCGCCATGGAGCATTACGAGGGCCGGAATTTCGTCGGTCCGCGCCCGGAGCACTACGAATACTGGCGCAACTTCGTACCGGCGGTGACGCCCGCCTGGCCCGGCCCGCTGCTCAGTTGGACCACTTGCAATCCGCGCACGATGCAGCCGAATCATTACCGTTTCGACCCGCATCACGAACTGCCGCGCGTGTTCAGCGGCCTGTGGTCGTACCGCCGGCTGCTGGACCGTTCGCTGTTCGAGCCCGGCGCATTCGCGAGCGATATTTCGCTGGTGAACTGGCCGCAAATCGACTACCTCGGCGGCGACCTCTGCACCGCCGCCGGGGACGAGCGGCAGCGCCTGCTTGCCGAGGCTCGTCAGTTGAGCTTGTGCGTGTTTCATTGGATGCAGACCGAGGCGCCGCGCCCGGACGGCGGCTGCGGCTGGCCCGGCCTGCGGCTGTGTGGCGAGGTGCTCGGCAGCGCTGACGGGCTGGCCCAGGAGCCCTATATCCGAGAGTCACGGCGCATTCAGGCCGTGAAAACAATTGTTGAGCAGGATATTTCGGCTGCCTGCCGTCCCGATGCCACGCTGGCCGCGCTGCAGCCGGACTCGGTGGGCATCGGCTACTACCGCATCGATCTGCACCCGTCCACCGGCGGCGACAACTACATCGATGTCGCGGCGCTGCCGTTCCAGATTCCGCTCGGCGCGCTGCTGCCCGTGCGCATGCGCAACCTGTTGCCAGCGTGCAAGAACATTGGCACCACGCACATCACCAATGGCTGCTACCGCCTGCACCCCGTGGAATGGAACATCGGCGAAGCGGTCGGACTGCTGGCGGCTTTCTGCCAGCAACACCGCAGCGAACCGCACGCCGTAGCCAACCGCATTGCGGAGTTCCAGGCAATACTGCTCAAGCAAGGCGTGGAACTCTCCTGGCCCGACAACCTGGACTTGGAGCACGGCGACCCGCACCGTCATGCACACTAATGTGCGGTTTGCCACGGCAGCATTCAGCGCCGGATCGCACGCCCGCTCCTAGCGGCATCCATGCGGCTGGTTCTGAATGCGAATTCCAGGGTGACGATGAACGGCAATTCCGGCGGGAAGACGAACGTTTTTTGCGCAACGTCGAAATGGCTTTTATTGTCGCCGGAAATACCTGTCCACAGAACGTAGCGACACTGTATATCACACCGGCACAATGGACCCTCCACGGGCGGGCAGAGTGCCGACCAGGAGACTGTCCACGCGAAAACTACGGGAGGTCAAGCACCTCCGTCATGAACTCAAACTGGGCTACCAACAGGCCGGACGAAGCTGCGTTGTTGGCATCGGCACAGCCTAAAAGTACTTGAAGCGAGCGGAGAAGGCGAGCCTCACCTGATCGTTGCAGGAAGACGGGGATGAAGCACAGCGGGAAAGCCAGCTCATCCCGTTGGGGGGGCGAGGCCCGTCGAAAAGACCACGGCCCGGCCGCTGCCCGACTTGTCACGATCCACTCCGAACAACGCGACAATAAGCACGTCACTCTGACTGAAGTTGCCGTGGGATGAGTGCCGTCAAGCCCACACGGACAGCTACCGTTACTCGCGCTTCTGCTCCCCCTCTGCCAGCGCTGGCGGTCGAAGTTTGATGTAATGCTGCGGCAGGAGCACAAGGCCGGCGAGAGGATGATCGTCGACCGGGCCGGCGACACCATGACCGGTGTAACTCGGGCACACCGCAACGATCCGGATCTCGACTCGACTTACTGCAACTTTGCACAACTCTGCGGTTTCGGCATCGTGCCCGCACGCGCTCCCAGTGCTCTCGCCGCTGCCGCCTCCGGCTCCGCGGTGAACGCTGGTGCCAGTCTCCACTTGATAGTCCGGCCACGCCGAGCGTCCATGGACACGGGGTTAACGGACTTGAGAAAGGAGACCACCGTGGAAACGACGATTGAGCAGCAGATTGACAAACTGTGCCGGATGACGGTGGCCTGTCGGAGCGCGCACGACGGCTCGCGCTGGAGATAGCCAACGACGCGGACCCGCTCATCCGGGCACCTCGAGACCGGACGTTCGGTCCCCAAATAAGCACGACGCACAAGGTGCCACACGAACGCGATACGCGCCTGCCACCACCGGGCTCGTATCTCGAGCGCGAATACAAGGGCCAGCAGCTCATCGTGAAAGGGGTCGTCGACGGTTTCGAGTTCGAGGGCAAAATCTGCCGCTTGCTCAGCGCGATTGCCCGCGCGGTCACCGGCACAAAGCGGAACGGCTTCGCGTTCTTCCATATCGAATCGAACGAGGAGGGGCTCAAGCAGGACTTCAGCTCGTTGGACGCGCAGCGCGAGGCGGCCGAGCGTTCATCCTCAGCCAGAAGGGCAAGGGCCTGTGTGCCCTGCCCGAGCACTACGACGACGGCGGCTACTCGGGCGGCAACATGGACCGGCCAGCCCCGACTTCGGCCAACGACACGATGGAAACCGGAGCTTCCAGTTTTCAGCTATGCCTGTATCAGCTTTGATACAGGCTGAAGGCACGGAGTTTGCGGCATGGCCAGACGGAACAAGCACTTCGGCTTGTTGCTGGATGACTTTCTCAAGACCGAAGGCGTGGTCGAACAAACATTCACCATCGCACGCCACAAACCCGGAAACAGCCCTGGGTTGTAGGACCATTCAAGGCACCACTCGGAAATGCTGTTGGTCAAAGAAGAAGTCTTTACGGCTATGGCCCTTGCTGCGTCAGTCCGGAGGCTGCCACATGGAATGCAACGTACTCGCGGGTGGGCACACGAGCATGGCAGATTTGTGTAACTCCCTGGGGATAGAGCCGGCGGAGTATGGCAAGACCGTCGCTATCCTGAGGGCTGAGCAGGAAGAGCTGGGCGCGCCGGTCAGACAGCGTGGAGGACAGCCGCTGAGGCAAGATCGAGCAGTCCCGCAACGGAAACCCGGCGTTGATGCCGACCAGGCGGCCGTCGGCCCAGTCCTTGTAGGAGACCATCCAGGCGCTCTGTTCAGACCCGCCGGAAGCGACAAACGCGGCCACCGTGCGTCCCATCTCCAAAGTGTTCCAGGCCGCCGCATCGTAGGAAGAACGGTACTGGTGAAAGACCAGATCGTAGTTCAACCCGGCCGACCAGACAACCAGCACGCCGGCCAGAGCGACGGCGGACACAGCCCCCAGGCGGGCGCGCACGGTCCGCACCAGCGTGTCCAGCGTCAGACCCGAGATCAGGAATACCGGCACCAGAGCCATGGCGGCGCGGTTCAACGCAGGGTTTTCATCCGGAAACGCAAGAGCTAGGACGGAAGGCAGCAGCAGCATCGGGATGGAGAGGAGTAGCGCCAAATCCAGCGGCCGACGGCGCCTCCAGTAGCGCAGCCCGACGAGCAGCACTCCCAGGTGGAACAGCGCACCGGAAACAACGTCCAGCGCGGGGCGCAACGCCACGGAATTCACCCAGCTATTGCCATCGTTCCAGGCGAACATCGCAAGCGCGCGGTCGAGATTGGTCAGGAAAACCCAGCCAGGCGCTCCCGGCAGAGGGCGTTCAAGCGTACCCAGACGGGTGAGCACGCGGTAGGCGACATTATCGGGGTGCTCGAACGTATAACGCAACAGCGGAAGGAAAACAGCGAACGCCACCACAATGATGACGGCCAGCCCGGTCAGGACCTGCCGCCGCGCTCCAGATAACTGGCGGTGCGCCAGGTAGATTACGACAGTCAGGACAATCACGAACGGTGCCACCCGAAACGGGCTGTAGCCGTACAGGCCGAGTCCCACACACAGCCCTGACGCGACAAACAGATTTCGTCGTCCTGTGCGCAGGCCACGCAACAGATAATAGAACGCCGGCGCCCAGAACAGGGGTGCGAGAGGGAAGCGCAACCCAACGCGCGAAATTACATTAGGCCAATAGGCAAAGCCGGCCAACAGCATTGCCCACAGCCCAGTCTGACGGCTGCCCAATTCGCGGCCTAACAAATAGAGAAACGGCAGCGTAGCCAGACCCGCCAGGATTGTGCCGATCTTCAATGCAGCAAAACTTAGACCTGTTCCGGTAAGCACTCCGATAACGGCCGTCAGATACATTTGAAAAGCTTCTCGGCCCGTATTGCGTGGGAAGAAAATCAGCGTCTCGCCGCGCAGGATGCCGGCCACGTCCAGTAGCTTTTCGGCGTGGTCACTGAACATCTCGCTCGGGACCTCGCCAAACTGGTGAAAACGGAAGAAGACGGTGACAACCGCAGCCAGCACGAGCAACCACCAGCACGATGGGAGGCGCAGCCTGGCGGGCGATGCGGGAACCCACAGTGCGTAGACGAGCAGCGCCAGCGTAGCGCACCACGCCGCAGTATTGAAAAGGGTGAACCGGTTGCCGCCGCAGCCCGCGAAGGTGACGACCGCCAGCAGCATCGCAAGAACCAGCGGTGTTCTGCGATACCCGAATGGCCCGGCCGGCGACTGTTGAAGCGGCGGGCGAGGCATGGCTAACTCCCCTTGCCGGAAGGCCGCTGCCATCCATATGCCCGCGACGAGATAAAGCAGCAGTCCGAGCGCCCATTCGCGCCCGTCGCGCGGCTCCAGTGATTGCTGGGCCGCCAGCGCCAGGCTAAGCGCTAGCAGGGCTCTCCACGGCAGCATCTTAGCGAGGGCCTTTCAGGGTCGATTCCGGAACACCCGAGAGCAGCCGGTCCGCCACTTCGACGCCCTGCATGAAGGAGTGGTCCTGGTTGCCGATCTCGTATTTCCAGGCGCCCAACCGGCCACGAGAATAGATGCCGCACTGTTCCAGCGCGGGCAACATATAGTCGAGCGCGGCGTCGCGTTTCAAGCTCGGCACAGGGTAGCCGATTGGGGCGCGGTGGTGCCAGGTGGACACAACGTCGGCATCCGAGCGGATGAGGCCGGTCCTCAGCAGACCCGCGACGGTCTCCTCTACCACGCGCGAACTGTCCACAGGCTTCCACGCGGATTCAGAAACCTCGCACAGCAGCGACCACTGCCTGGACGGTTCCGGCACATTCCACCGCGAGTAATTGCTCATGACCGTCACGCGGTAGAACGGGCAATCGGGCTCCGGGAAGTACAGCCAGTTGGCGTGCGGCAGTTCCGGTGGTGGGGATCCGACGAGGCCGATGCCGACGGCGTGGGTCGCGGTGCAGAGCAGATCTTCGGGTGCTCCGCCCGGCAGTGCAGCCATCTTCCAGAGCGCCGGCAGCGGCATGGTGGAGACCAGCGAATCGTAATGGTATTCGGCGCCGGAGCGCGTATGTACGCGCCGTGCCCGCGGGTCCACAGCGACAGCGGCGTCGCCAAATACCAGCCGTTCAGCGGGCAAACGTCCGACGCAGCGCCGCCAGATTTCGCCCGTGCCGCCGCGCGCCGGATAACGCAGGTTGCGGTTGGGGCCCCAGTCAGGGTCGTCGCGCCGCAGAACGGTATTGCGGATCACACGTTCGACATCGACTTCCGCCACACGCTCACCCACCCATTTGCAACCCAGCTCGGAGGGCGGCCACGCCCAGACTTTCTCGTTATACGGGAACAGAAAGGCTCGGCACATGCCGTCGCCGAAGCGCCCTCTCAGCCAAGTCGCGAAATCATGTGGCTGGCCATTAACGCGTGCCGCTCGCAGTCCGCTGAGGCAATCCTCCAGTTCATCCTGCGGCAGACGCCACAGGTTGTGCTGGAACGGATAGGGCAGAAACGTGCCGCGCATGCGGATCCAGGAAGCGCGTTCGTGGAAAGTCCACTCCTCAGGCGCCAGCAGTGTATCCAGCACCGTGTCGAAATACGGGTAGTGGGAGAAGACGACATGTCCGCCGATGTCCCATGTAAATCCGTGCGCGTCGACGAACGACGCGGATAAACCGCCAGGCTCGGTGCTGGCCTCCAGCAGGCGCCAGTCCGTGTAGCCGAGTTCTGTCAACCGCCACGCCACGCCCAGTCCCGTCGGGCCGGCGCCCAAAATCAGGATGTACCCGCTCATCCGCGCAACGCCTCCCGTTGCCGTAACATGCGTAACGCCAGGCCAGCGATGCCGCGCAGATTCAGGCTGTTTTGTCCGCCCGTGCGTGCCCTGAAGTGAATGGAAAAGTACTTCCAGCGCAAGCCGCGCTGGCGTAACAGGGCAACGGTCAACCCGACGTTTTGCAGCTCGAATTCGGGTTGCAGACGTTGCAGTGCTTTCTCCAACGCGGCGCGCCGCATCAACCGGTAGGGCACGTTGAAGTCGTGTGGCGGAACTCCCGCCAATGCCGCCACAATTGCGGAACAGGAGGCCGAAACCAGGCGGCGCCCGGCCCCGTCGGCGCGCGTGGAGCGGCGGCCGAAAACGCAGTCATACTCCGCCCGGGCTTGCCAGAACGCGGGGAAATAGGCCGGGTCGCACTGGCCGTCGGAATCGATCTGCAGGATCCATTCGGCTCCGCCCGCCAAGGCTTCCTGGTAGCCGCGACGGCAGGCTGCGCCGTGTCCGGCGTTGGCCTGGCGCACCACACGCACCGGCAGTGTGGCGAGCACCTCCGGCGTTCGGTCGCGCGAGCCGTCGTCCACCACAATCCACTCGCTCTCGACGCCCAGTGCATTGAATGCCGAGCTCCATTCGCCGATCACCTGCCCGACCACCACAGCCTCGTTATAGACAGGCATGACCACGGCCAAGCGCTCCGTGCTCATAGGTTGCGGCGGCTCCAGACTCCGCAGTGGCGGTCACCCGGCCGCTCGAATTCCCGCCAATAGTAAGCCCCGCTGATCTGCAGTTGAATCCGGTCGAAAGATCCGGGAGGCAGTTCAGCTTCCGGATAAAGCCACAGCACGTGATCGACATGATTCTGTACCAGCCAGCCGGTGGCGTCCTCCAGTTCGCCGCGATAGAAGCGAGCCACCTGGTTTTCGCGGATGCCGATGTCCGGGCGATAGCCGCGCCACAGGTTTTCATGGGACGGCCAGCCGAGAAATGAGGTCTGCCCGGAGAACATGGTCAGCGCGGGCGATTCGGTGAATGCACCGCGCGCGGGCCGCTGCAACACAATGCCCTGCGGTTCGGCTCGCAGGTATTCGAGGATTGCCTTGTTCACGCTGTTATCGGTGATCCAGGCATCCCCGCTCATGCGGCCGATGTGGCTCCGAGGCACTGTCGTCAGTTGCATGGCCAGGTCGGCGACAAAGAGTGTCGGAATGTAAATGGCCACGATCGTCAGCCGCCGGCGAATGGCACTCGGCGAGGCGATGTTCAGTGAACCCACCGCCAGCAGCCCGGCGGCGTAGATCCAGGGCCACCATTTCAGAGTTGTGTTGAAGCGTTCGTACCTGCCGGAATAGACGTCGTCGATAAAGAACAGCTCACTCGCGGCCAGCAACACGATACAGAGTCCAGCCAGCCAGAGCGCCAGGCGGTCGGTGCGCCGGTGCACCAGTGTCAGCGCCAGCACGGCTACAAGCGGATAAGCCAGCAATAGCCCGAGCAGCGCATGCGTGTGCAGGTTGGCTGGCACCAGGCGGAGCGACGTGGCATAATCCAGCGAACGCAGGCCAAAGCGCTGCAGGAACGGCAGCACCGACAGCGCCGCTGCGAACATCCCGGCGCCGCAGGCCCACCAGTCCGGTGTGCGGCGTTCGCGCAGACGGTAGAGCACCCAGGCTCCAAACAGAGCGGCCTGCAACGGGAAGTTCCAGGCGTCGGCCGCCAGCGTCAACGGTATCGTGGCTGCCAGCACGGCGGGTGCGATGCGCTGCTCGCCGGTCCGCTCCGCAATCGCGATGCAGAACAAGGCCAGCGCCAGCAGGTAGAAGCCGGCGATTGGCGGATGCAGGTCGCCCAGGTAGGCCAGGTAGCCGAACGTTTCGGCGGGAAGTTCCAGAGCATTCTGGGCTGGCACATTGGCCACCGACACCAGCCACCGGCCCAGCGCTGTGTCCGCCATGCCGGGCGTGGCGGAGCCGCCGATGAAGCGCATGCTGTCCGAGATCAGCGGGTGTGAGCGCAACAGCCACATCCACGGCGAAATGCCCGTACCACCGAGCAGAAAGCCGGCCGTCGGCAGCAGCCACCACCGGCTCCGCGCGCACAGCAGGCGCGCCGCGCCGCCGGCTGCCACCACGCTGATGCCGACAATCACCGACAGCGAAAGATGGTAGGCGAAACCAGCGTCCACAGCGAAAATGCGCCCCAGCAGGGCGGCCGCATAGTATTGAAGCCCGTAATAGACGTCGAACGGGAAGGGTGGCAGCCAGCGGTCCACCGGCGGCAGGCGTGTGCCGGCCAGATAGTTAGTGATAAAGCCGAGGTCGGTCATCTTCTCGCTGCCGGCGTCAAGGTCCGGCCGCGCGAAGCGCCACATAAATGAGTAGAAGAAACCCGCGAGGAACAGCGCTTCGGTAACCCGGTTTTCTTTTAATTCGGAAAAGCGCCGGCAGATGATCCAAACCGAGGCGGCAGTGGTCAGCGGCCACAACCAGCCGAGGCGGCCCAGGCCGATGAAGTGTTCCAACAGGAAGAACGGCATCACGGCCAACAGCGGGCTGGCGGCTCGCGCCAAGCCATAACCACGCATGAATCGCATGGTCGCAAGGCTAAGGCCGGCCAGGTTCACAACCACCAACAGGACCGTCAGCCCGACCGCGATGAGATTCAGCATCGTCGCCAATTTTAACGTACCTCGGGAGAGTATCATGGCTCCGTGCCTCCCGCATTCTGAATGCGTAACTGGAAAACACTTCTTCAGCGCCGTTCCACATCCTTCTGGCTTGTGCTGATCTTCGCGGCAGCGGCTTGTCTGCGCTTCACCGGAATCAACTGGGACCGCGGCCACTATCTTCATCCGGACGAGCGTTTCCTGGTGATGACGGCGGAGAAACTGAGCTGGCCTCAACCGGCCACACTTTATTTTGATGAAGCGCGTTCACCGCTGAACCCGCGCAATTCGGGCCAGACTTTCTTCGCCTACGGCACCCTACCGCTCACCACGCTGAAGGCCGTCTCTCTACTGACCGGCGCTACCGGCATGGAGGCGTTGACCATCACCGGCCGGGGACTGAGCGCTCTGTTTGACCTGTTGACCGTGCTGCTGGTTTTTGATCTGGCGTTGGCGCTGGCACTCGGCCGCCGCACGGCGCTCTACGCGGCCGCATTCTATGCCGCGTCGGTCTGCGCCATCCAGCACGCGCACTTCTTCGTAGTGGACCCGGCCGCCAATTACTTTCTCGCCGCCGCGCTGGTCTCAATTGCTCATTACCGCCGCGCCGGGCGAGCATGGGATGCACTTTGGGCGGGCCTTTGCCTGGGCCTGGCGCTGGCCTGCAAGGTCACGGCCGCATTACTGTTCCCGGTGGCCCTGATGGTGTTTCTCGACCGTGCCCGTGGAGCCGGGCGGCCCGTCTGGTGGCGCTTGCAGGGATTGATACGACAGGCCTGCGTCTTCGCATTATTCACCGTCGTAGCGCTGGCCGTCTTTCGCGTGGCCGAACCGACCGCGTTTCGCGGGCCGGAGCTCTGGCGCCTGACTCCATCGGACCGCTGGCTGGCTAACCTGGCCGAGTCTTCGCGTTACGCTACCGGCACCGCCGACATTCCGCCCGGCCACCAATGGGCCGGACGCACGCCGCTGTGGTTTCCGTGGTCGAATCTTGTCATCTGGGGGATGGGACTCGCCCTCGGCTTGGCGGCCTGGACCGGCTGGCTGCTGGCGGCAATCCGCGCCGGGCGGGGCCGCGCACGCTTGTTGCTCCTGCCTGTGCTGTGGACGGGGCTTCTGTTCACTTATCACGGCACGCAATGGGCCATGACCATGCGCTACTTCCTGCCCATCTACGGTAGCCTGTGTGTCCTGGCGGCGTGGGTTCTGGTGCGCCGGGCGCCGCGCGTGGCGCCTGTCGTGGCGGGCCTCACATTTGCCTGGGCGGCGGCATTCGCGCTGATCTACGTCGAGCCTCACACGCGCATCCAGGCCAGCGAGTGGATCTACCGCAATGTCCCAGCCGGCCGCTCCATCTCGTACGAATACTGGGACGACGCCCTGCCACTGGACTTGGCGGGGCGCTCCCACACAGCCTACCGCTCCGTCCAAATGAGCTGGTTCGACGAAGATTCACCAGAGAAGCTCCGTCGTGCGCTGGAGTGGCTGGATGCAACCGAATACATTGTCCTGAACAGTAACCGGCTGTCGGCTCCCATCCCGCGTCTGCCGGCGCGTTTCCCAATGGCGGCACGCTACTATCGCGCCCTCTCGGATGGTGCGCTGGGCTTCGCGCCCGCCGCGCGTTTCAGCACATGGATGGGCGACCACGGCGAAGAGGCATTCAGCGTTTTCGATCATCCGGTAGTGCGCATCTTCCGCAAAACACCGGGCTACAGCCATGCCCGCGCCGCAGCTCTGCTGGGCGCCGTGGAGTGGCATAACGTTGTTACCATCGACGCTCGCTCGGCCGGCGCGGCGCCCACCGGCCTGATGCTTCCGCCGGAGCGCAGGCACGTTGCGGGCGCCGTGCCGCGCTATGCCCGCTTCCCGCTGGTTGCCTGGATGCTTGCCATATTCGTATTGGGCTGGCTGGTTGCGCCGCTGGTCGGGGCCGCCTGTCCGGGCTTCCCGGATCGCGGCTACGGCCTGGCGAAGACGCTCGGGCTGCTGCTGGCCGGATGGCTGGTGTGGCTGGTGGCCTCCACAGGGGTTGGCCGTTTCACTCCACTCTGGATCTGGATCTGTGCGGCCGTGCTGGCGTGTGCGTGGATCGGCCACCGCGAATACATTTCGTTCGTCAAGGAGAATTGGCGGCTGCTGCTGGTGGTGGATCTGGTTTTCCTCGCCGCGTTCGCCTTGATGGGTGCGCTGCGCATGGGCAATCCGGATCTCTGGCACCCGGGACGCGGAGGCGAGAAACCGATGGATTTCGCCTACCTGAATGCCATCCTGCGCACGGACCACTTCCCGCCCCAGAACCCTTGGTTTTCGGGCGGATACATCAACTATTACTATTTCGGCTTCGTCCCGCTGGCTGCGCTGATGAAGGGCTGCGGCATCCAGCCGGAAACCGGCTGGAACCTGGCGCTGGCCACGTTGTTCGCGCTAGTGGCGGCCGGCCTTTACAGCGTGACGGCCGCGCTCTTGCCGCCCCAACGGCGCAAATGGGCCGTGCTCGGTCCACTATTTGTGCTTATTTTGGGCAATCTTAAGCAGGTTTCCGTCCTGTTCGCCTGGTTCCATGGCTCAACGCTGCCTTACGGAGAAGGCTATTTCTCCGCTTCACGCGCAATCGGCGCACCACCCGGCGCCGTGCCGCCCATCACGGAGTTCCCATTTTTCACTTATCTGTTCGGTGACCTGCATGCGCATGCCATGGCGCTGCCAATCGGGGTTCTCGCACTCGGCCTGCTGGTTTCTCTTTCGAGTGGCGTGCGACGCACGGCGCTGGCACTCGTCGCGCTCTGCTGCGGCGCCCTGTGGGCAAGCAATCCGTGGGATCTGCCAATGATGGCGCTACTACTGGCGGCCGCGCTGTGGTTCACGCGGCCGGGCGTCCGTGCGGTGTTTCTGTGTGCTGGCGTGCTGATTCTCGCACGGCTGGCCTTCTTCCCTTACCACCACTGGTTCGCCAGCGGCTACGGGCAGTTCGACTGGTGGAACGGCCCGCGCACAAGTGTGAGGGACTACTTCGTGGTTTATGGCGTTTTTCTGCTGGCCATCGCGCTTGGCCGCATCCGGCGGTTTGCCGCCGTCATCGCTGCAGCGGGTTTCCTGCTGACCGTGGCAGTCGAATTGATTGTGTTGCGCGGAGACATTGCCCGCATGAACACGTCCTTCAAGTTCGGCTTCCAGGCCTGGCTGTTACTCGGTCTGGCGGCCGCAGTGGCCGCCGGTTCATTAGAGCGGGCGCGTTTGCGGCAGGGGATTGTTGCCGTTGCCGCAGCAACAGCCTTGGCTTATCCTCTCTCGGCCCCGCTGTTTCGCCTGCGGGACCGCTTTGTCCAGATATCCCCGACCTGGAACGGCATGGAATACATGACGGCGGCACGTCATAGCCAGTGCGGGCACGAATTTCCACTCGCGGAGGACCGCCAAGCCATTGACTGGCTCCGCGCCCACGTTCCAGGAACGCCCGTTATCGCCGAAGCCAACACCTACCCGGTACTATACGGCTGGGGCAGCCGTATCTCCAGCCATACCGGGCTGCCAACCATCGTTGGCTGGGACTGGCACCTGCGCCAGCAGATGGGCGTGCAGAACGCCGGACGCGTCGAACGCCGCATTGCTGACATCCAGGAGATCTACAGCACTCCGAATGCCTCGCGCGCGGACGAATTGCTACGCCGCTACGGAGCCGAGTACGTGATCGTAGGTGGACTGGAACGCGCCTGCACACCGGAGCCCGGAATTGGGAAATTTCAGACCGGGGTAGGACGCTACTGGAATACCGTGTTCAAGAGCGGGGCCACGCGCATCTACCGGCTGGCCGGATACTGACACTCGCTCACTTCTCAACTGCGGCGGATGCGGCCCTTCAACTGGTACATACCCACACCGCCAAGGCTCAGCAGCATCAACACGAGCGATGGCGGCGCTCCCAACGGAGTAGCCACTGGCGTTGGCGTCGGCGAAGATGTCGGCGTCGGATTACCCGTTGGCACCGCCGTCGGAGTCGCACTAGGACTGCCAGTCGGAGTTGCCGTCGGTGTCACCGTCGGTCCCGCGGTGGGAGTGGTCGTTGGTGTGGGGGTGGTCGTTGGTGTGGGGGTGGTCGTTGGTGTGGGGGTGGTCGTTGGTGTGGGAGTGGTCGTTGGCGTGGGAGTAGGTCCTGCTTGGGCGGACACAGGGAGTGAAACAGTGCAGGCCAGCCAACCCGTTACGGAAAGCACTCGGACCAGCGCACCAACCTGGCGTTTCATTGCTGATGAATCTCTCCCATCGCGTAATCTCAGGCTTGAAAAAGCATATAAGTTCTTGCCGCTCTATGCAACTGCGTTCCGGGCGGCGATCCTGTCGAGCAGCCGTTCGTAGCCGTCGGCCGTCACGCTTATAGAATAATGTGTTTCAATTTCGACACGCGGGCGCCTGAATTCAGCCGTGTTTCCAAGCACTTCGCAGAGTGCTGCCGCCAACGCTTCCACATTGCCCGGCGGCACAGTCCGGCCCATTCCGGTAGTCATTACCGGCACACGCACTCCGGCCAGCGCGCTGGCCACCACCGGCGTGCCACAAAGCATGGACTCCACCTGTACCAGCCCGAAACTCTCGGTCCGGTTCAGGCTGGGCAACACCGTGACGTCACAGGACGAGAAGAATGCGGCCAGCTCTTCGCGGTTGAGCAGGCCCAGCGTCTTCCAGCGCGCGGTCTCGCGCGCGAGCCTGGGGACAAGTGCGTCGCGGTAGCCCGCCTCACCCGCTACCGCCTGTGCCTCGCCCGCGTGTAGCACCATAACCTCCGGGAACTCCGCCGCAACGGCCGGCAGAGCGTCCAGCAGGCGCTCGAAACCCTTCTCGGCCGACAGGCGGCCGCAAATACCGATCACGCGGCGGCCTTCCAGCCCATGCTGGCGGCGAAACCGTATGCGCGCCTCAGGCGTGGCGGTGGGGATATCCACCGGCGGTGGAACCACCTCCACCTTCTCCAGAAACCGGCTCATTACCGGGCTGTTCCGGGCGTAGTCTTCCGTGTAGGCGATGATGCGGTGAGCCAGGCGCGCCGCAGTCCAGGCGCCCGCGTGCATGGCGGCGCCGATGATGCCGTTCACCACGTCAGAAGGCATCTGAACATCGCAATGCCAGGTCAGCGCAACGGGTTTGCCTGTCGCGCGGGCGAGCGCGGCCAGCAGCGGCGCCTCCAGTTGCGGCACCTGGATGAGCATCACATCGTGTTCGCGCAGCAACCGGGCGGCCTGCGGCAGAAAGCCGGGCATGATAACTCCCTTGGAGAGCCGGCCCCAAACAGGCACACGCTGCACGCGAATGCCGGCCGGCGCGGAGGGCGTGACCGCATCGTGGTGCGAGGTCAGGAACGTCACTTCGTGGCCGCGCCGGCGCAGTTCGGCGCCCAATGTCTCCATGTAGATAATCGGCCCGCTGACGTATGGGCGGTAATACGTCATTGGGCAGAGAATCCTCATGCTCCGAATAACTCCCGGTTGTCGCGCACCCAGCCACCCAAGCGGTGGATTCCTTCCCGCCAACCGGTCTTCGGCCGCCACTCCGCCAGCCGTTTCAGCTTGCGCGTATCGGAGACGTAGACCCGCTGATCGCACGGCCGCCATCCGGCGAACGAGACTTCTATCGGACGTCCGGCCAATTCCGCAAGCAGCGGCTCAACGTCGTTCCAGACCGCAATCGCATTCTCCGGTCCGCCGCCTACGTTGAATACCTCGCCTGCCGTTGCGTCGATGCGGGTGACAGCAGCTTCGTACGCGTCCAGCAGGTCGTCGACGTAGAGCACGTCGCGGACCTGCCCACCATCGCCAAAGACGCGTAGTGCGCGGCCGGCCAGTGCCGATTGCATGAACCACGCCAGCCAGCCCTGGCCCACCAGTCCAAATTGCCGCGCGCCGTATATGCAACTCTGCCGCATCACTATGGTGCGCAGGCCGTAGATGCGGAAATAATCGCGCGTGTATTGGTCGCCACAGCCCTTCGAACATCCATAGGGCGAGCCGAAATCGAGCGGAAACGTTTCCGGCACACCGTCTGGGAGATCTGCTAGCCGGTAGCGGCCGCCGGCCTTTTCAACACGTGCGGTACCCAGCCCTCCGTAAACCTTGTTCGTGCTCGCGTAAACGAAAATCGGGTTATCCCCACCCTGCCGTGCTGCTTCGAGCAGTTCCAGCGTGCCTTGCGCGTTCGCGCGAAAATCGCCGAGCGGATCGTCGACTGACGCGGTAACGGCCGTCTGTCCGGCCAGATGATAGATCCGCTCCATGCCTGCGACGGCCCGCCGTACGGCTTCCCTGTCGGATACATCGGCCCGGATCAAACGAAGCGCGGCGAAACAACTGCGCAGCCATGCCAGGTTCGCTTCCGAACCCGCGCGCGAAAGATTGTCGAGAATCGTGACGTGGTGGCCTTCCTCGAGCAACCGAGCTGCGAGGTTCGATCCGATGAATCCGGCGCCGCCCGTGATTAGCACTTCAGCCAATGTTCACGCCCTTTCTGGCTTCGATGAAGATGCACCCGCCTGTTTCCACCGGTGCCGGGTCGGCGTGGCGCCGCCACAGACGCGCGTAGAGCGGGTTCAGGCTGGCCGCGGGCGCCAGCACCCAATGTCCCGTCAACTTGCGGCTCACCAGGCGCCCGAGGCTCAGGTAATGCGCCAAGTCGAAGGCTCGCATGGCGGGCGCGGGAAAATAGTAGTGCGCCCGTGCAACGCTCAAGCCGGCACGTTGGAGCCGCTCGCTCCAAGTCTCTGCGCTATCAGTGTGAAAGTGGCGCGAGTGCCAGTTGAACCAGCGGCCGTAAGCGCCGGCCAGGCGCGGAAAACCCAGGCGGTGGAAACAGTGTGCGCCGCCAAGCAGCGTGCTGAAATGCTGGCTGGGCGCGGTAATGAGCAGCCGGCCGCCCGGCCGCAGCACACGCGCGATTTCACCGATGGCGGCATCCACGTCAGGGATGTGTTCCAGCACCGAGTTCGCGATGACCGTACCGAACGCTGAGTGACGGAATGGCAGCGCCGTGGCCGAGCCGCGCACGAGGCCGGAATAGGCGCCACCGCTGGCGGCGCGCCGCAGTGAATGCCGGTCCGGATCGACACCGACGAAAACTCCCGGCCGGTTAAGGAGCGAGGAGAAGAAACCATCGCCACAGCCCAGGTCCAGCGCCGGTTCGGCCAGTGGTGTGGCGCTCTCCATCAGCTTGCCTTCGGCACCGCGCAGCAAGGCTGCAAAGACCGGCCCCTGGGCCAGATATGCGGCGAAGAAATCCGTCATAGGGCCATCCCGATGGAGGCCAAGCCACAGGCCAGCAACACGTAACTTGAAACGTCCCGCAGGACAAACGCAAGCGGTTTACCACACCACGCTCCGCGCCAGGCACCCATCCAGAGCCGGCCCAGCCAGACGGCCCACAGCAGACACAGCGGCCACAACCAGAACGGATGGCGATAGAGCGTTCTAATGCCGGAATGCCGGACGTAAAGTGCGAACACCAGAACCGCCAATACGCTAAACGCAGTACCTGCGATGGCCAGTCCGGTTGCGTGACGTGTGGCGTACGGCCGCGTGGGGACGGCTTCGCGCGCATCCTGGAAACGCTGCATCAAGGCCAGACTGGTGAAAACCGTAGCCGAAAACAGCGCCAGCCAGGAAGAAATGGGGACACGCGAGGCGGCGCCGCCGGCAAAGATTCGCAGCGTGTAGAGCCCGGCCAGCAGTACCACGTCCGCCACGGCAAAACGTTTTACCAGCAGCGAGTAGCTCAGCGCGGCCGCCAGGTAAAGTCCCACCCAGGCGAGCAACGCCGTTCCGACGCCAGCGGCCACCAGTAGGGCCGACAAAGCCATGGCTGCCGCCAGCCTGAGCGCGGCAGCCGTGCTCAACGCACCACTAGCTACGGGACGGCGGCATTTTTCCGGATGTCGCCGGTCGGCGCGCGCGTCGACAATGTCGTTCACTGCATACTGCGCGGAGGCGGCCAGTGAGAGCGCTGCAAAAGCACCTGCTGCGCCAAGCCACTCCCCTCCATCGTGGAACCGGTGGGCGCAGACCAACGGGACGAAAACCAGCAGGTTTTTGGTCCACTCCGCGGTGCGCAGTTCTTGCCACATCGCCCGCCACGCACCTGTTTCACCGGCGCGCCTAGGTGATGCGAGCGTCTTCCCGCTGACAGGAGTGGACTGCATGAGACGATTTCGAGAACCTAGTATAAGATACCAGCCGAATACCTGGCCTAGCATGGAGCGCAGGGTCTCAAGTTGTCTGGTTCGGGTGTCACTCTCGCGAGTGTTCAGACACGCATAATGCGGCGTGCCGACGCTCGCGTACTCTCATCATTGGACCTGATCCGAACGATCCGCGCAGCAGTTTTCGCTACCCATGATAGGCTTGTGTTTTCCAGCAGAGACACGCTTCGAGCTGGGAAAACGGCCGGATCGGGGACGGCGTTTCCCGAGATGGAGTTCCACGACGAGATCGCACGAATGGAAGCGCCACTACAGCGAACGCCAGTTAGATTCATCCTCGTCTTTGCCTTGTTCGCATTGGCTCAGTTCGCCATCCTTCTCACCCCGCGTTCCCGGCCTTTCTTTGGGGTATTCACAAAATGCCGTTATCCTGCAGCGGGCCGCCATCCGGCCTACCCCAGCCAGATGAAGTGGCGATTGGCAGATCTGGCCGGCGGGTTCGTAGCAATCCAGTCGTCAACATTTTGTGTCTGATCTCGCTCTTCTACCTGGGGCAGTCTAACCGGTCACTCTTTGAACTCGCTCACCACCTATCTTTGAGAAACGCTGATCACTATCGACACCATCGTAGTTTCCGGCCTGTGAGCGCGGCGTGCCGCACGGACGTGAAGCCGTCATGCCGTGGCAGTGTCACCTCCCCTTTCTGAGTGGAATGATGGACTGGGCGACTGTCCTGATCTTCCCGGTGCTGACCGCGTGGTGGTTTTGAGGCCGCGTTCATGTTGGCCAGAATGGCCGTGGCGCCGTCGAGCATGAATTTATTGGTCATGCCTCCGTTGGCGCTCCAGCGGCCAAAGGCCACCGAGCCCGACGTCGCCGGCGCGACTTCGGAGCCGAAGTCGTTTACGCCCGCCACCAGGTTGTTCAACTGCAACAGATTGCGGTTAGACAACGGCAGGTCAACAACGTGCTTGTTGTTCACCGCCTAGCCTACCGCCGAGACAGTCGACTCAAGCAGTGACGCCTCGCTGGTCACCTGAATGGTCTCCTTCAGGTCACCTGTTTTCAGCTTCACGCTGATGCTCATCTTCTGATCTGTGCTGAGTCGCAGCTGCGAACGGGAGAAACGTTTGAAGCCCGGGTGCTCCACTTGTAACCGATAATCTCCAGCCGGCAGCAGTAGCACGACAACGCGGGATAATGCCGCTGGTTATCAACTACGGCGCAAGCCAGGATGCGGAAGCCCGGCAACGCTCGAACGGTTGCTGACCGGACCGGACCGCGCGACAGCGCTGTTCACCGGCAATGACAACATCGCCTTGATTGTACTCAAGCACTTGGCCGTTCTCGGCGTGCGTGTACCGCTGGAGGTTTCGGCGGTCGGTTTCGACAACATGCACTTCACCGAACATCTGGCCGTACCGTGGACCAGCCGAAATCCGAGATGGGCCGCCGTACCGCCGAAATGCTAATGATATCCCGCCGCAGACTTCTCAAAGCGCAGGCCGCGCTCCGGCTAGGCGGCCGACCTCGCCATCGCCATGGCTGTCGCCGGCCAGCGAACCGGCTGGCCGCGGAGCCGAAAACGGCCATATTATTACAAGATTTACGGTGAACGACGGGCACGCTTTCCAGGTCATGGTCTGATAAAATGCGAGCATCTCACACGCTGCCGGCGGTCGCGATTTTCCGTCAGGTTGCGATTTTGGTTGGTAGTGCCATGAATTCTGTGCCGTGTTGTGGTCTGTTTTCCGCCCTTTTTCTTCCGGTCTTAGCTTTTGGGCAGTCGGTCCCAAGTTTCGTATTGAGCGAGTATCCGGCCGCCGGCGCGACCAGCGTCGCCAGAAACGCGCTCATCATGGTGCGCCTGGACAAATCATCCGGAGTAGGGTGTTACAGCTATACGCTGACGCCGAGCGGCGGGAAATCACAATACCTGTCGCAGTATTACAGCGACTACGACAGCGCATACTCGGAGCAGTATTTCACTCCGGCATCGACGCTGGAGCCGTTGACCACCTATACCGTGGCAGCCAGTTGTGGTACGAAATCCCTAAGTTTCAGCTTCACTACGGGCACGGACTCCGACACGGCGGGTCCGCGCCTGGTCTCCATCAGCCCCGAACCAGCCGCTAAGGATATCAGCCCCTACGGTCCGTTTATTGTCCGATTCGACAAGCCGCTGCTGAAGGCCTCCGGCGTTGTGGACGTCTACAACGGGCTCGGGACGCCGCTAACCGCCAACGCGCGGTTGACGGACGACCGCCAGGGGATCGAAGTCCGGCCGCAGTACGAGTATCAGATCGCTCCGGTGGTGGTGCTCGCCTACTCGCCGGCCAACGTGCGCGATCTGAATAACAACACGGGCGCCGACGCTGCGGCTTCGGTGCGGTACCTGACCACGCTGGTGGCGGGCCAGAGTGGCCCGCAGGTGCTCGGCACGTACCCTGGCGCGGCGGAATCGAACGTGGCGACCGACGCCGCAGTTCAGATTCTGTTCGACCGGGCGATGGACACGCAGTCGTCGCAAAATGGTGGCATCGTGGTGGAGGCACGCGGCGAAGCGGTCCGCGTCTCGGCCCAATCCTCCGGTGCGCTGATCCGGCTGACCGACTTCACGCTGTTACCGAACACGACGTATCGTGTGCGGATCACGACGAAGCAGTTGGATACCAATGGCGTTCCCGTCAGCACGGAGAGCGCGAGCGAATTCACCACCGCGTCCGGGCCCGAGGCGGCATCGGCTGCCTCGTCGATTGCCGGCCCGCAGAGCGTGGTCGTCGCGACCAACTCTCAGATCGTCTACCGTTCGTCGCGCCGGATGCCAGCGTTCGTGCCGCTGATGGTAAAAAAGGTCTCGGTAGCCTCGGGCGACAGCACAAATAGCCGCGAACAGGCCGTAACCGCGCGTCTTCAGGACGACAACCGGACGCTTGTGTTGAGCGCCGCCGAGCCGTTTCCGGCGCTGGCGTCGGTCTTGGTAAACCTCTCCTCAATATTCGATTGCAGTGGAGCGACGCTTTCGCCCCGCTGGTCGTTCCTCACCTCCGAGCAGAGCGACTTAGAACCTCCAACGCTGGAGGGTAGCACGCCAAGCGATGGCGACGACAGCGTACCGGTCAACACGACACTCCGGTTCCTCCTCAACGAACCTGTGGGGCTGTCTACACCCGCCACGGCCGTACGTCTGACCCGCGAAGGCGTTGAGATTCCCGGACAGTTCACCGTCTTCGCCCCTGCCCCAGACTACCCGGCAACATGGACGCTTGAATTCGCGCCTAAGGCGCCCCTGGAGTCCTCCACTACCTACCAGGTTGAACTGACGGGCGTGGTTGACATGGCCGGCAATCTGATGCCAAGCCGGACCATTCAGTTCCGCACTGCCGCCAATTCAACGGCGCCCTCTACCTATCCCAAGCTGGTGAGTTCGAGCCTGGATTCGGGCACCCCGGGGCCGTTCGACCCCATCACGCTGGAGTTCAACCAGCCGCTCAAGGCCGGCAAAACCACGGCGAGCGCGAAAGTGACGGTGGCCCGGCAATACGATTTACCGCTGAGCTTTTCACATCCAGTGCGCTACGAAATCTCCGGCTCAACAGTCCGGATTGTGCCGCGGCTCGCCTGGCCGGGGAATCGCGACATCACCCTGTCGGTGTCCGGAGAGGATCGTTGGGCGCGCACAGTCAGCTATTCAGCGAAGTTCCAAGCCGCCACCAACGGCGATACCGACCGGCCGGAAGTGACATCCATCTCGCCCGCCGAACTGACCACCTTGAATTCCGACCAGCCCATCCATGTGACGTTCTCCAAGCCGATGCTGAACGCCACCCAGATGGACGGCGGGCTGACTGCCGTCATGCAGGGCTACAATATGTCCCCCACCATCTATTGGAGCGACGACCGGCAGACGGCCACGGTAGTTCCGTTCCCGTCTACCTACGGGGTGAAGTATCCGGTGACACTGTTCAGCCTAGTGGTGACATCAGGGCTGACGGATCTCTCCGGCAATCCGGCCAAGGCATTCACGGCGCGCTACATCGCCGGCTCCACTTGGGTGTCCGACACCCTGCCGTCCATCACGCGGTTCTGGCCAACCCCGAATAGCCAAAACGTCGACGTGCGTACCCAGTTCACGCTCTACCTATCGGCCGCGGTGGACCCGGCCCAGTTCCAGCGCGGAATCTGGCTGGTAACCAGCGACAGCCGCATCAGTGGGATCTGGCGGTTTTCCTCCGACGGCCGTCTCGCGGCATTTCAGCCGGATGCGCCGTTGCCGGCGGGCCGGACGATTCAACTCAAACAGGTGGAGCCGGTGCTGAACATCACCTACGGATATTCCTTCAGTACGGCCGCCGCGACGCCATCCACGCTGGCCGTGGTACGCACTTCGCTGCACAATCCTCACCCGGCGGACGCCGTGATCGATATCGAGTTCAATCAGGCCCTGCCGGATGGGCCGGGACCGCTGAAGCTCCAGACCGGCAGTTGGCAGAGGGTCGACGTGGCTTCTGATGAGTTGCACCCGCGGCCGAACGTGCTGCGATTGGTACCGCGCACGGCGCTGCCGACGAACGACCGGTTGGCCGTCGTATCCAAGAGCGATTCGACGCTGAGCTTCACGTGGTCCGGCGCCACCACGGCGGCCCAGGCACCTTCGGCGAAACTGCTCTACAACTCGCCGCTCGACGGCAGCACGGGCATCGGGCTGAACGCTCGCATCTCGGCGGTCTTCTCCGCCCAGTTGAATGAAATAAGCGTTAACTCCGCGACGGTGAAGCTGAGTTCCGGCGGCGTAGATATTCCGTTTTCCGTGACCGAACCGGCGCCCGGCGCACGGCTGACCCTGGTGCCGCTGGCCATGCTACCAGCGAACGCAAAGATTGACGTCACCCTGTCCGGCCTGGAAGACCGCGCCGGCAACGCTATCGCTGCTGTTTCATGGTCCTTTGTCACCGGCGATTCGATCGATACGACCGCGCCCAAACGGCTCTACACGAACGCCAACTCGTTCTTCGACCCGCAGGTCAATCTGGTGCTTACCTACGACAAAGCGATCGACGCGGCCTTCAGCGACGGATTTGCCAACCTCTATTACGGCAGCCAGATAACCTGGAGCGTGAGTGCAGACCTGAAGTCGATCTATATAATGCCGGTCGGCGGATGGAAGCGCGGTGAAAGCTACAGCGACCTGTCGCCGCAAGTTTATGACTGGACCGGCAACAGCTCGTCGGACTCCTCACTCTCGGTGCAGGCCGGCTTCGCGCCCGACCGGAGTGCGCCGGAATTTCGGGTTGCCTCCATCAGCGACGGCCAAAGCGGTCTGCCGCTGAACTCCACTTTTGCGCTGTTGTTCAGCGAGCCGCTGGGCGCCGAGGCGCTGCGCTCGGTCCGCCTGGTGGCCGATAGCGGCGATATACCGCTGTCCATTAAATCGTCAAGCGGCAACCGAGTGGTTCTGAATCCGCCGTATCTGCTTTCGCCGAACACCAACTACCAACTGGTAATCGAAGGAGTGCAAGATGCGTCGGGCAACGCGATGGCCGACCGGGTCGCCATCTCCTTCTCCACCGGAGAGATCCTAGCCGAACCCAACACTACCGCCGCCTACCGCTCACGGTCGGCTTCCGAGCCGATTACGGTTCAGTACTCCCGGCCAGTCGACATCACTCCACTAGTGGATTCGCCACAGATTCTGACATGGAGCGACATGCGCGGCGGGACAGGCTACACCGTGGCTGTCCCAGTCAATGCCACCTGGAACAACGAGCGCACCCAGATCACCATTACTCCGCGCCAGTCGCTAACCCCTGGCACTACATACATGTTGCAGCCGGGCGTGAGTGGCGCAGCCGGTGGCTCGGTTTCGTCAACCAGCTACAGCTTCACCGCGACCAACACACCCGACGAGAGCCCAATTCAGGTGCGGATTGTGCCGGCCGACGGCTCAACCGGAGTGCCGCTGAACGTAAACATGTCGGTGATGTTCAGCCGGTCGCCCGTTGCTAAGCCGGCAGTACGGCTCTACGAAGACGATACGCAGGTATCCGCGACGTTGGGCAACGCATTCCAGGGTTACACCACGACCAACCTGATCACAGTTCAGCGGAGCCTGAAGGCGGGCCGGCGCTACCGGATCGAAGTCGACGGCTTCCGAGACTCCTTCGACAACGAGATTGCACCGTTGAGCTCAACATTTGAAACGGCTTCGGCCAACGACACGAGCTACCTGAAACTGGTTTCGTCATCCCCAGCTGACGGCGAGGCGGGCGTGAGTACCAACACGCCCTGGACGTTCAATTTCAACCTACCGCTGGCGCCGATGACGTTTCAGCTATCCACACCCAGTTCCAGCCGCGCCATGCCGTTCAGCTCAACCACAAGTGTGAGTGGATCATCGCTGATCATGACGCCTAAACCGGCCTGGCCAGCCGCGGCCAAGATCTCGTACTATCTGAGTTCGTCGAACTCCTACGGGGTGGCGCCATTCATTTCCTGGACCGGCACCAAGATACAGACTTCGGCGAACGTCAGCTTCTACACCGCCGCGTCCACGGACACGGTGGCGCCGGTGCTCGAATCGGTTGAGCCGGCCTCGGGCTCTACCATCCCCGGCGGCAAGGCCACGGTGGTTCTGCACTTCTCCGAGCCGGTCATGTTGCCCAGCACCGGGCTACAGGTCTTCTATGGCGCCGACAAGGCCACACCTTCGGGCGTCCTCAGCCAGGATTACCGTACCGTGACTTACACGCTGCTGCCGAAGGCCGGCACCACTGTTTCCATCGTCGGCACCTCCGACATCCGGGACAACGCCGACAATCCGATTACGCCGTTTGTGCTGGAATACACCGTCGGCGAGGATGCTCAGTGGGGCCCACCGTCGGCCACGATGACCGAGCCCGCCAATATAAGTTTGGCGCCCGCCAATACCAGCATCACGACTCGCTTCGACCGCGCCATGGATTCCGGTTCCGTACTGGCGGCGTTTCACGTCACCGAAAACGGGCAGAATAAACCGGGTGGAATGGAGGTGCTCGAAGGTGGCCGCACCTATCGCTTCACCCCCTGGAATGCGTTCCAGGCCTCAGCTTCGGTGAAGGTCTTCGTGCTCGGGACCGCGCAGGACACCACCGGTGTGTTCTTCACGCCCAACTCCAACTGGCCGCTCCACTTCTTCATTGCCTCCACACCCTCGACGACTTCGCTGGAACTGGCGCAGCGCGGCTTCTCCAGCACGGCGCCGGTTGATGCGACGCTCGAATTCGAGCTCAACGCCGAGCTGGATTCGACGTCTGTGAACAGCGACTCGGTCTGGCTGCGCCGCGGCTCCCGCGTGGTTGCAGGCGAAGTCTCACTGCGCGATGGCCGGATTGTCCAATTCCGTCCGTCCGAACCGCTCGAAGTGGGCGCCGAGTATGCGTTGACCGCTGGCGCCGCACTCCGTGACGTGGACGGCCGCACCTTCGCCGGCCAGGAGATGACGTTCCGCGCCACCCCGGCCGAGGTTTCGGCTGACGTCGAATCGGTGATCGAGACCGAATGCGAAGGCCGCCGCGCGGTGCGCGTGCGCTTCACCCGGCCGGTCAGTCCGCTGGCCGTCCACGGCCTCAGTCTGGACATCGGCGGTGCGCCGGTGAGTTCGCAGACCAGCCGCACCACCGACGACCGTGAATTCCTCGTGGTTCTAGACGAAAGCAGCACTGCCGGCGAACTCCACCTCAACCTGGAGCGTGTTCCAGAAGCCAACGGCCGCCTGCTGCCGTTCCG
Source organism: uncultured Candidatus Solibacter sp. (assembly GCA_964478395.1). GTDB lineage: Bacteria > Acidobacteriota > Terriglobia > Bryobacterales > Bryobacteraceae > Paludibaculum. The sequence continues at coordinate 31,342 of CAYZIX010000012.1, forward strand.
TCGCCTGAACGCCGCCCGCATGGCGAGGGTCCAATGAAAGCGCAACGATTGATCACGCTTGGGCTTTTCGGACTGACGGCCCTGTATGGCGCGGCAACGCCAGCGTCCGATTATATCTATCCGTCCGGTAGCGGCGTGGCTCTAAACACTAAACTTCTTGTTCACACGACCGGCTATGCCAAGGACTCTAGCGCGCCGCTGACCTTGACCGCCAAAGGACAGGTCATCGCCGGCAAGACCGAGTTCAGCGACTCGTGGATTGTCTTCACGCCGGCGCAAGCGTTGCAGCCCAACACCTCCTACACCATTACAGTCGTCTACTCCACCTTCACCCCATCGGTCGCCACGTTCATCACCGGCACGGCGACCGATACGACTCCGCCGCAAATGGTGTCCTCCTCGCCAGGCAACCTGGAAGACAGCCCGGGATTCAACGGGCCAGTCCAACTGAAGTTCTCCAAACCGCTGAACCCGGTTTCGCTCGCTTCGGCTGCGCCCCGGATAGTGGATCTGAGCTCCAACGCCGTCTACTCGTCAACCGTCAATCTTCTGGATGCGACCACGGTCTCGCTTTTCTTCAACTACTACACGACACTCCCGGCGGGCAGGGTCTTTCGCGTCTACTTCCCGGGCGCCCTGCCGTCCGATCTGTGTGGGAATGCGGGCGTGCCGCCCGGCCCCGATTTTGTCTTTACCAGCTATCCCGTGGCGCCCAAGGACGGCGCCAAGCTGTCGGGTTCCGTTCCCGCCAATGCCGAAACCGGCGTGCCAACTAACACCGCCATTACCCTCTCCTTCGACCGTCCGGTGATCCTGCCCACCGACGGCGGATTGACGCTTTCGAGCGACGGCGAGGCCAGCGTGGCGCTGAAAGTAGAGGCTGTTGAGTCACGTAACGCCCTGATTTTGCGCCCCCAGGTGCTGCTGCGCGGTAACCGGCGCTATACGCTCAGCGTGAATGCTCTCTACGACCAGTGGGGTGGCCACATGGCCACGGGTCCGCTGTTGGTCTTCACGACCGGGACGCTACCTGAGCTCAGCACGTTTTCGCGCGTGCTGGCGCCAGCCGCGTCAATGCCGAAGGTTTCGAAGCTCCGCTGGGTCTACAGCCGGGCCATCAACCCCTACCTGCTCCCCCGACTGCGCCGCTCCGGCACGGGTACTGACATGCCGGTCCAGTTGCTGGACGATGGCGTCACTATGGAAGCCGAGATCAGCGACGCGGGCTCCTATATTCTCGGCAGCGCAGTCTACGACCGCGCAGAAAGCAAGCCCTTGACGGATTACAGTTCCTTCACCGTTGGCACAACCCCGGATGATAGAGCCCCGTCGGTGGTCGCGATTTTTCCTCCAGACCAGGCCACCGGCATCCAACCGGCGGCGGTTCCGGCAGTCCAGTTTGATGAAACCATCGAGATGCCACGCGCCGGTCAGATCCATCTATGGCAAGCAACCAACGAGGTAGCGGCCACGATATCCATGTCCGGCCTGGTGGTCCGCATCCAGCCTAAAGCCATCTTGACTCCGGGGCTGGACTACCGCGTGGAGGTTCGCGCGCCACGCGACCTGGCCGGCAACACCGGCGCCGACGTGGTCTGGTCGTTCCACGCCGATTCCGCCACGCCGGCCGATGCCTTCCGCGTCGATGCCCGCTCCCCAGATGTCAATGCCACCGGTGTTGCGCGCGACACGCAAATTGTCGCAACCTTCAATCGCACACCCAACCCGTTGAGCCTCACCAGTTCCGGGTGCTCGTCGGTCAGCGGCAGCTTCGGAACAGTGACCGGGCGCTGGCGCGTGGAGGATGTCCGGGCCATCTTCCAGCCGGACGAGCCGCTGCCTCCGGGCGCGCACGTCTCCTGGAACCTCTGCAACGTGACGGACCTGTTCGGCCAGGGTCTGAGTTCCACCAGCAGCTACGGGGCATTCTGGACCGAAGAGAGCGCCGATGCGGCGCCGGCTTTGCGCATCACCGGAATGACGCCCGCCGACGGCGAAACCATCCCTTCCGGCGCCATCGCCGTTACGCTGCAGTTCAACCAGCCGGTAATCTATTCGACGCTCTTCTTAAACACGATCCTGTTTAGAAACGCCAACGGTGTGGTAATCGACATGACCACCAGCTACAACTCGGCCACCCGCCAAGTGCAGCTTTCCACCAGCTCCCTCCCGGCCGGCGAGTACACGCTGACAGCGACCGCCGACGTGCGCAGCCAGTCGGGTGCGCGTCTGGAGCCGTTCATGGGCCGCGTAATTGTCGGCGCGGCGGCAGAATCTTCGTCCAATGGCACACAGTCGCTGATCCGTTCGGCCTTCATTCCAAGCAATGGCAACTATGCCATCGACGATCCGCCGGTGGTGGTCCATTTCTGGACGCCGATGGACCGGACGCTAGTCGAGCAGGGTTTGCGCGTGGTCGCATCGAACACGGTGCTCAGCGGCCGTGTCGAATGGACTCCGGACAGCGCCTCGCTTACGTTCTTCCCCAAGAGCCCGCTGCCGGCCTCGACGTCCGGATTCGTCCTCTTGTCGCTGGCACCCTGGGGCCGCGCCGGTGCGGAATCCGTCATGGTAGCGACGGGCGGGACCACTCCAACCGGTTCGGCCGTTCGTTGGAACCTGGGCCAGGGACTGCCGTCCGACGGTGTGATCGAAATCGAATTCAACCATGACGTGCCGGCTGATTATGTAAAGAGCGCAACCGTGCGCTCGCTGGACAGCCGGTCTGGTTTGCCGGATGGGAAGACGGTGATTTTGCCGGCGGTGTCGCGCCGCACGCCGCGCATCTTCCGGATGACCGCGCCGGAGCCCTATGCGCTGAAGCTCTACTCGATCGAGTTGTCGACCAGCGACGGAGGCACACAGAGCGTCCGTTTTGGCCCGGCCGACTATTCCACGCCAACATCCAGGCGGATCGAAACGGGACCAGTAGACGAGGCGGGCGAAGTTCCGCTGAACGGCGTAATCTGGCTGGAAGCGCACACCGTATTGAATCCGTTCACGGTGAATCCGCGCGTCACGCTAGACGGAGAGCCGGTCCGGATTGTCCCCGAGATCTCCGATAACGGGATGCTGGTGCTGCTTCGCCCAGTGGGACTGCTGCGCGGCAACAGCGTCTATACGGTGGAATTTAAGGGGCTTGAAGACATGGCCGGGCACGCGCTGCCGGATTGCGCCTGGACGTTCCACACCGGCCCGGGCGCCGATTTCAAGCCAGCGGAACTGGTCTCCTGGAGCCCTAAGGGGACAGGTGCCAGCACCTCGACGCTACGGGTCCAATTCAACAAGCCGGTCTTCTTCCACCGGATTACGACTGCTTCCACGGCACCGGCACCGTACGACTTCCTGCTCAACATCGGGTCGACCGTGGTGCAGGGCAGCATTGAGGCCAGCTCCGACGGCCGGATGCTCTCTTTCGTCCCGCAACGCCCTTGGCCGGTGGATACCACCATCAGCGTGCCACTGAGTTATTCCTATGTCCTGGACTGGACCGGGTCGGCCGTTACCGGTACCGGCGCCCCCAGCTATTACCTGTTGAGTGCCGGATTCACATCGAGCGCGCCGTCCGGAACACCGCCCGTCGTGGAGACCCGTAGCCCGGCGGTCGACGCGGCGCAGGTGCCGCGTAATGTCCGCATCCAGGCGAAATTTGAGCGCGCCGTGCTCGAATCGAGCCTCGCCGGCATCACGCTGAGCTCAGCAGACGGCACGGTTCCCATTCAGACGCTGCTTGCCAGCGACAGCCGCACGCTGACGGTTGTGCCAAACCAGATGCTGGAAGCGAACCGGCAGTACACTGTCTCGCTGGCCGGCATTTTGAGCACGGACGGCACGGCGCGGGAAGAGGCCATCGAATGGAGCTTCACCACCACCGAGAACGTAGCCGGAATTCCCAGCCTGCCTGTCATCGTTCCATCCCAATCCGATCCGCTCTCCTTCCGGGTTCTGTTCGCGCGGCCGCTGAACCCGTGCTCGGTCGACTCCAGCGACGTGGTGGTCACGCTGAACTCGACCCGCCATGCCGTGGCATGGAGCATCGAGGATGGCGGCTCCGCACTGCGGATTACGCCCTCCGGCCAGCCGCCGGCCGGCGGCACCTGGTCGCTCTCGGTAAGCGGGCTCACCGACTGGGCGGGGCTGCCGTTCCCGGCTTCAGCGCTCCTGTGGCAGACCAGTGCGGCAACTGATGCCGAAGCGCCTACGGCGGTCTCCCTGCTGCCGGCGCCGGACTCCACCGTCGCCTGGAATGTCTCCGCCGTGGCGATGTTCAATAAGCCGGTCTCGATGCGGATGGGCGCGGCTGGAGTGCGTGTTTCGAGCGGCGGCGTGGAGGTTCCCGTGAAAGTGCAGATGGTTGCCGCGACTACGCTCTCCCTCTCGCCGATATTGAACTGGCATCCGGGCGCCACCTACCAAGTGGAGGTTGCGGGCATAGTGGATGCCTCCGGCAATGAAGCCGCGCCTGTCAGTTGGAGCTTCAACATAGCTTCCGACGGGGTGTCCGATTCGACCTACCTCAAACTGGTCTCAGTCTCGCCCCGGTCCGGCAGCGTGGGCGTTGCCGTCGACACACCGTTAGTGCTGGAGTTCTCGCGGCCCGTATTACTCAGCTCAACTTACTCATCAGGGGTCACGATCTATCCCACGCCGCCCATCGCGCCAAAGGTCACGTTTGATCAAAACCGGGTGCGCATTGAGCCTTCGCCGGCTTGGAAACCCGGCACACAATACAGCTTCAGTGGCCGTTTCAGCGACATCTTCGGGCAAAGCTGGAGCGCCAACATCAGCTTCACGACAGCCGCCTCCGAAGACCGGGAGCCACCGCAGGTGGAATCCGTCACGCCTGCTCCAGGAAGCCAGTTGCCAGCCGGAATGAATGAGTTTCTGGTCCGCTTCAACGAGCCGGTGAGCCCCGGCTATTACTCGGTCCGTTTCTCCGCGAACGGTTCCTCCCAATCATCAGTGCAGGTTAGCCAGCCTGCGGCGGGCGATGGCCGGACCATCGTAACATCGTTCACGCTGCCGTCATCGACCACCGGCACGCTGGATCTCTCAGCTGATATCACCGATTTGTCGGGCAACGCGCTGAAACCGGTCTCCTTTGAATACACCGTGGGGGCCACCGGCGATGAGTATCGGGCGATGGTAAAGAGCATTCAGCCACCGGTCAGTGTGGGGGCGCTACCGCTGGACGCGGTAATCACGCTCCAGTTCAATCTGCCGATGGACGAGACCAGCCTCCGGAATGCCATTCGGGTTTCGGACGACGGTTACCAGGTACCGGTGACGCTCGCGTCCGACGACACCAACCAAGTCTGGACCATTACCCCGGCCTCACCCTGGCTGCCAGCGACAACCGTTGTGATAGCGGTGGATTCGTCGGCGTTCAGCACGTCCGGGCTCTATTTGCTGGAGAGGTATTCAGTCTCGTACCGGACGGCCGCGACGCCGGCCACTTCGGCGTCTAGCCCAGTGCTGGCGGCCGTACGGGCCTCCAGCATGTACACCGATCTCCGTTTTGCCGAACCCCTGGCGGCCCCACCAGCCGAACCGTTCGGCCTGCGCGACGGCTCGACGCGGATCGAAGCAACGGCTGAACGGATGGGACCGGCCTGGTATCGCCTGACGCCGGGCACTCCTCTTTCGCCCGGCGCCGAATATACGCTGATGGCCGGACCCGGCGTGGAGATCCGTCTGCGGATTCCAGCCGAGTCCGGCACCGGCGAAAGCGGCAATCCGGTCGTCAACCGGGAGAGTTCGGGCCGGTTGGTGCTGCACTTTAGCGCGCCCGTGCACGCCTTCAGCGTGAATGCAGCGACATTGGTGCTGCTCGATCCGGATGGCAATGAGGTCCCGCACGAGGCGCGCCTCAGCATTGACGGACGGACTGTCATAGTCGAAACAATGGGAGCCCGGCCAGCGCGGGAACTGCTCTGGCACGGCCGGCGCATCTCTATCGAGTGAGGCTGAACACGGCCAAGCACATCACCCTTCAGTCCTATCTCGATGCCACCGATTTGACAGCGGTCATCAGCTAAGGCTTCTGATGTGCTGGCGCTCTATCGGCCAGATACGGCGGTGACAGCAACGGCGCCGCCGGCCGGCCGCCTGACGAACGGAAGAACAGCCAACGCCAGGCAGAGCAGCAGGATGACAAAGGAACCAAACTCAAGAGAGATGGCTTGGCTGATCTTGCCGCCCAACTCCTGCGCGAGTTTCGTCGCCCAAGGATTACCGGCAGCCAACTCCGCCGCGGTGCGCTGCGCTTGAGCCACATCCCACTGTGTTTTGAGATATGCCCCCAACAAAAACGCGAGCGGCCCGGCATTCAGATACTTCGAACGGACATCGGACCAGAAGGGAACCACAAACGGCAGAGCCAGTGCGACTAGCGCCAACATTGAGCCAAAGCCATGCGAACTCGCCATCGAGTTGCTGAGCTGCTCAAACGAATCGGGCCGACGGTACATGCCCAGCGTCTCCCAAGCCGTCCAGGAAAAGATAACCGGCAAGCCGAGCAACTTGACCAGGCTGATCCGCACGACGGGCAGGAAAAACCAACTAAACCAGAGCGCCACGGACAGGCCCAGTGGCAAACGGCCCATCCGTTCGATGAGTCCGCTGGCTTGAGCGCCAATGTCCGCCGTTGCCGGACCGGCGCCGGCCGCCTCGACGTAGAGCAGATTGCCGGCTCCGTCGAGCCAGGCATCCACCGGCATGTTCTGCGCAGGCAAGGTGGCGCAGCGCCAATGGGTCTGGAGCGTGAACTGAAGCTGTTGTCCGTCGGCAAACAGTACGCCCGGCGCCTGGTCCGGAACCTGCAGAACGATAGCACGAGTCTTATTCATGGTGATGATCTCCTTCGCTGAGTTATGAATTCCAGCGGCTGAAACTTACAGAAAAAGCCCGTCCGGACCAAACGGCCGGACGGGCAAAATGGTGCAAACCGATGAATGGTCAGTTGGAGCGATGGACCAACGAAACATCGATAAGAATCGGCTCGCCCGCGCGCTTTGGTGCGGCGCGGCGGCACGTAGGGCAAGAGGCGCAATTGGCAGCGGAGCAGGCCGGATGACGGGGAACTTTGGCGGAATTAACCGCCCCGCCGTTGCCGGCCGTTGGCGTGGCTGGTCTCGTAACGGGCTTGGCCGGAGTAGTGCGTCCATTGGAGACAACTGCTCCGGTGTTATCCACCTCAACAATGTTGCGCGACTCGTTCCCGGAGATCCAGTTGTCGGTATTGCCGGCAATGGCAATGAAGCGCGACAGACGCGCCTCAACATCGGCTTCGGAATCGTTCTGTGCTCCGGCAGGCGGCTGCGCGGGGGCGCCTTCGGATGCATCAGCGAGGGTGGAAAGATTTAGCGGTCTGGGCGAGACGACGACATAGAGCTTTTCGACGCCCACCGGATCGGCCAATGTCAACGCCTTACCGCGCTCCGGAATGGCAGCGCTCGCGTTGGCGCGGACACGAGCCACCTGACCAGGTTCGGGGTAAATCAGTTGCGCACCACGCAGCACGTCGGCGCCGTTGCTGCGCACCTCGTCCTGAAGGACCAGTGAGCGGGCGCCCACCTCGTCAGGATCACCGGAGATGGTCCGGTTGAAGACGTAGACAAAGGCGTCGCGGCTGGAGCGCAGCCGCAGCGCCACCTGGTCACCGTTCCGGAATACGTGCGAGGGCGAAACCTCAATCCGCCGGCCGTCGCGCACCAAGGTGAGGTTATAAATAACGTGAAACGGCTGCACGTGGTGACGCTGAGCGGTGATGTCGCCGGACTCCGGCGGCTGCGCGCCCAGCGGGACGCCCGCGGTCAGTGCGATGGACATCGCCACAGGCGCAAGATAGTGGAACAAGCAATTCATGGCAGACTTTCCTTTCGGCCGCATACCTGGGCGGTCCCGTTCATAGGTTCTGGACATACAGGACAGCCGGAGGGCCAACATTACACAGAAACCTCACGGGATCACTTCAAACGTGGCGCGCGCGACGCCGACCGGCGCGCTGGCATCGAGCCAACGGCGCCAATCCAGCGGCTGCGGCGCCATAATCATCAGCAACTCATGCCGGCCCAGCATTTCCGTACCAAGTGAAAGGCTCTCCTCGCCACTGGGAACCAGATAGCTGCGGCCCGGGGCAAGACGAGTGTCAGCGCGCGTCAGTGGCAACGCCCGGAATTCGCCGCTGGCCTTGCGCACCAGCACCAGCACGGCGCTTTCCTGATCGACGCGCACACCGATTTTGAGACCATCGCCAGTGTGGTAGGAGTCGCGGCCGGTGACCAGCTTTCCGGAAAGCGGCCAACGTTCAGAGGCGCGCTCGAACAACGCGGCCAGCATCTTGTCCGGCATCGGCCCACCCCAGGCGGCCAGCAGTCCTGCCGTTTCACCGCCACTGGAGATCTCACCTTCTCCGGCTGACCGGACAAAGCCATAGCCATACACATTGTTTGGGGACGGTTCACCCAGCTTGGCCACGGACTGGCGCACGGCTTCGCGCAAACGCACGCCACGCAACGAGCGGTCCTGGCTGGCGATGTCGGCTGCGAAGCCGCTGACAAATGGTGTGGACGCCGATGTTCCCTCAAACCCGTTTGGATAAACTGCGGTGGCCATGCCGGCTGGAGCCACAACGTCTGGCTTCAGCCGCGAGTCATCGGTGGGACCTTGAGAACTGTAGCTGGCAACTTCGCCCGTCTCCAGGCTCAACGCACCAACTGCCAACGCCTGTCTGGCTGTGGCGGGAGAGCTTACGCTACCCGACGGATTGCTGGCCGCCGGGCGCGCGCCATCCGGCCCCAGAAAGACATGCAGACGCACGGGACGGGTGACCGCATTGGCGTGCAGCGCCAAGTAGTACGGCCGCGACCGCCCCTTGCCGGACGGAAGCACCAGACGCTCCACCGGGGGCACGGCGCGATTATCGGCTTGGCGCTCTCTGGAACAGCGCACCAGGCTGGGCGCAGCTCCGGGCGAGTCGATGCTATACAGGCATGCGTCGAAGTCCTGACCGGAGGCATTGCCGCCAGGAGGCGACCAGTCGTCCCATTGAACAACCACCTCCAGAGCGGCAGCCCGGCTGTTAGTAGTTTCGGCCATCGGCGCTCCGGCCACCGGGAACAGAATCTCACCCAGCGGACCAATGGGCACCCATCCGCCACTGGACCGCGGTGAAACGGAAACCACCCAGTGCGAACTGGCCCAGTTGCCAGCCGCCACCACCCACAAACGCCCGTCGCGGTCCATCTGGCTGTCCACCATCCGGCTGAGGCGATCGCCGCCCCGCAATTCGTGGGTGTAGGTGCCAGCCGATAGATTAACGATGTCCACCTTGCGGGCAGCCAACCAAGCCGCGGCTTCCAGCAGACTCTGGTCGCTGCCGTCGATTCGCGCCAGAAAGAGTTCGGACTTGGGCGCCACGGCATGGATAATCTCGGCACAGGCGGTGCCGTGGCTAGTGGTGGGGGCGCCGACGTCCACCTCCCCAAACGTCGCCGTGGCCGCGGGCGCCGGCAGACGGCCGGCGCGGCGAAGCTGTTCGTAACCGTTGAAGCCGAGATCGACAATTCCGATGCGGATGCCGTCGCCGTTGCGGCCCGCGGCGTGCAACGCCGGAATCTTCATCGTCTTCAGGGCGTTATTCATATCGGGCGCCGCAAAGCCGGCCAGCGTAGCTTGCGGCACAACAAAGTCGATATCGTCCGAAGCCACCAAGCTCCGCAAAAGGTTGGCAGGGACGCGGGCCAGCACTTCTGAGCCGTCGCGCTGAGCCGCGCCGCCCAGTGGCTTGAGCCGCGCGACAAGACGCCCGGCAGCCGCCGGCGTGTGGCACTCGAAAACCACTGCCAGCCGGGCCCCACCGTTCACGCTACGGGCGTCGGTCTGGCCGTTCAACAGGTCGCGCAATTCCCCTGCAATCTTGTCGTCGGCAGGATCGAGCGAACGCGTGTGTGGCCGTTCAGGCAAGGGCGCCAACTCTCGCGGAGCGTCGCGCATCAGCCGCTCCAAGTTCTGGCCGTCCTGCGCGGCACAAAAGGCGGCGGCGCCCGCCAGCACCAATCCCACGCAGCGCAACAAGGCAATCATCCTTCAGGGCCTCAATACCTGGCCACGTAAATCAAGCACCGCCGTGGGACCGGTGATGGCGGTGACATCCAGCTTGCCGTCGCGGTAAAGCTGCGCCGGTTGGCTGAGGACCACCACACGCACAATATGCCCGCCTTCCTGTGAGCCGAGCGGGACATTCAGCCTGACCGTGCGGTTGGCGTCCAGACGCAAACCCGCTGGCGAAGTGACAGCGTTCACCGGCCCGGCCGGACCGCGTTCAAAAACCCAGGCTGTAGCCGGAGCCGGGCTGGTGACGCTGAGCGACAGAGCGCCACCGGGCGTGACCACCGGCACGCCGCCTTGGAGCGACGCGCTGGCGCGCAGACTGCGCTGCGGATCGAGGTCGAAAACGGACTGCAAAGGATCGGCCGTGCGGCGGCCGGCGCCGATGATGTTCTGTTCTGGGATGACGGTTTTCGGCACGCTCTTGCCAGGCGTGGAGACGGGTGGGGCTTGAGACGCCGCCGACGGCAGCTTTTGTTCGACGCGCGCAATCTCGACACGCGGCCCGGCAAAATGATTCACCGCGACGAGCACCAGCAAGCCCGCGCAGGCGCCGCTCAACGCCCAAGCCACGGCCATCCATCGCAACCTCGCCAACTGACTTTTGCGGGTGGGTAGCGCATCCAGCAGTTTGCGCCGCTCGGCCGGAGCCTCCAGAGCCGCACGCAGATCCTCGGCTTCCATCAACTGGCTGTAGATGGCCGAATCCCCAGCGGCGGCGGTGAACAACTCGTCCTGCTCCGCATCCGAAAGCCGGCCAAACGTGTACATGTGCAACAGTGCGGCAAGGCGCTGTTCACTGGGTGTTGTCATGACGCCACCCCCATGGCCCCTGCCAGTTGCTGGCGGCAGCGGTACATTCGCACGTGAAACGCATTGGCGGTGAGGTCGAAGGCCTGCTGAATCACCTCGGAACCGGCGCCCTGAAGCATCATCCGCAGCATTTCCAGACAGGGTGAGCCCATCTCTTTAAGCGCCGCCCGCAACTGCTCCAAACGGCTTTGGTGAATCAGATCTTGCTCGGCCGAGACGGCGCGATCATCAGCATCGTCCCAATAATCAGGCAATTGGCTGCCACCGCGCATCTTGCGGCGGCGAAACTCCAACATCTTGTACTTGGCGATCCGGACGCTCAGTGGCACCAGGTCCGACGGTTTGTCCAGGTGCTTGTAGTTCGTGATGAGCACCATCACCGTTTCCTGCGCGATATCTTCGGCGTATTCAGCATCGAAACGTGATGCGTAGAGCCGGATATTTCGTGCAATTTGCGCGTAAACGCCTTCGAGAGTCTCCATCGACATTTCCTCAGCGGCCCACTACGCGCACTTCCACGCGGCGGTTCATGCGGTAATCCTCGTCAGTATTGCCGGACGAGCGCGGCTCGCGGCTACCGTGCCCTTCGGCCCGCAGCCGTGCGCGCTCCACGCCGTGCGCAATCAGATATGCCACCACCGCCCCGGCACGGCGCTCCGACAATGCCAGATTGACGGCATCATTGCCGCGGCTGTCGGTATGGCCAATCACCAGAAGACGCGCACCGGCCAACTCCGGGCGACTCAACGCCGCGGCCAATTCCGCAGCTTGCGAAAGTCCGGCTTCGGTCATGTAGTCTGCGCCAAACTCGAATTCAATCGCGAGGTCAAGGCCCGGCGCTGCCGTGACCGGGCCGGCCTCCGGGCCCAGCACCAGAGCCCGGCTGATGGACGCCGCGCCCAACGGCCGTCCAGCGTGGCTCAGGTATTGCTGAAGATCACGAGCCTCGGTTGTGGGCCGGGCCGCCAGCGACGTTGCAGCTAGCAACGCCGCTTCCTCCGAGCGGCCCAGCACCAACGCCATGCGCGCCTGTTGATAAAGAGCAAGCGCACGCGGCGTGGCCTCGGTGGAACTTACCGCTGCCCGGCGGTAAGCATCCCAGGCTTCCTGGTAGCGTCCAGCACTGTCTAGTGCTTTGCCCAGCAGATAGGCCTTGCGTGCCGAGCCCGGCTCGGCGCGCAACGACTCGCTAAGCAGACGAATCCGTTCATTGCGATCGGCATCGCCGGTCCCGCCCTGCTGGGCCAGCGCCAACGCTGCGGCCAGTACGGCGTTCACCAGCAACATCGAAACCCTCATCACCGTTTCGCTCTCCTGCCTACATATGTCCGCTGGACCGCATACCTTACACTGCCGGAGCTCATTCGGTGATCACCAGCGGCAAGACGGCCTGGGCCCGCCCCGCTTGATCTCCGTGCAGCATCGCCCACAGCGCTGCGTACGCTTTCGAATCCGGAGTGAAAACCGGACACTGCGGCGGACCTCCGGCCGGGCCAGTCCTGCACGTCCACTGCTGGAAACCGGCCGGAACGTCGCGAAAGGCCAGCAGCTTCAGGTAGTCCGTTCCATAAGGCGCCTGTGCTTTGGCCTCAAACAACTGCACACGGCGATTGGGCGGCAGGGGTACCGTCTCGGCTGCAGATGCTGGATAAAGCACGGCAATCGATCCATCCGGGTTGATGTCGAGCAGCAGCAGATGACAAGCCGCCGTCGCACCGGCCATTACCTTGAAATGCTGGCCATTGTGGTAACTGCCCTGATAGCGCGGCTCCACCACATCGAAAAAGAGGTTGAAGTCCTGGCCGGAGGGACGCCATTCGATCAGCTCACGCAGTGTGTGTTCCCACGCTACGCGGCGAAGCAGCGCATCGCCCTCACCGGCCGGGAAGTGGTGGATAAACGTGCGGCTGCCATGGAACAGATCGAATCCACCGGCCGAGCCGCGGATGAACAGGTCGTATTCGTCATGGCTGAGCGCCACGCCCTGCAACCGGCCCAGCCGGTCCATCAGCTCAGCGGAAAGGTTTTCGGCACGCACCAAGACACCGGCCGGCGCTATGGATTGCGGCCGGGCCGACGGTGTTGCCCCGCTAGTAAACGACAGATTGGCGGTGAGCGCGCTGTCGGCGGCTGGCAACAACTGCGGCGTATGCGGGAAGGTCCGCCGCACATCCTCACGCACATAGCGGAAGAGTTCTTCGACAGTGATCCGTCCGTTGTGGTCCGTGTCGGCCGGGCCGCGCAGGCCCTTGAGCAGACTGTTGGTGAACGCGCCATGCGGCAGGTCGTCCACGCTACGCACGCGGCCGGTGGCCAGCAGACGGCGCGTCATGTCCAGCGCCGCTTCGTGCGCCGACGCCGCGGCAAGCGACACCACGTTCGGATATAGTTCGTCGCCGGACGAGCGCGGGGCGGCAAACGCGGTCCGCTCCAATTCCGCCACCGACCCCGGGATCTCGCGCGTCAGTGCGTTCAAGTCCAGGTAGCGCGACGCGCCGCGTTCTTCCAGACCGCGCGCCGAATTCTGTGAATAACAAGCATCAAGAATCACCAGTGCACGCGCCTTGGGATTGAGTCTTGAGAGAATCGGGTGCAGGTCGCGGTGACCAATCAACAGCGTTGAAACCAGCGTCTGCCGCGTGGACGGATCAAAGTCGTAGGGCACCAATGCTCCGCTGTTGGGGCCGATCTCGGCAGCAACGCCAGCGAGATGACGGTCGAAGGCGCTGGTGCCGTGGCCGCTGAAGTAGAACAGCACCAAGTCGCCAGGCCTGGCCTGTTCCACGGCAGAACGCAACGCGGCAAGAATGCCGGCATGCGTCGCGCGCTGGTTGGAGAGCACGCTCATGTGACTGGCGGGGAAACCGCGTGCCAGCAGGGCCTGGCGCAGCGCCGCCAGATCGTTTTCGGGACCTTCCAGGTTAACCGCGGGAACGCGTTCACCCAGCGCGTAACGCGTGATGCCGGCCAGAACGGCATAGTTTTCGGCAAACCCCGCCGCTGGACACACGACCAGAAGCGCCACCACTAACATCAGGCGAATCATGATCAATGCCTCGCTCACCTACTGGTGATTCAACTCAGCATGGTGAAAGTAGACATCGGAGCGTTGCCGCAATTCGCTTAACGCACTCTGATACGATGCGGCGTCCAGCTTTTCACCCATCAGCCGGTCGACCGGCGCATTGCTGAACACCAGCAGGAAGCGCTCCTTGCCGGGCTGGTCGCCCATCTGAAAGGAGTGGCTCGAATCAGTCGGCAGCTCCAGGCGATAGGTGCGCGCCTCCTGAGGTGCGTAAGCCACACTCAGACGCTGCGCGCCATCTGACGTCTCCAACCACAAGTACACATAGCGGGCGCTAGTAAACACTCCCCAACGGAAGCGATCGCCGCTCTTAAACTCACGGGAATCGACGTAAGTGCCCCCCGACGGCACCTGAATCTTGCCCGCTCGAGCGTTGGTCTCGGGGTGCGTCAGACTTTCCAGATGCACGTCGACAACGGACGGTCCAGATGAGGGAGACGCCTTCTCTTCACAGGCCGCCGAATGAAACGCGCAGACTATCTTGGCCAGCATACCCACGCGCTCTGCTTGGTGCTCGACGTGTTTCACGGCGCCCCAGGCGGCCAGCACCACCAGCAGCCCGCTTAACGAGGAAGCCACGGCGACGGCCAGGCGGTTGGTTTCGTAGTGAGGCGTCAACGGACTCGAGCAGGTAGGCTCCGGACAGACAAAGAAACCCACCGGCTGCGGCACGCCTTCGTTTGGACAACCCGCGCGGGTACATAGCTTGTGGGTCATTCGCTTGAACAGTGGCATATTGTTCTCTCACTTCTTTATGCGCGGCACGCGACCAAACTTACCGGTTAACGCAGCAGACGCGCGCTTTCTTCAGCTTCAACGCGGTCCACATCGGCCGGCTCCAGGTTCAGGTCGAGCATCGTTCCGACCAGCATGGAGCGGGCTTCATCAGTTAGTGGTCCCGTCTCAATCAGTCCGCGCAGCAGCATCCGGTATTCATTCAGACCCTTGGATTCATCCGCAAAGACCTGCCCGATCAGCCGCGCCACCGCCGCTTCATCCAAACCGGTGCGGCGGCCAGCCAACTTGAGCGAAGTCTCAATGGCGGAACTCAACTTGCCGCCGGTCTGCCGGTGGACACTGCGAAGCTTTTCCAGAAACTGCTGCTCCACGGCTGAGCTGGCGTCGGCCCTCGTATCCACTCCGCCGCCGGGCTGACGGAGCTCAAATGGCGCCGGCTCGACGGTCTCACCCGGCAACAGCAACCGTTCGCCATGGCGCTTCATAAAGCGCATGCGGATGGTGTCCCAACGCTCGTAGTGCTTACTTTGCACCCCGTATTGCTGCTTGAGCGCTTCGAGCAGACCATAGAGGCGGCCGAGAAAGTGCATGCGCTCGTCGCGCGTCTCCAGTTTGTCGAGCAGCTCCGCGACGGACCGCGTGGCGCGCTGGCGCGAGCCGGCCGCACCCTCGTCGTTAGATTTCCAGAAGCTCAGCGCCTCGGCCCACCCGCTGCCCAGCCAGCGAAATTTGTCGATAGCGGCGTCGAGGTAGTGATACGCAATCTCTTCGCGTCCGTTCCGCTCGTTAAGCTCCACTTTGAGCCAGCCTTCAGCCCAGGCCACCAGAAAGGCCTCTTCCTCGACCGTGGCGCGCTCCTCGGTGCTGGCCATAAAAAGGTCGCCGAGCGGCGGGTCGAAGTTGCGCTGGATGTGCAGCGCCACGCGATGAGCGCCCGCCTTCAGGTAGTTGTCGTAGTGCTTCTTCAGATCCGCAACGGTACGGATCAGACGCAACGGAAAGGCGGTGGTCTCACTCAGGAACACGATGCGGCGCGTGTCTTCGAGTGGATGGATATTGTCCGCCGGCAGGCCTCCGTCGCGCACGTTTTCGCTAACCACGCTGATGCTGGTCCGCCGGCCCGTCTCCTCGGGCAGCAGTCCGGCGACGCAGATGTTCTTCTGCTCGTCTGGCGAGTAGGCATGGCGCGACTGCCCGCGGTAGAGCCCCAGTTCGCTACCGGAGAATTCGACGAAGGGCCGCGCCCGATTGAGGTTGGCCTTGATCTCCTCAACCCGGCTCTGGGGATCGGGGAAGGATTCGAGCAGTTGGTCGGCAACGCTCTTCGACAGCAGTGTCTCACGCGCGCGTAGCCACGCCAGGGCCACCTCCTGCAATTGCGCTTCGGCGTCCTTGGGCGGCACAATGTCGCCGGGCTTGGCCTTGGGAATCAGCAAGTCGAGCAGGTCGCCGCCGGCCAGCGCCGCAGTCTGCATGTTGTTCAGCGCCTGTTCGACGTCCATGGCGGCGACAATCTGGTCCACCCGTTCTGGGTCGAACAGCATCGTGCCGTTGAACGAGCGCCGGTCCGCCTTCTGCATGGCCACGAACGCCGAGCGCTCCTTGTCTTTTTCGGCCGTCGACTTGATGATCTCGAGCAGGATGGCGCCAGCCTCGACCAGCACGGCGCGGAAGGCTTCGGCGTCGGCAATCACGCGGCCCAGCAGCGCCAGACCAAAACCGTAGGCCTCGGAGTTGATGGTAGCCGTGCGGTTGGTGGCCATCAGCGCGCGCACTGGCTCCAGCGCTTCGGCCACGCGGCGTTCGCGCCGGAGGATGGCGCTTTCCGCCTGGGTTAGCAGGCCGAAGGAACCGGTCAGGGCAGTCCGAGTGTTGGTGGCTGCCAGCGGGAAGCTGTCGAACTTCGACTGGTAGCCGGCCTGCTTCACCTTCAGTTGGCGGATCAACTCATCGACCTCCGCCAGGGCGTAGGCCCAGCCCTCCTGAGGATCGACCAGTACGTTGCAGGCGCGTGTCCGCACCAGATTCAGCACCACCTCGGCCGACTCGGCCACGGCGTCGCGCCGCTGCCGGTAGAACTGCACCATGCCGACGTTGCGGAACGTGGCCGTATAGCTGGCGTGCAGACGTTGCAGCGCGGCGCTCTTGTTCTCCCGCGGCAGCGTCATGATCTCGTTCTGCACGGCCGCCGCCACTTCGACGTCCACCGGCGGATACTCCGGCGCGTCGTGATAACTCTTGTTGCCCAGCAGGTGGTCATCGTCGAGCAGCAGCCCGTTCAGCAGATTGGCGACGCGCGCCGTCACGTCGCCGGCGCTGCGTTCCTGTCGCCAGCGTTGCGCCAGACGGTGCGACAGCCGGTAGGCGACGATCTCCGAGATCTGGTCGATCGGATAGAGGATGGTGGAGAGCCCGAAACTGGAGAAGGTTTGCGCCTGCGGATTACCGTTGAAAGGATCGAGCAGATACTGCGCGCGTTGCACCTGCGCGTTGTCGATCACGGCGTCGACGTGCGGCACCAGTTCGCCGGTCAGTTCCAGGTAGAGCCGCTCGGCGATCATCTCCCATAGCGCGGGAAGGCTCAATTCGACCGGCTGCGGCTCGGCCTGGTTGTGCGTCTCAAACAGATACGTGTTGTAGAACGGATTGTCTGCAATCCCTTCGTCGTCGCCGTTCAGGTGGAAGCGGATCGGCTTGACGCCGCCCGGGGCGGGCTTTTCGCGAACCGAAAAGTAGTTCAGCTCTTTCAGCGCGGCATAAGCGTTCGGCAAATAGCGGTCGCCGAAGACAGTGTTCACGTCGGGCAGCACCAGAAAGCCGGACACCCGGCCACGATCGCTCATCCAACGCTTCAGCGAATAGGCCAAGTCGAGGAAGATGCCGCCGCCCGTCCCACCGCACAACGAACAGGCCAGCGAGACCCGGGTCGGGCCGGGCTCGCCTTGCTCCACCTCGTTCAGCCGTTGCAGGAACTTCGACTTCACGAGGCTGGCATACTGGCTGAACAGCATTCGTCCGAACGGCCGGATCTGCTGCGCGCCGTTGGTGGCGGTGGCCGCCACGTCGAGCCCTACCATCTGGTCCACCGGCAGCCACTTCGCCAGATCCGGGTGGTTCGCCAGATTGTTCAGAATCCGGTCAAAGCCAGTCGGCTGAATGGTGGCTACCTCGGAGGCGTGCAGCGCGATGGAGCGCCCGGCGGCCTGCCAGCGCGGAGTGTCGACGTCCTTCGGCGGATCGGGATCAACGTAGAGAAAGCCCGTGTTCGGGAACTCGTCCAAACCCTTGTCTGGATGGCGCTCGACAATGATACGCCGCAAGCAACGCAGAATCTCGTACCCGGTCCCACCTAATCCGATGATGATGTGTTTGGGCATTGTCTTCTCCTACTCACTCCGTCGTGTGGCTACGGCATCGCTCCCCTGTTCGGCCACACCAAGCACAATCGAATCGGCCCGTTCTGTAAACTCGAAGCTCGGCGTCTGGCTCCGGCCGAGATTATTCGTTCGCACGGCCTCGCCGACGCGCGTCCGCACTGCGGGGAACACCGTTCCCAACGGCCGCAAACCGTGTTCCTGCCTCAGTTCGCGCAGCAGGAAGTAGGTGAAATAGCCATTGCCTAGCTCACTGCTTTCAAACGACTCCTCATCAGCCCGGCTGGCCGTAATCACGGCCCGGCCACGCCCGATGCGCAGACTCTGCAACGCGCCACTGAAGGCCGAGGCCGCGCTGGCTTCGGTGTCCGGCCGCGCCGAGGCGAAGACACGGCCCACACCACGGCCGGCGTCGCCGCTGTAGCAGGTATCGAGAAACAATGTCACCCGCCGCGCCTGGATCTCGCGCGTGAGGGTTTGCACCAGATCGATCATCTGGAGCGAGGTGGCGTAGACACTGTCTAACTTTGTGTCGTAGGCCGCAATGTAGCTGACGCCGTTCGGGTCGTTTTCACGCGGCGTCCCATGGCTGGCAATGTAGATCACCACCATGTCCTCGGGCTTGACGTTTTCACGCAGCCAGCCGATACCAGCCCGGATGCCCTCCAGCGTCGCGTCGCGGTTGACCAATTGCCGCACCCGGTCCGGGCTGAACCGTCCACCATCCGCGTCCTTCAGGAAAGCCGCAAAATCCCGCGAATCCTTAGCCGCCAGCGCCAGCGGACGGATGTGCGGTGATTGAAATTCACCAATGCCCACCACCAGCGCCCACTTGTGGGCAACGCGGCCGTCGTCAGGCCGGTCTTCCTTCTTTAACGGCGCCAGAGGATCGTAACGCAGCTCCGGACGCGCTGCCGGCGGCAACCGGTCCAACCGGCGTTGCGCCAGGGCTGCCATCCGCCGGTCGCCCACCTTCTCCGCGAGCATCTTCCAATAGACAAGCAGTTCGCCATTCTCCGGGCACTTGCCGTTGGCATCCAGCAGCACGGAATTGAAGAACTGGAGCCGCTCCAACGAAATACCCGGCACCAGCATCTCCTTCACCATGTTCAGGCCGCCGAGCGCGGTCTGGCAGTTGTCCCAATCCGCCGCGGTGCCCGGCACGGCCAGCTCTAACCCAATTAGTACAACCCAGACCGCGCTCTTCATCGCCGCCTCCTTAACGCTTCACTGCGGGCCGCTGCGTCGAGCGGGTAGTGGTTCTGGTCGCCGGCGCAGCCTTGGTCTCAGGTAACGTGGTGACTGGAGCCCCGTCCGTCGTACCGCCTTCCTGCAGCCGCGCCCGCATCAGGCGGAACAGCACCGTAGAGCTGGCGCCGCAGGCTTTGCTGATGGTGATGGAATCGTCCGGAAACTTGATTTTGTAATTCGACGCATGCGCATCGGAGACAAAATCGGAGGACTTGATGTAGTCGACAATCTGCTGTGGATCCAGGCCCGCCTTGCAGGAGGTGATCACGTTCTCCAGCG
>CAYZIX010000013.1:0-49956 GCA_964478395.1 uncultured Candidatus Solibacter sp.
CAAGCGCTCGGCGCCGGGCGACATCTATGTGCAATCGGCGAAGTTGAATGGCAAGACGATTGAGCGCGCCTGGATCACGCACGCCGAGATTACCTCTGGCGGAACGCTCGAGTTTACGCTGGGCCCCAAGCCCCATTCAACGTGGGGCACGGTGCCAATTCCGGCGCCGTAGACGGGCGCCGCCATTGCGGCGGCGCGGCGAAATCAGCTACCTTGGTAGTGCACGGTGAGGTGCGAGAGTGGTTGAATCGGGCGGTCTCGAAAACCGTTGAACCCTTACGGGTTCCGTGGGTTCGAATCCCACCCTCACCGCCAGCGTTCTGCGTTTCTCTTTTCCCCAGCTATACCTGTTAGTCCGGATCGCGGAAGAACGAGCTAAGTGCGCTTTGCGCCTCGGCTTCGGCGGCCAGCAAAGCGCAGCCGATGGCAGAGATGTCCTTCTTCGGGCGGGTCAATCGGATCTCAACACGCTGGGCGGAAGTGGCTACGCAGTGCATACGGACAGCGCGGTTGACGGCTTCCAGCAGTTCCACGTCGGCGATCAGCGCGGTCTGACCACACAACACCACAAGAGACGGATTCATCAGTTGAACAAAATTGGCGACCGCTGTGCCGAGTGCGTTCGCGGCGCGGTCCACAATGGCCGAGGCCAGCGCATCACCGCGGCGGGCAGCGGAGACAACGGCGCGCAGTGTCAGGTCGGCTCCACTAAGAGACTGGAGCGATGAGGCCGCACCGGCGCCCAGCGCCTCGCGCACCGATTGCATAATGGTCACGCTGCCGGCCAGTGACTCGACACATCCGCGGCTGCCGCAGCGGCATTGCGGGCCGTTGATGTCGATCACAGTGTGTCCGATTTCCCCTCCACCAAAACTGGCGCCACGGTAAAGCCGGCCTTCGTGGAAAAATCCCATTCCAATGCCGGGGCCGCAATGAAAATAGGCCGCCTCGGGGTGCTCCCAATCGGAAGGTGAGGTGTGGCGCTCGGCCAGGGCGAGGGCGCGTGAACGGTCGTCCACGGTGACCTCGAGTCCGAATGCCTCCTGAAGTTTGGCGCGGATGGGGACGGAGCGCCAGTTGGGGGCATTGGCCCAGAAGACGCACACACCGTTCTGAATATCCAGATCGCCTGAATGGCCCACTCCCAGGCGATGGATCTTGGCGCGTGGGATCTCGGCATCGCCAAGCGCGCGCTCTGCGGCCGTGAGGCTTGCCCGTACGACCACATCCACACCGTCGTCAGCGTGGCAGGGCACGGCTCCGCGGCCCAGAAGGGTCCCTGCGATATCTGTGACTACTGCAAGCACGCCATCCAACTGAATGTCGAGCCCGAGCAGTACGGCCATCTGCGGATTCACCTGCAGCAACTGCGGTTTGCGGCCGGGTGAAGCGACGTCGGCCGAGGTTTCGAGCAGCAGCCCATTAGCGATCAACTCGGCTACTGCGCGGGAAGTGGTCGCTGGACTGATTCCAAACCGCCGGCCGAGATCGTTCCTCATGCATGCCGGCCGGTCGAAAACATGCCAGAAGATCAAATGTTCCAGCCTGTGTGCTTTCCGCATCGGCGACTCCATCGGGCAGACCCATTCTACACGGGCGCAGACACGCGTGCAGATCCCTGATACACCCGGTGTGGGAGCGCTGTGCGCATGCTTCAGCCGGACAGATCACTGTACTACCTGCGTCTGTCTCTTGGGAGTGGGGCGGGCGCCTCCAGCTTGTATTACCCGGCTACGCGGCTGTCAGTTTGAGCCAGCGGATTGCGTTCTGCGAGCGCAACTTGGCCTTCACCTCTTCGGACACCTGCAAGATCTCAATCTTCACGATCGGCCCGCCGGGGTAGTGGAACGGCATGGATGAGCCGAACAGCAGCCGGTCCTCGCCCAGCGTGGTGAGCAGGCGGCCGAGCTCATTGTCGAACTCAACATTCACCCGGGCGATATCGACGGCGTAGTTTTGCGGCAGGCCGTTGTTTGCGCGGCCCAGCGTGGCGCCGGCGAATCCGCTGCCGTTCGTGATGAGGAAACGTGCCTTAGGGCAGGCGCGCACCAGGCTCGCAATCTCCTCCAGGTCGACGTCGGGAATGTCCACCAGCCAGCCTTGTTGCCGCCGGTCCTCGACGCGCACCGGAATGGCCACTGTCATGTCGCGCTCGGCCGCGGCGTTTACCAGCGCGCGGCAAGCCGGGTCGTTCAGTTTGTAGTTATGCCAGCGCGGATACAGACGCACGCCGCGCATGCCGAACTGCTCATGGCAAGTTTTGAGGTCGTCCTGCCAACCGGCATAGACGGGGCTCAACACGGCGAAAGGAATCAACCGTGCGCGGCGGCCTTCCACCTCCGCCGCCACCTCTTCATTACCCGCCTGTGGATTGCGGTATGTGATGGCGGCTGCGCTGGCCACCACGGCGCGCTCAATCTTGAAGCGGTCCATGTATTGGACCAGCCCGGCGCCGGTGTTATGGCGCAACTGACGAAAGGCGAAATGGCCGAGATAGGCGCTGACGTCGATCACTAGACTTTCCTCCGGGCGAGCAGGCGCTGGATGTTGCCGCTCAGGATCTTGGCGCGGTCGGCGTCACTCAGGTCGGCCGAGCGGATGCGGCCAACGCTGGCGGTCATGGACATGTCGCAGCCGAATAGAACGCGGTCGGCGCCCAGCGCGCGCACAGCCATCTCGACGGTGCCCTCGTCCTGCACGCTGCCGCTGGTGTCGATTGAGACGCTCGGCGCGTTGCGCATGGCTTTGACCGTCCATTCCCAATCACCGCCGCCGGCGATGTGTGCGCAAATGATCATCGCTTCCGGATAGCGTTTGGCCAGTTCGGCGAACGTGCCGCCGTCGCTGATGCGCGGTTGCGAGGCGCTCAGCCAGTAGGTGTGGCCGGCGTGGTGCAGGATGGGGATGCCCATCTTGATGCACTCCTCCACCAGCGGCCAAACCACCGGCTCGGTGGCCAGATAGTCGTTGTAAAGCTTGATGCCGATAAAGCCGTGCTTTTCGACGCAGCGGTGCACCTCGTCGATCGATTCGCGCATGTAGCCCGGGTTCAGGTACGTGTAACAGAGGATTCGCCCTGGATAACGGCGCTGGGCCTCAGCGGCCCAATCGTTGCATTGGCGGAACTCGTCCGCCGTCGTAGGCCGGTGCGGGCTCAGCAAAGAGCAGCACATCTGATCGATTTCCAGCCGGTCTGCCGCATCAATGAGCTGGCGGTCGGCTTCCGCCCAGCGCGGATTGCTGTGATGGGCCAGATGGCAATGGGCATCAATCACTTTTACTTTCCCAGCCGCGGCGGCAAATGCGGCCGGTGCGGGCATGGCGGCTAGGCCCATGCCTCCCGTAAAAGCGCGTCGTGAGATCAAGCCGAGATCTGCAACCGGCATAGCTGTCCTCCCTGCAAGTCGAGCTCAGCGTATCGCCCTGCGTACATGAGCGTCAATGCAAGTACAGGCCAGTTGATTGCATTCTGCAATCTGATGCCAAACAGGATTCGGCGGAGCGTCGCACAGCGGCTCATATTGATTTCAATGTGTAATCAATAGCGCCGGTGAAATCGCCCGTGCCCGTGTTCGGAGCAGATAATCCTAGACAGTAATCAGGCAATGGAGGAGTCAGCGTGTCAGTTGTAGATCCGTCCTCGCCGAAGACCCGGCGGGGATTTGTGCAGGCCGGCGCCGCTGCCGTCGGGCTGACGGGGGTGGCGCGCGCAGCCGAGCCGCTCGCTTTGAATGGCGGCGCCCGGACAGTGAAATATCCAATCGAGCGTCTGCGTGCTCTAACGGCTTGGCCGCGTTACGGACAGGCCGAGAAAGATGCGCTCATTAGTCTGATCAACGGCGCCAAATACTACGATGAGTTGCCGCTGTTTGAGAAGGAATGGCAGGCGTTTACGCAAGCTCCGTTCGTCAAATCGCACATGAACGGCAGCAGCGCGCTGACGTCGATGTACTTTGCGCTGGATCTGCCACCCGGCTCCGAAGTGATGGTCCCGTCGCACACGTTCTGGGCTTCGGTCCTGCCGATGCGCTTTTTCGGACTGGTGCCAGTCTTCATTGACGTCGATCCGCGTACTGCGAACTTCGACGTCGAATATGCGGCCAAGCATCTCACCCCGCGGACCCGCGCCATCCTGCCAGTCCACTACATGGGACTGCCTTGCGAGATGGACAAGATCTCGGACTTCGCCAAGAAGAACGGCCTGATTCTTCTGGAAGATGCGGCTCACGCGCACGGCGCAGTCATGCAGGGCAAGCGCATGGGCGCCTGGGGAGCGATCGCCATGACCAGCTTCCAGACCTCAAAACCGCTGCCCGGCATCGAAGGCGGAATGGGGATGTATCAGACGCGCGAGTACTACGAGCGCGCCACTGTCTTTGGTCACTACGAGGCGCCTCCAGCCCTGCCCAAGGACAGTCCGTATCGTGGCTACGAGGGCACCGGTTTCGGACAGAAGTACCGCATGCACCCGCTGGCGGCAGCCGTGCTTCGCGTGCAATTGCGCGGACTGGATACGTTGAACGGCGGTGTGCGCAGGCGCGTCCGCAGCTTGAATGATCGCATCACGCAGTTGCCTGGCCTCACCGAAACCCGCTGCCGTCCCGATCAGACGCGCGTCTATTACTCCCGGAACGATCTGCTGTTTGACGAAAAGAAAGCGGGCTTTTCGAAGGCTGCCGCCATCCAGGCATTACGCGCCGAGGGTGTGGCCGCCGGCGATGGCCGCGATGTGCAGGCGCAGCATCGGCTGAAGATCTATTCGGAGGCCAAGTGGTGGCACCACGCGCCGCAGATACCTGACACCTTGCCTGGCCATGTCGAGCTCGCCAAGACCGCCATGCACCTGCCGCTCTTTTACGAAGACGCACCCGAGCTTATCGAGCAGTACGCCCAGGCCTTCGAGAAAGTCTGGGCGCACAAGGAAGAACTTGCCCGCAAGTAGGCGGCATTTACGGGTTGACGAACGCCGCGTCCAGCGCCTGATAGCGTGCCCGCTCCGGCTCGGCTTCCGCCTGACTAGTGACGTCGATTCTCATGCGTTGATACGAGGGACTTGCATAAGCCGGCCATTCGGGCAATCCCGCGCCATTCGGATTGCCGGTCTTGATGAAGTTCACGAAGTAGCGCTGGAGAGTTTCTGAGACCTTGAAATCGTTGTCGTCCCAAGCGTAACGCTTGTCCAGTGTCAGATTGCCCATGGCGTACTGGATCTCGGCTGAGTGTACTGCGCCGCGCGCCACCGTGCCGGTAGACGGTCCATTGAGCGGCGTGTACTTGGGGCGGGGATGCGCGTACATGTAGCGGTAAACAGGCTTGCCGCCAGTCTGCGCCTGGAGTTCGGTCCATTTCCAGGTGCCATGGCCGATGAAGCGTGCGCTGGCCAGATCCGTCGCAGCCTGCCGCACTTCGTCCGGCGTCTGCGCCGCATAGGCCTTCAATACTTCCGCGGCGTGAGCGCCATAGAACTTCTTCACGGCGTTGGCGAAGTTCTCCGCCGTCGGCTCACCGTTGCCGAGAATGCCGCGCGCGCCCTGCTCTTCCGTATTCGATCCCGCCAGCAGCGGGACCTTCGCTTGCTCACCCGCGGCGAAGATGTCTTTCAGCAATTTCGGCAGGAAGTAGCCGTCCAGGTTGGGGCGCCACCGCATGCCGGGGCCGCCCTTGGCGGCGGCGTCCTGGAGTTGATCCGCCGTCAGAGCGCGCAGGGCTTTCAGCGAGTCAGCGCCGGCGGCGGCGGCGAATTGCCGGCCTTCCTTTTCGGTATCAGCTAGTGATTTTGGAGGTAGCGTCGAAATCAGCGCGCCGCTTTCGCCAATGGCGCCATTGATCAATCCCTTGGACAAGGGCGAGGCCATCAGCGCGCTGACTGAGATTGAGCCGGCCGATTCGCCCGCGATGGTCACCCGCTTGGGGTCTCCGCCGAAGGCGGCGATGTTCTTCTGCACCCATTGAAGAGCGGCGGCCTGGTCCAGAAACCCGTAGTTGCCCGACGCATGGTGAGGCGATTCGGCGGTCAATTCCGGATGGGCGAAGAAACCGAAGATGCCCAAGCGGTAGTTGAGCGTTACCGCCACCAAGCCTTTCGACGCCATGCTGGCGCCGTCGTAGCGCGGCTCGGAGCCGTCGCCGTTTTGAAACCCGCCACCGTAGATGTAGACGAGTACGGGCAGGCGTTCTTTGGCGGACTTAGCGGGCGTCCACACATTGAGATAGAGGCAATCCTCACTGGCTGAGCCACCTCGGAACCAGTAGTCCGCGCCGGGCCCGGTGCGCTGCATGCAGCGCGGGCCGAACTCGTCTGCCTTGCGCACGCCGCGCCACGGCTTTACGGGCTGGGGCGCGCGCCAGCGCAACTCACCCACCGGCGGTGCGGCGAAGGGGATGCCTTTGAAACTACGCACTCCGTCCACGGGAGGCGTAGTGGATTCGAGTGTGCCACCGTCGATCTTCACCCGGCCGGCAGCCGGGGCCGCGTCTGCCAGGCCAATCGTCAGAAGCATAGAGAAACCGCAAAGATAGGGTCGCATAGGGATTCCCGTCGACCTCATTCTATGTCTTGAGGCGGTCCGAGGCGTTACTGCCTTTCCGTTAGTTGACTCATGCCTCGCCTGGATGGGCCTTGAGCGCCTGCGTTTCTACTCTGGATTAAGGAGGGAACCGCCAATGGCCGATTTCTATCAAACCGGTGTCGTCACGACATTGCATCGCTTGACACCCAACAGCATTGAACGGCTGGAAGCTGACCTCGAGCAGTTCTCCCGCGCTAAACCGATCGGGCTGGTGCTGCCGGCACTGTATTCCGAGTTTGAAACGCTTGCCATGCAACGCATTGTGCCGGAACTGCGCAAGGTGCGCTACCTGCAGAGGATTGTCGTGATGCTGGCGCGGGCCTCTCGCGAGCAGTACGACTGTGCGCGCAGCTTCTTCAAGGATTTCTACACGCCGGTCTCGGTGATCTGGATCGATAGTGAACGGATACAGGCGCTGTTCCGGCTGCTCGAAGAACGGGGACTAGCGGCTGGCGCCGACGGCAAAGGACGCTCCTGCTGGCTGGCTTACGGCTACCTGCTGGCGATGCGCGACTGCGGCATGATTGCACTGCACGACTGCGATATCGTCAACTACGACCGCCAGTTGCTGGCACGGCTCTGCTATGCCATCGCACACCCGCACCTGCCGTTTGAGTTCTGCAAGGGCTACTATGCGCGTGTTACCGACCGGATGCACGGCCGCGTTACGCGTCTGTTTATGACGCCGTTGATCCGCGCGCTGGAAGGCATGGCGCCCGGCACGCCTTTCCTCACCTATCTGGACAGCTTCCGCTATCCGCTGGCCGGCGAGTTCGCCATGGATATCGACCTGGCGCGCGTCAACCGAATCCCGTCGGATTGGGGCCTTGAGGTGGGTGTGCTGGCCGAAGTATTCCGTAATTGTGCCGTCGGCCGCACCTGTCAGGTGGATCTCACCGACAACTACGAGCACAAACATCAGGTGCTGTCGCCCGAGGATGCCACGAAGGGTCTGGCGCGGATGACGGCCGATATCGCCAAGTCGATTTTTGCGACGCTGGCGTCGGAAGGCGTGGTCTTCTCGGCCGACCACTTCCGCAGCCTGGAGGTCCGCTATGTCCGTATGGCGCAGGACACCATCGCACGCTACTACGCCGACGCCATGCTGAACGGCCTGAAGTTCGACCGTCATGCTGAAGAGCAGGCCGTTGCCGTCTTCGCGCGGAGCTTACACGCGGCGGCGGCCGAGTTTATCGCAAACCCGCGCAGCCTGCCGCTGATTCCGAACTGGAACCGTGTGTTGGCCGCCATTCCGGAGTTTTTCGACTTGCTGCGCGATGCCGTCGAGAGAGATGCGCGTCTGCCGGCCTTGAGTGTGTGAAAGGGACCGCATGGCCGTCATGTCTCTACCTGAGGAAGCCCAGCGCGCCGCCGAAATGATCCGGCGCGCCGACATTGTCATCGGTATCCCGAGTTACAACAACGAACGCACCATTGGACACGTGGTGCGGGCGGTCTACGCCGGTCTGGCCAAGTACTTTCCGCAGTTGAGCGCTGTGGTGGTGAACTCCGACGGTGGCTCAACAGATAACACGCGCGAGGTCGTACTATCGGCGCGTGTCGATGACAACCACCTGATGCTGCTGTCAACTCCGTTGCTGGCGGCGCACCGGCTTTCGTTCCCCTATCATGGCGTGCCGGGCAAAGGCAGCGCCTTCCGCCTGGTGTTTGAGATGGCCCGGCGGCTTGACGCCAAAGCCTGTGCGGTGGTGGATTCCGATCTGCGTTCCATTACGCCGGAGTGGATCGATTTGCTCATCCGCCCAGTGCTGTTCGCCGGCTTCGATTTCGTGGCGCCGTATTACCAGCGCCACAAATACGACGGCACCATCACGAATAGCATCGTCTACCCGTTGACGCGGATGCTGTACGGCGTTTCCGTGCGCCAGCCCATCGGTGGCGAGTTCGGCGTTTCGGCGCGGCTCATCAAGCGGTATCTCGACCGCCAGGACTGGGAGACGGACGTGGCGCGCTTCGGCATCGACATCTGGATGACGACCATCGCCATCGCCGAGGGCTATCGCGTCTGCCAAAGCTTCCTCGGCGCCAAATTGCACGACGCCAAGGACCCTGGTTCCGATCTGGCAGCGATGCTCGAACAGGTGGTAGGCAGCGTCTTCCAGTTGATGCAGGAATACGAGCCGGTGTGGCGGACCCGCACCGGTTCGACGCCGGCCGAACTGTTCGGTTTCCGCTTCGACGTCGGACTGGATCCTATTGCAGTGAACGTGGAGCGCATGGTGCATGCTTTCCAGGGCGGTTGTCATGATCTGTGCGAGATCTGGGAGACTGCGCTCAGCCACTCAACCTACACCGCCGTGCGCCAGTTGGCGGCGCGTTCGGCCGAGCCGGGCTTTACGTTTCACATGGACGATGAGCTCTGGGCGCGCGTCGTGCTTGACCTTGCGTGTGCCTACAGCCGGCATCCACGCTCGCGGCGGCTGTTGTTGCGCTCGCTGACACCGCTTTATCTGGCCCGCGTGGCCTCGTTCGTGTGTGAAACCGAGCATTTGGTTGCGGCCGAAGTGGAAGAACGTATTGAACAGCTCTGTTTGACCTTTGAGAATCTGAAACCCGATCTGATCGCACGTTGGCAAGACGGAGGGAAGGGAAATGCTTGAGATTCTGGAGAACATCATTCGCGATGCCGCAGGGCGTTTGCGCTACGAGGTGACTACCTACTTGCCGCCGCTGTTGGCTGCCATCGCGCTGATCCTTGGGGCTTACCTGTGCGCCGTCGCTGTGCGCTGGCTGGTGTACCGGATCTTCAAAGGTCTGGCCATCGACCGTTTTCTGCGGCAAAGCGGCATCGCCTTTCTGGTGGACCCCTCCGGGCGTCTACGCGCCACGCGGCTGGTGGCCGAAGGGCTGCATCACCTCATTTTGCTGTGCGGGGTTCTGCTCGGCGTGAACGTCTTTGGCACCAATCTGACCACGCATATCGTTC
Source organism: uncultured Candidatus Solibacter sp. (assembly GCA_964478395.1). Classification (GTDB taxonomy): domain Bacteria; phylum Acidobacteriota; class Terriglobia; order Bryobacterales; family Bryobacteraceae; genus Paludibaculum. The sequence continues at coordinate 9,517 of CAYZIX010000013.1, forward strand.
AGAGCTTCGTGTTCCTTCTTCCGAAGCTCGCAGTGGCTGGACTGATTCTTCTGGGAGGAGTCTGGCTCAGCCAATACCTGGGGCGGAGCATGTTGGTGTGGGCCGTGAACGAAAACTTCCCGACGCCTCGGCGTCTGGCTGTTGTCGTGCGCGTTCTGGTGGTGTTCACGGCCGTGGTGGTTGCGGCGGATCAGCTCGACTTCGCGCGTAGCGTCTTCCTGGCCGCGTTCATCATCTTCGTCGGCGGCGCCGTGCTGGCCGGTAGCCTGATGATTGGGCTTGGTGGCGGCTTGCGTGGGCTGGTGGGACCGAAGCGTACCCAGCAGGACGATTCGCCAGAGCGGCCGCTCTGGACGCATTTATAGTTCATCGAGCCAAGCAAGCACGGCCGTGTTCCAGCCCGCCGGTCCCGTGTGTTCAGTGACGGCGCCGAGCGGCGTCAGCGCTTTTAGTTGCTCGCTCTGTGGCGATCGGATGATGACGGCGGCATCGGCGGCGTTCAGCATCTCCACGTCGTTCAGGCCGTCGCCCAGCGCAATGGTGCGCGTGGCGCCGAAGCGTTCAATCAGCGTGCGCACGGCCACTGCTTTATCGTTGGCGCCGAGGATGTGCCAGAAGCGCCCGCCGCGCGTCCAGCGCCGGCCACGCCGTTCAATGGCCTGCGACAATTCGCCGGCGCGCTCGCCGTCTAGCACCAGGAACGGCTCGTCAAACTCTCGCTTCTGCGCCATTGCGGCCTGCTCCATGTTCAGCCCACAAAGCTCGGCCACTTGGCGCGTGTCCATCTGGTGGAAACCGCGCACGCGACACCGGCTTTCGCGTGAGGCTTGTTCGAGATCGGTTACTAGCGCTTCATAGCACGTGCCCCATTCGAGTACTTCGTAGCCACTTCTTTGTGGGATGTAGGCCGCACCGCCGTTTTCGGCGATGAACGCGTGCGCGTTGCCCATCTCGCGGCGCCAGTATTCAATCTCGGCGCGCGTCTTGCTGCTGGTGAAGATCCACGGGATGCCGCATTGCCGGAGGCGCTCGATGGCCGGCCGCGCCGCGTCCCAGGCGTAGGTGTGATGATCCAGCAGCGTTCCGTCAAGGTCAGTAAAAAGGATCTCCATTGCGAGCCTCGCCTATAGGCTAACCCTGTCCCGTCGCGCCGCCGCAGCACTACACCGATTTCCACACGCTTCTCACCTCCAGACTGGATATCCGAAGTAAGCACCGGACTTTAGGCTGGAAGTGTGAAGCGCGGTTGAGCGCCGCGAGCGGATGCCAAATATCACGATGTTGCCATTTCACTTCTGCACGGAACGCCGCCTGGTTCAGTTGACCGGCCAGGCGGCGCGAACGTTGCCGGAATTGCTAGCCGTGCTACGCACCATCACCGGCGCTTCGATCTTTTACCACACACATCATCTATTCCTCTCGCATCACTTCGAGACGCCGCTGGTCTATAACGATTTCTCCGACTGGGTATCCGAGGCTCTGCAGGAGGAGGCACTTGCCGAGCAACTGGGAGCCGTTGATCTGCTGGCCTTCACTTCCATTCGCGAACTGAGGAACATGTTCATCGCCCTGATTGACGCGCACCTGAGCGTCTCCGGCGGGCGCGTGCGGGAGTGCCCGCCCGGCGACGAATTCCATTTCTGCAAGTCGAAGAGCTTTGTCATGTCGACGGGCCTTGTGGCCAACGATGTGCCCGAGTTCTTCGAAAAGCTGTCCACCATCACAAACGTGTCATTGTACTTTCATTTTCTTGAGGCCCGCCTTCGGCTTGAACGCCGCACAAATGACTTCTCCGAGTGGCTGCGTGGACGCGGGGAGCTCGCACTGGCCGATAGCATCGATTGCCTGGATCCCTATGTCGTGACATTGGATGAGCTCAAGCAGCAGATCGTTGAGTTGGGAGGGCGGCATGGCATCCACTAGCAAGGGCATCCATCTTGACGACTATCAGAGCGTGGTCGGTGCCGACGTGGTGGATGAACTGCGCGTGGTGGCAGACCGTGTCCGGCACTTACGCCTGCAGAACATCAACTCGACAGCCGTCGGCGGCGGTGTCGCCGAGATCCTCACCCGTATGGTGCCGCTGCTTAGGGAGTTGGGCGTCACCACGGCCTGGGATGTGATCAAAGGTGACGACAAGTTCTTTGACGTGACCAAGGCGCTGCACAACGCGCTGCACGGTAAACGCGAAACCATCACCGCAGAAATGCTGGACTGTTACCGCGAGACTACCGAAGCCAATCTCGCTCAACTGGATATCACGGGCGACGTCGTCTGGGTGCACGACCCGCAGCCCGCTGGTCTGATCGCCCGCAAGCGCCTTGGAGGACGCGCGTGGGTCTGGCGCTGTCATATTGACGTTTCCACACCGGACCCGCGTGCCTGGCAGTTTCTGGCGCCTTATGTTGCACAGTACGATGCTTCGATCTTTTCGATGCCCGAGTTTGCGCAACAGATGTCTATTCCGCAGTTCATGGTAGCGCCGTCGATTGATCCGTTGAGCGACAAGAATCGTGAGTTGGAGCCTGAGTACGTGAGCCGCACGCTGGAGAAGTTCGGTCTGGACGCGCGGCGGCCGATTGTGACGCAGGTCTCGCGGTTCGACCGGTTGAAGGATCCGCTCGGCGTGATCGCGGCCTATAAAATGGTGCGGCGTCGCCGCGATTGCCAGTTGGTGCTCGCTGGTGGCGGTGCAACCGACGACCCTGAGGGCGCACAGGTGCTGGCTGAGGTGCGTGAAGCAGCCGGCACAGACCCCGATGTTCACATCCTGGAGCTGCCGCCCTACAGCGATCTGGAAATCAATGCCCTGGTGCGCGGCTCCACCATCGTCATGCAGAAGTCGATTAAGGAAGGCTTCGGCCTGACGGTGAGCGAGGCCTTGTGGAAGCGCAAGCCCGTCATTGGCGGAGCTGTCGGTGGCATACGTCTGCAGGTGATCAACGGCGTTACCGGTTTTCTGGTGCACTCGCCCGAAGGCGCCGCGCAACGCGTGATGCAACTGTTGGACGACGGTGCACTGTGCCAGCGGATGGGCGAAAACGGACATCTGCACGTCAAGCAGAACTTCCTGCTGACCCGTCACGTGAAGGACTACATGTTGGTGATGCTGGCGTTGACTCATCCGGACGAGGATGTGGTGCACCTTTGTTAGGAGGATCCGGCGCCGTGCCGCGTCTGGCGCAATTCGTGATTGTCCTGGTGTCCGGGCTGGCTGTGCTTAGCTGGGCGACGTCGGACATTGTGCAGGAGACTGCCCGGCGTTGGTTTGAGCGCGATCTGACGTTACGTGCCCATCTGGTGGTTACCGGTTCGCGCGCGGCGCTGGCGGCAGACTGGGACGCGCAGCGCCGCGCCGGGCTAGAGAAACAGCTAGTGGCAATTGCGCGCGACGAGCGCGTAATGGGCGTGGCGGCTTGCGGCGCCGACTCCGCACTGCTGGCCGCCACGCCAGGCTTTCCCAGCGCATTCAATTGCCGCGAAATTGGCTCGTTGGCGCGGGCTTCGGACGGAACTCCGCATGCTCCGTTCGAAGAGTGGACCACGGTCAGCCGCCTGCCCGGCGGAAGCCTGCACGCCAGCGCCATCCCGCTTTGGGACGGCGAACGTGGCCAGATTGGCTTCTTGCTGTTGGTGCAGGATCTGAGCTACGCGGAACGCCGCGAATCGTCAACTCGCAACTTTGTGCTGGCCGCCTTTGGCGTGCTTGCCGTGCTGGCTTCCGCTTTCACCATCTTCGTGGCGCGCTTCAGCCGGCGCAGTTGGAGCCGGGAATTCCGCCGTGTTCTACGGGGTGATCCACGCCCGGGCCACGAGTTTCAACCTGTCATGCGCGATGTCCGTGAACTCATCGAAAAAATGATGGACGATCGTGAGGATGGGCCTGGAGTCTGGACCGCAGAGCGGCTGAAGCAGACGCTCAGCCGTCATTTGCACGGTGAACGTGTCGTGATTGTCGCCAACCGTGAACCGTACGTGCATGAGCGTCTGGAAGACGGCCATGTGCGCGTGCTGCACCCTGCGTCCGGATTGGTGACTGCGCTGGAACCGGTGATGCGTGCCTGCTCGGGCGTTTGGGTGGCTCACGGTAGCGGCTCGGCCGACCGCGAGACGGTCGACCACGCCGATCACGTGTGCGTGCCGCCGGGCGAGGAGTCGTACCACATTCGCCGGATCTGGCTGACACCGGACGAGGAGAAGGGCTACTATTACGGCTTCTCGAACGAGGGGTTGTGGCCGCTGTGCCACGTGGCACATGCGCGGCCGGCCTTTCGCAGTGAAGACTGGGCGCACTACCGTGCCGTCAACGAGCGCTTCGCTGATGCGGTCTGCGCCGAAGTCGACTCCGACGACCCGATCGTACTTGTTCAGGACTACCACTTCGCGCTGGTGCCGGGGCTGATTCGCAAGCGCCTGCCGGCCGCTACCGTGATCATGTTCTGGCATATCCCATGGCCGAACTCGGAGCGTTTCGGCATCTGCCCGTGGCGTGAGGAGATTCTTGAAGGGCTGCTCGGCTCCAGTATTCTCGGCTTTCATACCCAGTACCACTGCAATAACTTCAGCGACTCGGTGGATTGCTTTCTTGAGGCCCGCATCGACCGCGAACAGCACGGCGTCGTGCGCGGCGGCCATCGTACGCTGGTGCGGCCCTATCCAATCTCGCTCGAATGGCCTGTCCGCTGGCTCGCCGGCGCGCCGCCGCCGGACGAGTGCCGCCGCGAAGTCTGGAGTCTGCTCGGGCTACGCCCGGACGCGTTGCTTGGTGTCGGCGTCGACCGTCTGGATTACACCAAGGGCCTGGAAGAACGTCTACTGGCCGTCGAGCGTCTGCTTGAACGCTTTCCGGAGTTCCGCGGGCGCTTCAGCTTTGTGCAGGTGGCCGCGCCCAGCCGCACCAAAATTGAGCGGTACCGGCAATTGAACCAAACGGTGGAGCAACTGGCCGAGCGAATCAATCAGCGCTTTGGCGCCGGCGATTACCGGCCCATTATCCTACTACGCCAGCACCACGAGCCTCCAGAAATCTATCGTTACTACCGTGCGGCCAATCTCTGCTACGTCAGCAGTCTGCACGACGGCATGAATCTGGTGGCGAAGGAATACGTCTCGGCTCGCGACGACCAGCGCGGCGTCCTCGTGCTCAGCCAGTTCACTGGGGCTGCGCGTGAGCTGACAGAGGCGTTGATCGTGAATCCTTACGACATCGAAGAGGCCAGCATGGCGCTGGCGACGGCGCTGCGCATGCCGGAGTCTGAGCAGCAGGTGCGGATGCGCTCAATGCGCTCGTTGATTGCGCGCTTTAACGTCTATCGCTGGGCCGGCGAGATGCTGGTGGACGCGGCCCGGTTACGTAGCCGGGAGCGTTTGGCCGGCCAGTTGAGTGAAATATCGAATGCGCGGTTGGGCGGGTGATATGCGGTACATTTTGGGGTTGCGATGGCAGGAAATTCTACGGCGCTACGCGCGCTCCGATGTGTTGTTGGGTTTTGATTACGACGGCACGCTGGCGCCGATTGTGCGCCGTCCGGAACTGGCCGGTATGCGCCCGTCCACCGCACAACTGCTGGCGGAATTGGCGCGCACGCGCATCTGCACCGCCGTCTCTGGCCGCTCGCGCGACGATCTGGCCGGGAAACTGGACGGCGTGGGCATCACGCATCTCATCGGTAATCACGGCGCGGAGCCAAACGCATCTGGCCGGCTCCCGCTCGGCCGCCGAGTGCGCGGCTGGCAGGCCGAACTGGAGAGGACGTTGGAGCCGATGCCCGGTCTGTGGATCGAGAACAAGCTCCTTTCGCTTACCATCCACTACCGCCAGTGTGCTGACAAGCGCACTGCGCACGCCGTCATTGTGCGCACCGCGGCCGGACTGCCGGCCGCTCGGTTGATACCGGGCAAAGATGCAGTCAGCATTGTGGCGCCCGACGCGCCTAACAAAGGTACTGCGCTGGCCGCGCTGGCCGCACGTCTGGGGCTGAATCACGTGCTCTACGTCGGTGACGATGGTACTGATGAGGATGTCTTCACCCTGAGCGATCCGCGCCTGGAGTTGCTCTCCATCCGCGTTGGCCCCGGCGCCCACTCGGCTGCGGCCTACTACCTGCGCGATCAGCGCGAAATCGACGTTCTGCTGCAGCGGCTGGTGTGCTGGTCCGCTATGCGATGATCTTCTTGCGCACGGCGTAGAGCACAATCTCTGCTGTGTTGTGCAGCCCCAACTTCTGCATCAGGTGCATGCGGTGTGTTTCCACGGTATACGGACTGACATCCAGAATCGTCGCCACATCCTTGTTCGACTTGCCCTCGGCCAGCAATTGCAGTACTTCCTTTTCTCGCGCCGTGAGCAGTTCAAACGAGTCCTGCAGACCGCGGCCCTGCAACTGGCGCACGTAGTCTTCAGCCAGCGCTTGCGCGATGGCCGGGCTGAAGAACGACTTGCCGGCCATGACCGCGCGCACGGCCCGCACCAGGTCCAGTTCGGCCGAGTCCTTCAACAAGTAGCCTTTCACGCCGACGCTCAACGCGCGTGTGAGGAACTCCTCGTCGGCGTACATGCTCAGCACGATAACGCGCATGCCCGGGTCGTGCTTTAGCAGTTGCTCAGCTGCGTCAATGCCGTTCAACTGCGGCATCGCAATGTCGGTGACAATCACGTCGGGCCGTAACTCGCCCGCCAGACGAACCAGTTCCCGGCCGTCGGCGGCCTCGCCGGCCACATCAAAATCGGCTTGCCGCTCCAGCAGCGAGCGCAGCCCGTGCCGCACAATGCCGTGATCGTCGGCCACCAGAACGCGGATCTTCGTCATGCCATTGTTCCCTCCGGTGTCGGAATCTCGCAGTGTAGCAGCGTGCCTTTCGACGGGCCGGAAATGATCTCAAATTGCCCGCCCAATTCGCGCACACGCTCCTCGGCGCCCATCAAGCCCAGCCCGTTGGCGCGTGCCACCCCGGTATCGAAGCCGACGCCATCGTCCTCGACGGTGAGCGCCACCGTGTGTGCACCGCCGTGGATGGTCACCCGGATGCGGCTGGCCTGGGCATGCCGTGCACAATTGGTCAACGCCTCCTGCACGACGCGGTAGATGCACGTGCGGTGCGCTTCCGGCAGGTCGTCCAAATGGCCGTCAATCTGTGTATCTACCGGCACCGCGCTGCGTCGCATGAATTCTCTCGCCTGCCACTTCAGCGCCGGGCCTAAGCCCAGTTCATCGAGCATCGATGGCCGCAACCCCATTGAAATATCGCGAATGCTGCGTAGCGTCTCCTCTGCCAATTTGCGCGCATCGGCTAGGTGGCGGTCGAAGGCTGCTCCGGTTTCGTTGCGGGTTTCACCGATGTTGCCCAGTTCGATGCGAAGCGCGGTGAGCATCTGTCCGATCTGGTCGTGCAACTCGCGTGAAAGCGTTCGCCGTTCATCCTCCTGCGCCTTGGCCAGCCGCGACGATAGACGCCGCAGATCTTCGTTCGCGTGCTCGATCTGGCGCACATGGCGGGCCGAACTCAGTTCGAGAGATCTTGTGCGTAGGATGCTGGCCGCCGCCACCAGCGAACCGAATAACAGCATCAGAATAGTGATGTTCCGCAGGAACGCTTGCAACGCCTCCTGTGTGCGCAGGATCTCCAGTTGCCGCACGCGGGTCTGCTCCCTGCTGATCGACTCAATCTCGGCTGCGAGGTCGAACGCTGTCTGGCGCATGGGCGATACATCGCGGCGCAGAAAGGCCAGGCCCTCGGCCGCCTTTTGCTTGGGAGTCCACTCGAACACCGGGGCAAACTGGCGCCAGTATTGTTCGATGGCCAGACTTAACTGCGCCACTTCAGGCCGGTCCTTCAGTCCCGGCTGGCTTCGCAGTTCGCGCACGTGGCCACTCGTCGAGATCTGAAGCTCTTCCAGCGCCTGCCGTTGTTGCGATGCCGCCCCGGGTGAGCGTTCCATCAGGTAGTCTCGCATCAGCACGGCGCCCAGGTAGATTTCCGAACGTAATGATTCCAATACGCGGCTGGCTTCGTGGCTGCTTAGCTGCAATGCCTCCACGTCGTCGCGCACGTCTTCGGCGCGATGTTGCAGTGCCGCAGCTGATATTCCTAGCAGGCTCAACAGCACGCTGAATCCCAGCAACAGAAATGGCCAGCTACGAATCTTCATCTGGTTCGTATTCTAGACTCGCGGCGCGCCGCGTGATAATCGAGCACCAGTGTCAGCTTTTCCACTTGCAGCGCCGATTTCAATACGTTCGCCAACGTACGCTCGAACGAGGCATCGAACGGCTTGGCCGCCTGATAGCCGATACGTACGGTCACCGCCTCTGGTGTGAAGCCAAGCTCGTAGGATTCGAGTGTGCCCAACTCCGCCGGCCAAGCCGTCTTCAACGGCTTCTCCAGACGCTCAACCAGTTCCTGCCGTGCCACCTCGACTTCAATTTGTGCCGGAGCCGGTTCAGCCGGCCGCAAACTGTCGCGCAACCGCGCCAGTTCCTCATCACCGGCCACGTGCCGGATTTGCAGCTTGACGTCGCGGCCCGTGCGCCGCAGGATCGTGTTTTCAGCGGCGCGAACCTTGGCCTCGCTGGTCTCGCCCGCCACTACCAGCCGCACCAGAATTGGCGTCGACTTTACATCAATCTGCTGGGTGACAATCGCGCCTGCCGGCGCCAACTGCCGCAAAGCCTCGCCCACTGCGGCGCGCGCCCTGGTCTCGTCGCCCACCTGTATCAGCGCATGCCGCAGCGGTACGAATAGCAGCGCCAGTACGACCACTAGCATCGTGATGCGCCACCGCAGGTGTCCGATGTGGCCGAAGGAACGTGATAAACCTGCACGTTGAAGCACCATGTAGAGCCGGTCGCGCGTGGCGCGATCGAGAATGGCCGCGTCAATCTGCTCACGCACGGCCGGCGAGTCCATCCGCACCAGGTAGAAGACCAGGAACGCACTGGCGACAATTGCACCCAGATTCGTCAAAAACAGCAAGCCTGCGCCGCTGATGATGGCCAATGAAAAGCCGCTGCCTATGCCGAACCCCACGGTGCATAGCGGCGGCATCAACGCCACGGCGATAGCCACGCCTGGCAGCGCCGTGATGCCACCACCCCCGCCGCCGCGGCTCACCACGGTCGCGCCAGCCAGTCCTGACAGCAACGCCACACCAAGATCCAGCAGATTTGGAGTGGTGCGCGCCAGAATTTCGTGTGTTGCCGACTGGAACGGTAGAAGCCACACCAGCCCGGCCGCGAACGACACTGAAATGACGACGCCGAAGGCGATGCTCAATAGAGATTTGAGGCCCAGGTAAAGGTCCGCGGACGCCAATGCCAGCCCGGCCGCCAGGATCGGCCCCATCAGCGGAGAGATCAGCATGGCGCCGATCACTACCGCCGGGCTGTCCAGCACCAATCCCAGCGTCGCAATGCCGGCCGACAGCAGCAGTTCCAGCGAGTAGTTCAGTCCAACTATTTCGGAGGCGTCGAACATCTGACGGTAGATGCGCGGCTTGGCGTCCTGATCCACTCCTAGCAGTTTTTCGATGCGCGTTCGCAGTGAGTGCGATATCGGGTTCATCACTCCGGACATCCTCCTTGCGGTCGTTTGGACGGCACTTCCAGTGTCATTCTAAATCACGCTTGCGCGGTATCCCGATAACACCGTAGACAGAGCTGGAAAGACGACCAGTGCGGCCTGAAATGATGAAAGTGTGGCGCTGGATTCACGCCTTGGAGGGATGGGACGCGCAGCAGTGTTTCCCTAGACTGGATTCGGGTGACTCCTGATCCACACGGCTCGGACGGAGGACCGCGAGGGTTTTCAGTAGTTGCCTGCGGCTGAAAGGAGACTGATTATGTGTGGTCTGCAACGACTAGGCGTGGCTTTCGCCCTCCTCGCGTTGGGCGCGTTCGCTCAGGCTCCGGATAAACCCGATTTCAGCGGCAAGTGGCGGCTGGACCTGAATCTCAGCCGATATGATGGCGTCGCCGCGCCGCACAACATGGTGATGGAGATTTCACACCACGAGCCCACGCTCCGGATAGTCACAATCGCCACCACTGATACGGGTGAAAAGCGCGAAACGATGGAATTGACCACCGACGGTAAGCCCGTGGCTATGGACATTGAAGGCCGGCAATGTTCGGCCACTGCCGCCTGGGACTGGTTCAAGGCAACCCGCTTGGTGGTTGAGGTACGCTGCCCAGGCGACGTCAATAGCCGCCGCCTGACGCTTGGCGCCAAGGGGCAGATCCTTACCACCGTGTTTACGGTGACGCATCAGTCGGCGCAGAAAAAAGCCTACGAGTTCTTCACGCGTCAGGGAGTCTGAAGTCCTGGTCCGGCTTCAGGTGAATTGGCGCTCCGTGTCACGTTTCGATGGGATATGCCAGCGTCATCTCGACCCTTACGATTTGAAGTGGAGGCTTACATGACACGCGCTCAGAAGCGACTATTCGTCAACACTCTCCAGGCAAAGCGGAAGGAGTTGATGCGGGAAATCGGCGCGCGGCGCCTCCGCCTGACTATAGAGCGGGCGCCAGATCAGATGGACCAGTTGCGTTGCATCGCCGACGCCGATGTATCCGTTGGTTATATCAACCGGCTGTCGGAAGAACTGCATTGCGTGGAGCATGCACTGCAGGAGATCCATGACGGAACCTTCGGCATCTGCGCGTCCTGTGGACGGCCAATTCCGCTGAGGCGTCTGGGCGCTGTGCCGTGGTCTCCATACTGCGTTGCCTGCCAGGAGCGCGATGAGTCGGGCCCGGCGGGCGCTGTATCACGACCAATTGATGAGATCTACAGACTGGCCAGCTAGGGCTTTGGTCCAGCGTGTGGAAGATGGCCACATGTCGTCTCAACTGATTCTCTGTTCATATGTCGCGGCGGCTATAGCCGCCTTATTGCTGGTCCTATGGCGCGCCTGCCGCTGGTATTGGCACGTTTTGGCGATTGCGGCTGGTATGGGCGCCGCGCTGCTTCCGCCCTGGGGTGCGGGCAGCAATACCTTTTACCTGATCAGCGGAACCTTGGCCGTCTTCTTTTCTCTTTGGGGGCTGGCTGGCCTATTCGTTCCGCGCCACACTTTCTGACGGCATTTGCCGGAGATACACGGTACGGATCGGGAAGGGAATCTCGATCTGCTCACGTTTCAGGCGCTTGAATAGGCGTTTGCGTAGCTCATGCTGCACCAGGTACTGGTCGACAAACTCGCCCACCTGGCAGATCAGCGTGAAATCCAGCGAACTGGCTCCGAAGCCCGGGATGAAGCGCACAAACGGCTTGGGCTCGGCCAGCAGCCCCGGAATCTCCGCCGCGCCAGCCAGGGCCTCCTCCACCAGAATGCGTTCCACCTCGTCGGGGTCGGCGTCGTAGCTGACGCTTACCGGCACTGACAGGGACATGCGCCTCTCCGGCAGGTGGTAATTGGTGACGATGGCCTGCGCCAACTTGGCGTTGGGCACGATAATCAGGTTGTTCGGCAGCGCCTGTAGCGCTGTGCTGCGCCAACTGATGTCGGTCACATAACCCTCTTGGCCGCTATCCAGTTTGACGTAGTCGCCCGGTCGAACCTGTCCGGCCAGGCTCACGTAAAATCCCGCGAACAGATTTGACAGCGTATCTTGCAGCGCCAGCGCCACCGCGATGCCGCCCACGCCCAACGCCGTCAGGATGGGCGTCACTGAGATGTGCAATGTGTCGAGCAGGATCAACACACCAATCGAGGCCACGCCAATTCGCGCCAGACTCTGGGTCAGCGTTGTTACCGGCAATGCTGTCGTTAGCCGGCTGCCGTGCATTCGCACCAGTGATCCGGCCAGTTTTGACGCAACCACCGTCAGCGACAGGATCCAGAGCACCAGCAACGTCCGGCCGATCAGCGCCGTGGCTCTTTCCGGGAGCGCTGACGACTGCGCCGCCACATGCAGTCCGAGCATCAGCACCCATAGCAGAAACGGACCGCGCGTCGCCGCAAGCACCACGTCGTCCAACTCGGATTCCGTCTTTTGAGCCCAGCGCTCCAGTGCGCGGAACAGTACCTGGCGTACAATCCAGCCTCCCGCCAGCACGGCGAGAAAAACCGCTGCTGGCGCGGCCAGCACGGGCCATTGGGCGAGCAGACTCGTCAAAACGCGCATCAATTCAGTCCATTCTTAGTAGCGGTATACGGCGGCCAGGGTGCCTCTCCCGGGCACCTCGCCGGGCGGCACGGCATACACAGTCCCGCCTGCCGCGAACGTCTCTAGCGCCGCCAGGTTGAGCAGATCCTGATCTGCGGCCGCGTCTTGTGAGCCGGTTTCCACCTTTGCACTCGACGGGTCGAAATGGCCCCATTCCTGGATGCCCACAGCGACGAACAGCGTCTTGACTCGTCCTTCGTTAGCCGCCTTCAGCGTGTCCGGCAGTTCCTTGGATGCGCGCTGAGTGTGCCACAACCGGTGATACTCGTCGGCCGCTTCGTCCCGTAGCCGCCGGAAATGCGCTTCGGCTAGCGCCCAAGCCTTTTGGTGCAGCGATTCGGTGGTCGAGCCACCCGGGTTGGCTTGAACCCCCTCTTTCAGCAGCAGTGGATTCGCACTTGCCAACCGGAATAACGAGCTTAGGTAATCGCCCCCCGTCAGCACAATTGGCACCGGTTCCTCCGGCAGCGCCTTGCGCAGTGCTTCATCCACGCGGTGGAAGTATGGCAGGTAAGCGGCTTTGCGGTCGCCCTCGTCTGCGCTGTGGCCGTGAAACTGGGCCAGCCTCCGCCCAGGCGCCCCGCTGTCTATGCAGTGGTAGCGCGGCTGATGCTCGGCCAGGTCGGCGGATTTCTCCGCCTGCGGGCTTGCCGGCATGTCTGGAATGGTAATCTCCGTCATCCGGTCGGGCGTGGCTTCAAAAACCGTGACGCCGTCCTGGTTCAGGGCCACGACGTAAGCGCGGCGGCTGGCCTCGATGGCCGGAAACAGCGGCTTCAGATGAAACCGGTCAGCCACCACGGCCAATTCCGGTACACCGAAGCCGACCCGGTACTTGTAAAAGGACTTCGGCGAGCGGAACAGCGACAGCCCATCGGCCTGGTGCTGCCAGAAGTCGTGTTGATCCAGCAGTTGGCGCAACGGCTCCAGTAGTGCGTCAGCCGCCTTCGGAGCCACCTGGCGCAGCCGCAGACGGCCGTCGGCGTCGCGGATCAGATTTTTCAGCCGGACGGGGTCCTGCAGCGTGTCGGCGCTAGCCCGGTGTGTTGGCAGGAATATCGAGATGCACGGATCCTCACCGGCCTCGATCAACTGGCGGAGATCGCTTCGATAGATGGGGTCCATGATGCGTCCTTGGGGGCGGGCGATTGGAAGTGCCACGCCCCCAATTCCAGGCTAGGGTCCAGTCCCCACGCGCCGGTATCCGGGAAACAGGTGACCCCCTGCCACAAATGGGCTGAAATTGGGCTTATTCGCTGAGCTTGCCGAGAATGTGGGCCAGTACAGCGTCTTTCCGGCAGCCATCCGCCGAGGATCGCCAGACCTTCAGCGCGCTCTCCATCTTCTGGTCGGAGACTTCCAGACTGGCGGACCGCCGGTTCAGCAACGGTTTGGCCCGTTCTATCTCAGGTGTCGAGCCGCACTCGGACGCCTGTTCCAGCACGTGTTTCAGCAACTCGTCCCAGCGCCGCGCGCGCTCGCGTACCGATAGCCCGCGCCGGGTCGGATCCAGCCGCAGCACTTCTTCAGCGCGCGCCAGCGCCGCGCGTGCCGTTTCGTCCTCGGGGTTTGCCTCCAGCGCCTGGCGGAATGCCTGAACCGCCTGCGGATCCTTGTCGGCGGCGAAACGTGCTTCGCCCAGATTCATCCACACCGAGGAGTCGGCCGGGAATAGCTTAGCCAGCGCGGCGTAGGCTTCTTCCGTCTGCTCCGGAGAGCCGATGGCTTTCACCTGGTTTGCGGCACGCTTGGCCGTTACCGCGTCGTCGCCGCGTTGTCCTATCACGGCGACCAGCAGCGCCACGGCCTCGTTGCGCCGCCCTTCGGCGGCCATTGCCGCGGCATAGTCGAGCTGGGTTCTGCGCCGCCGCCACTCCGATTCGTCCGGCCAGTCGCGCGCCAGCGCCTGTTCGTACAGTCGCGCGGCCTTATGCTTGTCTCCGTTCACTGCCGCGATTCGCGCCAGCCCGGACCAGGCGGGGCCGTTTTGTGGATTGGTTTTGACCGCCTCATCGAGATATGTCGCGGCCTCGCTGTAATGGCCGGATTGCACCAGCGCCAGCCCCAGCCCGATGCTTGGACGCACGTCGCGCGGCGATTGCGCCAGTGCGGCGCGGAACGCCACCACGGCTTCGTCGGCGCGGCCCTGCGCCAGCAGCACCTCGCCCGTGTGGTATGCCGAGCGGCTGCGGTCGACGCGCCGCGAGCGCTGCCACACCACCAGCCCGGCTCCGATCAGCACCGCCGCAGCCGTAATCGCGGCCACTGCCGGCAGCCAGTTGCGCCTTGGCGTCGTTTCCTCGCCGGCGCGGCCGGCCATGCGGTAAGCCTGTAGCGCGTCCTGTGCGGTCAGCGTACCCACTTTCGCGCCGCCGGCGCGGTTCACCACGGCGATTTCGTCCACGCCGTTCTTGCCCATGCACTGTAGCGCCGCATCCAGCGGGTCGTCCGGATGCACGCACGGCGAAGCGGCCGCACCTGTTTCGGAGCGCATGGCGCGCTCTACTGTCAGCGGCTCCGGACGATGGGCCGGCGACGGCATCGTGATGCCCTCCTGCCGTGTCAGCGCCTCGTAGATCGGCAGCTTCTGCAACTTCTGAGCCAGTACATAGCTGCACATGTTGGCAATCATCAGCGGCACGATGATTGTGTAGTCGCGCGTTGTCTCGAAGATCATCAGCACGCTGGTCATCGGTGTCCGGATGATGCCCGCAAAGGCCGCACCCATGCCTACCAGCGCGTAGGCTCCAGCGTTGCCGGTGTAGGCTGGAAGCAGAGCATGCGCGAAGTGTCCCATCGCGCCACCCAGCATCGCGCCAATGAACAGGCTTGGACCGAAAATGCCGCCCGCGTTGCCGGAGCCATAAGCTGACGTTGTCGCCACCAGTTTTAACGCCAGCAGCAGCACCATCATCCGCCACGCCATCTGCCCGTTCAGCGCATCGCCTACCAAGTTGTAGCCGACGCCCAGCACGCCCGGCGCAATCAGAGCCAGCAAACCCACCACCAGGCCGCCAACGGCCGGTGTGTAGGCCCGCCAGCGCTCCGGGGCCTTCAGGAATGCCGCCCGTTGCCACAGCAGCAGCTTGACGAACACCGTTGATACCAGCCCTCCGGCGACGCCTAGCAGCGCGTAAAACAAAAATTCGACCGGATGTACCAGTTGATAGGCCGGCACGTGGAACAACGGCTCGTCGCCCAGCATCAGGCGCAACACAATCCACGAAGTCGCCGCGCCCAGTACCACCAGGCCCACCATGCGCGCGTGCAGGTCGGCCAGAATCTCCTCCAGCGTGAACACCACCGCCGCCAACGGCGTGTTGAACGCCGCCGCCACAGCCGCCGCCGTGCCGACCGGGATCAGGGACTTCACCTGCTCCTTGCTCAAGCCCAGCCAGCGTCCGGCCAATGAGGCCACTCCGCCGCCAATGTGTACCGACGGGCCTTCGCGGCCCAGTGCTACACCGCTGCCCAGTGAGATGGACGAGCACAGGAACTTGCCAATCACCGTTTTCAGGCTGATAACGCCGTCGCGCAGCACGAGAGCAACGCGTGTTTGCGGAATACCGCTACCGCGCGCGTCGGGAAAGAAGTGGAACAGCAGCCAGCCACCGGCGAGCGAGCCCAGAAGCGGGCTCAGAAAGCGCTGCGCGCTGCCGGCTGTAAGCAGCATCGCCCCCATGTGCTCGGTCAGCGAGACGAATGCGACAACAATCAAGCCCACCACGGCGCTCACCAACAGCGCCAGCAGGAGCAGAATCTTGTCTTCGTGCCCGCTTAGGTCGACTCTCGCGAGGCGCCACTGTATCCGTTGAATTAACCGGTTGCTTGTGGCGTCAAGCTTGTTCATTTCTTCTAGTGTCGCAATTGGATGGTCCGGCGAAAAGCCGCACAGCCATCTCGGTGAAAAGGGAAAGTGGTGGGCCTGACAGAACTCGAATCTGTGACCTCTACCGTGTCAAGGTAGCGCTCTAACCAACTGAGCTACAGGCCCCCGTCGGCGGGACATTTTTATCCTACCACGGCCGCCACTTCGTGCAGGGCCAGATGGCCGAATTCCACCCCCCATTCGCCGTTTCGCAGCGTCGGCGTCAGCACTTGTCCCGACGGTATGCGCTTGACCTCGCTCGGGCGTTGTTTGCCCAGCGTCAGCCGTATCGGCCCGACGGGTGGAATGAAGTCCACCGTCGAGTATTCGCCGGACACTTGCATGGCCGTCGTGTTCAACAAATGGACCAGTAACTTGCCGGCCTTGCGGCGCAACACCACTTCCACGGTGGTTGGGGCGTCCACGCGCACCAATGGCTGGAAGTGTGCCGCAATCAGCTTCTGTCCGAAGCGCCGCACCGTGCCAGCGTGCGTGGCTGCGTAAATCACGCCAACCGGTCCCGGTACCAGCACGACGGCGCCTTTGCCGATGCGGGCTTCGACGGCCGCCGGCATGCCGTCACGGTGTGCGTTCACCTCTGGATAACGCTCGGCCAGGACGCGCGCTGTGCCTGGATCGAGATCCTGCCAGATGCCCTTCACGTGACCCGGCACTTCACCCACCAGGAACGAGTCCTGGTCTGCCGCGGTCCCCTGTGTTTTCACGCCGCAGTCAGCGGCCCAGCGTTGTGCGTTCTTCGCCCCGGCCACCAGCAGGCGTCCACCGTTTTTGACATATTCGAGCAGTGTGGCGTGCACCTCCTCGCCCGGTTCATCCCATTCCGGCAGGATCAGGAACGGGTAGCTGGCCGCCACGCGCTTCAATTTCCAGTCCGGAACGATGTCGGCGCTCCACTGGCATCCCAGCGCCAGGTCCAGCCAACCGCCGGCCGGATGCATGGCCTTGCCCCAGCCGCCGAACACCCGCCCGCCGGTGGTATAGAGCGAGTGGCGTGAAAACACGATGCCGATCTGCGGCACGGTCTCTGTGGCCTGCGCCACACTTTGCAGCGACCGGCAGTGCTGCGCCACCTCCGCCATGATCTTCACCATGCCGGAATCGAAATGACCGGCTCGCGTCGGCACGTAGTAAACCTGGAAGCCGCCGCCCTGCGCCAGCACCACGCCGGCCTCCTGCGCAAGTTGCGCGGCCGGCTTGTGGACATGTCCGACCGCTGTCGAACTGGCCTGCAGGAAGCCCCATGCCATCAGGTCCCACGGCTTCCCGTTCTGGCTGATGTAGCGCGCTTCCAGCCGCGCCGGCGGGATCGACACGTTGCCCGAATAGTCGCCGGACAGAAAGTCCACGTCAATCGTGGGCTCCTCGGGCACGTGCGTCGAATACATCCAGTTCGATGCAATTTGCAGCTTCGGATGCGAGCGGTGCATCTCGGCCAGATAGTGCCGCAGGTAGCGCCGGAACTGCTCGCGCTGGTAGTCGAGCCACTCGTTCCAGTACGGATCCTTCTCGCTCTTGGGTGCCGGCTTGCCGAAGCCGCGCACGGCGGCTTCGCAGTAGTCCGGATTCGTGGCCCAGCACTCGCCATCCACCCATACGCCGTCCAGCGAGTACTTCGTCGCTGCTTCGCGCAGTTCCGGAATCATCAACTTGTCAACATATGGCCCGAACGTTGAGGTTTCGTTCGGCTCCGGCTTGCCGTCGGGCCGCACGCGCGCCCACTCCGGATGCCGTTGCACGGCCTGACTGTCCCAGACGCCCGAAAAATGCGTGTACAGCGCCACGCCGCGGCGCGCCGTTTCGGCACGCCAGACTTCCAGCGAGTCTTTGACAATTCCCGGCGCTGACGGGCCCACCTTTGAGGGCCAGCCCAGCCAGCCCGGATGGCCCTTTGAGTCGTATTGCACGAAGTCGGGCTTCACCGCGTCCAGCAGCGCGCCCACCATTTCAGGCGTTACGTCGCGCCCCAGGGCTGTGTCTTTCTCATTCGGATGCAGGTCAAAATGCAGCCCAAAGTAGCTTTCAGCGCGGCGCAATGTCCGCTTGGGCGTTTGCGCCAGCAGGGGCGCGGCTGATGAGGTGAGGATAAACCGGCGGCGAGTCCACATTCCTCTTACAATATAATTGCGCGATGGCATACGATATCGAGCGCAAAGCGAGGCATGGCGTCATCATACTGGCGCCGCACGGCCGCCTTACCCTAGGCGAGCCCGTCGTCGCCTTTCGCCGGCTCCTTGAGGAACTCATCGCCCAGGGCCAGTTGCGCATCGTTCTGGATCTCTCCGATGTCGGCTACATCGATTCCAGCGCTCTTGGTTGCCTGGTGTTCGCGCACACGCGGCTGGAGAAGTCCGGCGGCGCCATTGCCATCTTCGGCTTGAACGAACGCCAGATGGAACTGCTGGTGATCACCAAGCTCTACGCCGTCTTTCGCATCTCTGAAACTGAGGCCGAGGCCATCAACTCCTGTTTCCCGGACCGCATGACGCAGTCCTTCGACATACTCGCTTTTGTCGAGCAGCAGCGCGCACGGCGCAAGGCGGGCGAGACGGAATGAAACTGGTTGTCGTGGGCGGAGTGGCGGCCGGACTGAGCGCAGCCTCGCGTGCGCGCCGATTGGACCGTCACATCGACATCACTGTGGTTGAGAAGGGCGCGCGCATCAGCTATGGTGCCTGCGGCCTGCCGTATTGGATTGAAGGCCAGGTCCAGTCGCTCGATCAGCTCACCGTTCACACTTCAGAATTTTTTGAACGTGAGCGCGATATCCGCATCCGCACCGGCTGCGAAGTTCTGCGCGTGCAGCATGGCCGGCGTGAGGTGACTCTCGCCAACGGCGAGCGCCTTCCGTACGACCGTTTGATCTGGGCCGCTGGCGCGCGTCCCGTCATAAAAACGCGTTCCGAGCGCGTCTTTCCATTTCATACGGATATCGATGCGGCTCGATTGAAGGAATATCTCGATCAGCGCCAGCCGCGTACGGCGGCCGTCGTTGGCGGCGGCATGATCGGCCTGGAAATGGCCGGCGCGCTGCGCGCTCGCGGTCTGGCCGTGACGCTTTACGAAAAGTCCACTGCGCTGGCGCATCGCGAGGATCCGTGGCTCACCAAGCTCATCTCGGAGCGTCTGGAAGCGTGCGGCGTCGAAGTCTTTCTCAATACGCCCGTTGATTCGCTCGACGGGCTGAAGCAGGACATCGTGCTCGCCTCGGCAGGCGTGCGTCCGAATGTCGGCCCGCTGGAAGAGGCTGGCGCTGAGCTGGGCCGCACCGGTGCGCTACGTGTCGATGATCACCAGGAGACTTCGCTTGGCGGCGTCTATGCCGCGGGTGATTGTTGCGAGGCGCTGCACATGGTCAGCCGCCGCCCCATCTGGTTGCCGCTGGGCACCACCGCCAACAAGATGGGACGCGTCGCGGGCGCTAATGCTGCTGGTGTGCGTGAACGTTTTGAAGGCATCACCGGCACGGCCGTCGTGCGCGTGGCGGGCATGGGTGTGGCCGTCACCGGCTTCAGCTCGCAACAGGCGCGCCGCGAAGGCTTCCATCCGGTGGAGGTGGTGATCGAGGATCGCGCCCGGCCCAAGTACTTCTTCGGCCGCAAGGTGGCGATTCAACTTGTTGCCGACCGCGGTTCGCGCCGCCTGCTGGGCGCCGCCATTGCGGGCGATGAAGACGTGGTCGGCCGCATCAATGTCATCACCACGGCCTTGCAGGCGCGCATGAAGGCTGAAGACTTGAGTGCCCTCGACCTCGCCTACGCGCCGCCCTACGCCGTTGTCACCGACCCGCTGCTCACCGCCGCGCGCCAGCTTGAAAAAGTGCTCGGCTGAACGCGCGTTGCTCGGGAAGCCGCCGTTGATACGGTACGATGAAGTCAGCTGAGGGGTTTCGTTGACCGTCGCTCATTTCGGGCTTGCCCACTTCATCACTTTTGTCGAACGGCACGGCTACGCCCTGTTGTTCTTCTGGATTCTGGCTGAGCAGGGCGCCATCCCGCTGCCTTCCATCCCGCTGCTGGTGGCGGCCGGGGTACTGGTCCGGCTCGGCAAGATGCATTTGGCTCTCGCGCTGATCTGTTGCGTTGTGGCTGCGCTCATCGCTGATACGGTCTGGTTTCACATTGGCAGGAAGCGCGGCCAGGGTATTTTCCGGCTGATCTGCCGCATCTCGCTGGAGCCGGATTCCTGTGTGCGCCGGACCGAAAACGCCTTTCTCAAGCACGGGCTGAAGAGCCTGCTCGTCTCCAAGTTCGTGCCGGGCCTGAACGCGATTGCTGCTCCGCTCGCCGGCAGTTCGGGCGCGTCATATTGGCGCTTTTTCGCGTACGATTGCGCCGGGGCCGTGATCTGGAGCACCGCATACATCGCTCTGGGCTACACCGTTTCGCGGCAGTTGGAAGTGGCCGTCGCCAACGCGGCGCAAACCGGTGCAAATCTTCTGATCCTGATCGTCGCGCTGCTTGCTGTCTGGATTACCTGGAAGTATTGCCAACGGCGCCGCTTCCTGGGCCAACTCCGCGTCGCGCGGATTACTCCGGAGGAGCTGCGGCAGCGCATCGGCGATGGCGAAGACCTCATGATTGTGGACCTGCGCAGCGGGCTGGACCCACACAGCGCTACTATTCCGGGTGCAATCCGTGTCTCAACTGATGATTTAGTCGCCGGGCTGAACTCTATCCCGCGCGACCGCGAGATCATCCTGTTCTGTAGTTGACCAAACGAAGCCTCCAGCGCCCGTGCGGCGCTGCTCCTCAAATCGCATGGCATCATACGCGTCCGCCCGCTTCTCGGTGGCATTGACGCGTGGGCCAAACTGGCCGGTTAGCTGTTGGCGCGCCGCCGGAACAGCCGGCGGTAAGCCAAAGCGAAACCCGTCCAGACCATCAGACAAGCGCCCGCCGACGCCAGCGCCGCAATTAATTGGCCGGCGAATCCGGCCTCTTCGCCGGTATGCGTGAAGCGCGCCAGCGAACGTAGACGTTGCCCCAGGCTATTGTCGGTAAATCGTGTGGCCTTCAGAACGAGCCCCGTGTTGGCATCGACCGTCAACTGCATCCGTTTCTCCACCTCGCCGCCAGCGCCTGCGTCCAGCGTGACCGGAATCTTCGTTTCATTGCCGTGTGGAACATTCAGGCTCATGGTTCGCCATCCGGTCAGCTTCGTGCTCGCGGCTTCGACAACGCGATCCAAGTCGGCGGCGGGTGGTGCATTGGAGCGGCGATTCTCACCGCGCGGCGGTCCTTGCCTCGTCGTTGGTGTGCTGCCGGCCATGCGGAACAGCAACGCGTTGGCCCAAGGGTAGGAAATGATGACGCCCGTCAATGTGATCAACACCAGCGGAATGGAGCACCACAGGCCGGCCACGTTATGCCAATTCCAATCGCGAGCCTTGCCTTTCAGCCCGCCGCGGAACAGCGCCGCCGCGCGAATGTTGGTCCAAGACCACTTGCGTGGCAACCATAGGTAGCATCCGCTGACGGCAATGATCAGAAACAGAAGGTTTGCCGCTGCCGCGATGGAGCGCAATGGCCCGCGTGTCGGCAGGGGCTCGCCGAGTGCGCGGTGCCAGCGCTCCACCACGGCAAAGAACTTGCGTGCCGCCTTCGAACTGTCGCCAAGTACGGCGCCTGTGTACGGATCGGCGTACGCCACACGATCGCGCCCAAAGGCGAACTGGACCGTGGCGGATGGCTCCGGCCTGACCGTGATGGCCGTGGGCATGGCATTGCTGCTGGCCGAAACCATGGCCAGCATCTGGTTGAAACCGAGCGGCCGCGCCGCCGCCGGATGTCCCACCGTGCGCAGATCACGGTCGGCGTACTGTAAAATCTGCCGCTCAAAGGCGAGCAGTACGCCTGTAATCGACATGATAAAAATGGCTATTCCGGCGGACACGCCCAGGCAGAAATGCGTCCAAAACAGGATGCGTCGGATCATACTTTCTATTCAGATGAGCGGCTGGTCTGAAAAGCGCCTGAAAACCGGTTCGTGGTTCGAAAAGGGTTGCGCCTTGGCGCCGGCGCACCCGCGCAAAAGAAATATGGCGAGCGCGGGTACGCGCTCGCCGAAGCACGAAGTACAAAATGGGGGACTTACTTCACGCCAATCAGAAAAGAAGTTTCAGTGCGAACTGGACTTGCCGCGCCGCGTATGTGCCGCGAATGGTGCCGAACGAGGAACTATTGCGGTCGCCGTTGGCGGCCGTGAAGTTGGTGTGGTTCACGGCGTTAAACATTTCGGCGCGGAACTGCAAGCGCATGTCTTCGCGCGGCAGTTGGAAGTTCTTGTAGATGCCCAGATCCAGTTGGTTCATCGGCGTGGCGCGGACAATGTTACGGCCGGCGTTGCCGAACGGATGGCTGGGGTCGGTGGGCAATTGCACAGCGTCCTTGTTGAAGTAGTAGTCCACCGTGCGGACGTCGTCAGCGGCCAGAATCTGCGAGCCGGTGATGTTGGGCCGGTAGGCCTCGCCACCGCGCCACTCGGCCAGGTTGCCGACGGTCTGGAACGCAGCCGGAACCGAGCCGTTCCATGCCCGCAGGTTGATCGGCTGTGGTGATTGAGCCGTGTTGATCAGGCTGAGCTGCCAGCCGCCCGCGGCGTAATCCAAGTAAGAGGGCCACTGGTTACCCCAGCGGCGGCCGCGGCCTACCGGAAGTTGGTAGATGGCGCTGAGTATATCCACCAGCGTTTGGTCGTAATTCGAAATGCCGCGTTCGGCGCTCAGGTTGCGCACATTCTGCACGCTGGATTGATTGCCATTGGAGCCGTCCAGCGTCTGCGCGTTGGTGTCGATGGCTTTGGACCATGTGAACGAGTTAAGGAATTGCAGTCCGTTATCGAAACGCCGGTCCAGCTTCACCTGCAAGCCGTTGTAGCTGGAGAAACCGGCCGGGTTGTACCAGGAGATCGGGCCGAAAGTGGAAATCGGACGGCGCGCGGCAAGCGACAGCGTGGACGTGGCCGTCGGCTGCGGCGTGGCCTGGTTATAATCCGCCATCAGCGGCAGCGCCACGCTGTGGTTGCCGATGTAGCCCATTTCGAGCACCAGGTTTTTGGCTAGCTCGCGCTGGATGGAGAGGTGCCAGCTTTGCACGTATGGCGTGGGCAGTTGGCGTGGCATGTAGAGCACGTTGGCCGTGGCCGGATTGAAGCTGGCGGGGCTGGCGAGCCCGTCAGGGTAGCCCTGCTGTGTCGTGACGAAGCTGGACGAAGCGGGGTTGGACTGCGCCACGGTGGCAATCACTACCTGCGGTCCGTTGATGCCTAACAGGTCGCCCGAGCCGACTCGGTTCTGGTGGATGAAGCTGATACCGTAGCCGCCGCGCACCACCAGGCGCGGTGTGATGCTGTAGGCAAAGCCCACGCGGGGGGCGAAGTTCTTGTGGTCGGGATCAATCAGCGCACGGTCGCTGATCGAGCCCGGCTTGGCGCTCACCATGCTCACCGTCGCCGGATCGAAGTTGCTCAGCACGTTGTCGCGGTCCCAGCGCGGCGTGGCGTACTCCCAGCGCAGACCAAGGTTCAGCGTTAGCCGGTTGTTCACTCGGAAGTCGTCCTGCACGTACATGAAATTCTCGTGCTGGCGGTAGTTGCCCACCACGTAATTGGCCAATTGGTAGTTGCTGCGCAGGCCGAACATGAAATCGGCCAGCCCGTAGGAGCCCGAGTCCGATACACCACCACTGGGCTTGGAGAAGCCACCCGAATATGTATCCAGACCATAAAGCGGATTGACGTCGAGCACCTGCGTGCGGATGGCTATGAATTCGTAGCCGAGCTTCAGTGTCTGCCGGCCGAGAATGCGCGTGAAGTTCACCTTGTAGTCGAAGTGCAGCGGGTTTTGGAACTGCGGGTTGGTGGACTGCCGGCCTAGGGAAGAGAAGCCGGATATTGTAGTCGGCACCAGACCGCCCGTCAGCTTCGGATCGGTGGGCAGGCCGGTGATGCCATACAGGTCCAGCATGCTGGCGCCGCCGATGTAGGGCGGCGTTTTGCCGGCGTTGGTTCGTGTGATGCCAACGCGTGCTTCAAGTATCGACGTCGGCGTCACTGTCCAGGTGTAGGTGCCCTGACCCTGTTGACTGAGCACGCGGGTGTAGCCGCCGCCGCCTCCGCCGGAAAGGCCCGCAATGCTCGGCTGGTTATATTGGTTCGATTTTCGTTGGCTGACGCGCGCCGCCGCCGACATCTGGGAATTGATCTGCCCGTCGAGCTTGGCGTCGAACTTGTCCGAGTAGGTCTTGGTCAACAGCAGCGTCTGATAGTTGTTCGAGCGGCCGGACGAAATGGGTGTCGGCAGGTCGGCCAGCACCTTGCGCGCGAATGAACTGATGTCGGTTGCCGGGATAGCCGTGTTGGCCGGATATAGCGCGCCAGTGCGCGGGTTGGTCACGGGTACGGGCAGGACGCCGGCGCGGTCGGTCAGGCTAGGAATGCTCGAATAGCTGAGTGAGCGTTGCAGGTTGCGGTAGCCCTCGTAGTCGGTGAAGAAGAAGACGCGGTTGCGCACAATGGGCCCGCCCAGCGTGGCGCCAAACTGGTTCTGCTGTAGCGTGGGCTTGAAATACGACGCGCCGCGCGCGCCAAAGTAGTAGCCAATGGCGTTCAAATCCGTGTTGCGCAGGAATTCGGACAGTGTGCCGTGTAGCTGGTTGGTGCCGCTGCGCATGGCCACGTCGATGGTGGCGCCGCCGGAACGGCCGTATTCGGCGCTGTAGTTGTTCGTGATCACCTTGAATTCGGCAATCGAGTCCGGCGACGGCTGCGCCACCTGATTGGCAAAGCCCTGGTTGGAGGTGCCGTAGGCGTTATTATCGATGCCGTCAAGCAGGTAGTTGTTGAACGTCGAGCGTAGTCCGTTCACCACAAACGAGCCTTCGCGCGAGCTGGCGGAAGGAGATTTCACGACGCCCGTGGTCAGCAGCGCCAGGTCGGAGTAGGCGCGTCCGTTCAGCGGCAGCTCCACCACCGCCGCCTGGGCAATCAGTTGGCCGCGCGCGCTGGAATCCGTCTCCAGCGCCGCCGCTGCGGCCGTTACGTCGACGCTTTCGGTCACTTCGCCGACTTTCAGGTTGAAGTCCACACGCTGGCGGGCATTGACGTTCACCGTGATATCTTTCGCCACGGCTTTGCTGAATCCGGTGGCTTCGGCGCTGACGGTGTAGCGGCCAATGCGGACGTTGGTGAAAGTATAATTGCCGTTCTCGTCGGTCGAGGCGCGCGCCTGGATGCCGGTGTCCTGGTTTACCAGCAGAATGCCGGCGCGTTGCACCACGGCGCCAGTCGAGTCGCGCACGGTGCCGAGCACGTCGGCCGTGTCAAATTGTGCAAGCGCAGGTATAGCGAGAAGAAAAGACAACAGAAGCGTTCTCATCGGGACCGATCTTAGCGGCCCAATGTTGCGCCCGCATGAAGAACAAGTGACGTGATGGAGGCTGGCTGTTAACGGCGCAGATTCTCGTATAGTTTGATATTTGCCGTTGACGCGCCAATGCACACGATGTCGGGCTTGCCGTCACCGGTGAAGTCCTCCACCTTGCAGTCGGCTGCGGCCACGCCATTGTCCAGCACCGTTCGCGTCCACTTCTCGCCGTGCGCGTCAGCCGCCTGGTAGATGGACACGTGGAAGCCCTTCCCGCGGAAGCCGGCGACAATCTCGTCGCGCCCGTCGCCATCCAGGTCGCCCACTGCCAGCCCGTGGCCGTTTTCCATGCCGTCTTCAATCACAAGCCGCTTCCATGCCTTGCCGTCGGCGATGTAGACCACCACTTGATTGCCGTGCCATGGCTCGATGGTCGTGATGAAGCGTTGCTTCCCAAGGTGTCCGACCCGCACCTCGCTCGATCCACATTGCGGGCACGGGCGCGGGTCGCCTTTGCTGAACTCGGTCCATTTCCAGTTGCGGCCCGCCGGCTCGTACAGCCGCAGCCCCTGGAAGCTGGCCGTGAATAGTTGTTCACCCTTGGCGCGCCAGGCCACCGGCGCGATGGCGTGTACAATGCCGTGCAGGTCGTGGGCCAGCGTCTCGCGTTTCCACTCGCCTGGGCGGTACCAATAGATCGGTGTGTCGTCGTTATACTCGGGTGCGCGCGCTTTCAGGCCCACCAGTGGCGACAGCAACAGAACTTTCTTGCCCTTGCCCTCCACGTCAATCCAGCGCACGCGGTGCGCTGTCGGCACACGGTCGATCTCGCGCACCGTCCACGGTTGACGCACGTCTTTGCCGGCTTTGACAACCAGCAGTTCACCTGTGCTCTTTTCCGGATTGGTTTCAAAGTGCAGCGCCAGCGCGCACTCCGGAACGCCGTCACCGTCGTAGTCCCAGCAGTCCATGTTGATCGGCCGCGGCGCGTCTTTTACCATCACGTGGCGCTCCCAGCCTGGATTCTCGAACCACGCGATTTCGGTCGCGCGCTCGTCCACCGCAATCAGATCCTTGCGCCCGTCGCCTGTCAGGTCCACGGCCACCAGTTGGTAGCCCATTTTGAGGCCCGGCGTCACCACGTGCTGCTTGAATTGGGGTAGTTCGCCGGCCATGGCGGCCAGCGCCGCCAGCGTGCAGAGCAGGTATCGGATCGGCATACTCGCACAACACTCTATCACTGGCGCGTGGTTGCTACACTGTGGGCAGAGGGTAGGGATTACACCGCGATGAAGACGCTGGATGTCGGTGATCAGGCGCCGGGATTCGAACTGGAACTGGCCTCGGGCGAGCGCCGTTCACTTGCGGCGCTGCTCGAAAATGGGCCGGTTCTGCTCGCTTTCTACAAGGTGACATGCCCTATCTGCCAATTCACGCTGCCGTTCCTCAACCGGCTGGTCGGCGGTTTACAAGTCTACGCCATTGCGCAGGATCCTCCGGAGCGTGTCGACGAATTTGATCGTGAATTCGGTACCTCGCTACCTGTGTTCATCGATGATGAAGGCTATCCGGTAAGCAACGCCTACGGCATTACGCACGTGCCGTCACTGTTCCTGATCGAGCCTGGCGGGCGCATCAGTTGGGCCTCGATGGGCTTTCAGCGCCGTGAGTTACAGCAGTTGGCGGCGCGCTCGGGCCGGTCTCTCTTCGAACCGGGTGAGCGCGTGCCTGAGTCAAAATATGGTTGAGGGTCCAGGAACTAGGTTCCCGTGTGGAGCCCTATTGCCTGTCTGAAGCATCAATAGAATCTGGGAGCCATGCCGAAGATCAACGAGATACTGGAAGGCGCCGCGGCAATCGCCAAAGGCATGAAAGTGACGTTCGGGGAGATGATGAACCCCGTCCTTACCGAGGATTACCCGGCCGCACCGCCCAAGTTTCAGGAACGCTACCGCGGCCTGCATGTGCTGCAGCGCGACGCTGACGGGCTGGAAAAGTGCGTCGCGTGCTTCCTTTGTTCCGCCGCCTGTCCGGCACAGTGCATTTATATTGAAGCTGCTGACAACACGGCGGAGCAGCGTATCAGCGGCAGTGAACGCTACGCGCGCGTTTACAACATCGATTACAGCCGTTGCATCTTCTGCGGCTATTGCGTCGAGGCCTGCCCCACCGACGCCATTACGCACGGCCATGGCTTTGAGCTGGCCAGTTTTGATACGTCCACCCTCGTCTATCGCAAGGAGAAGCTGCTTGCGCCCGTTCAGGGCCAATAGCCGCGTTTGGTAGCGACCCGCAGCTTTTCGTTCTTGAGCCGCACCGAGATGGTGCGGAATTTGCCGTCATGAGCCGTGTTGGTGGGCGTGTAGCTAAGCACGTAGTACTCGCGTCCGTCGCTGAAGGCGCGGCGCAGGCCAAACAGCAGGTCGTTGCTATTGTGGAATGCCGTGCCGCCTGTGGCGGCGGCAATTTCGTCGAGGGTTCCGCTCGCTTGGCGTGCAGCGTGCGTCGACGCTGCCATCGCGACTGAGGCCGTGCGGTCATGCGGTTCGGCGTTTTCGGCGTTCAACAGTTCCTGCGTGTGGAGGCCGCGCGTGTCGATGGTCTCGATAGCGATGTCGGCGTTTGCTGTTAGGCGCACCAGCGACTCCAGTTCGTCGCGCATTGGCGTGGTGGAACGTAACTGCTCGACGCGCATGTCGGGGAAATAGCCGCTCAGTAGTTCAAGCGCCTCGCGGCCAGGCACCATGTCGAAGCCATCGGAGAGCAGCACGACGGTGCGGCGGCCGGAGCCAGCCGCGAACTGCTCTATCAGATCGCGAAACCGGCGCAAAAAGGTGCGTAGTTCCGTCTCATCGAAGCGTGCGATCGCGTCCGCGGCCAGTGGTAACTGGGTGCGGCGGACAGAGCAGGCCGTGTCATAGCGGTTGGGACGGTCGCAGTCGGCGCGCGCTTCATCAAGGTCACGCCGGAAATCCCGCATATCCGTCTTACGCGCGTCCCGTGTGCCGGACTGGTAGACCTTTTCGAA
The DNA here is from genome assembly GCA_964478395.1 of uncultured Candidatus Solibacter sp. Taxonomy (GTDB): domain Bacteria; phylum Acidobacteriota; class Terriglobia; order Bryobacterales; family Bryobacteraceae; genus Paludibaculum. Next base: position 37,962 of record CAYZIX010000013.1, read on the forward strand.
ATCGCGCGCGCGTACGGCGGCCAGCACGGCGCGCGGATCGGATGTTGTGTTTACTAAAATTTCGGTTGTGCGTCCGATGGCGGCCAGCACGTACTGTGCATCGCCACTCTGTTCGGCCTCGAAAAGCTTCTCGAGCGCCTCACGTACTCTTGTGAGATTGGTGAACTCGGAGTGTGCCGTGTCCAGGCAGATCACATAGGTCCGCCGGACGGCGGGCCGGCTTTGCGGCGCGGTGGGCGCTTTGGGCTGGGCTTCGGCCGGCGGCGCGGAGACGGGTGCGGCGGCGCTTTCGACGCTGAAAGACGTGATCCGCTGCTCGATGTCGTCTTCAAAAATCTGGAAATCCGAACGCGTCAGGCCCGGAATGTGGTGCCCTTCGGCGTCGGTCACCACAACCGGCACCATGACCTGACGGACTTCGACTCTCAGCGCTGCGGGCGCGGCCTCTAGTTCAGCCAGCCGCGTGCGGTATTTTTCGTTGGCTGGATCCAGCCGCGCGGCGGCTCGGCAGGCCACCAGCGCGGCGGCGTGCTCGCCAAGGCTTTCGAGCGTCTGGGCCAGGTTGTATTGCACGCTCGCATCTCCGGGTTGCAGTTCGGCGGCTTGGCGGAACTCCTTTGCCGCGGCGCCGGGATCGCTATTGACCAGCAGAATGCCGAGCAAATTGTGCGCTGGTCCCAGCGCCGGAGCGCCGTTCACCGCTGTTCGCGCCTCGGCCAGTGCGCCGGCCGTATCGCCCAGTTTCCACAAGGCTGCCGCCAGTTGAAAGCGCAGTGCCGGCGCGTCCGGACCGATGCGCAGGGCCTCGCGCAGCAACGGCAGGGCCTCGGCCGGATTGGAGCGGGCCAGCATAAGCCGGGCCAGAACACCCGACGAGTCCTCCGGTTCGGTGACACGTCCCTCCGCGTGCCCATTCACACGCAGTGACGAATACCGGTAGACGACGTAATCATCATCGGCTCCATTTAGCGTTCGTACTGTCACTCGCGCCGGTAGCGCGGCGGTGGTGAACTCCAGATCTGTGCTGCGCGCTCCGGCGTCCAGGCGCATCCGTTCAACGGTGCGGCTTTTGGCATTGATCCAGACCAACCCTTGATGTCCCGGCCCGGCGAATGCAATCACGATCTGGCCGCCGAGCCGGCCCAACTGGCGATAGCGCGCAGCCGGCTGTTTCAGCGCGTCGACAAGCTCTTCCAGATGGTAGGCGCCCGTCTCGGTGATTCGTGCCCCGGAACGGGAATCGGCACGCGTTTCTTCGATCGGTGGGCCCAGTTCCACGAAGTAGAGAAACTGTTCGCGGCGGTTGGTGCCCAGGTTGGGCCCGGTGAAGCTGACGTGGTGGCGCGTCTCGACCATCTGCGCGTCGACGAAGCCTGCGCGCGCATTCGCGATTTCGGTTACGAGCGGCCCGGCCGGACCGGGGGCCCAGTCGAGTTGCGCGAGCGCTGGAACGGCGCGCACGATCTCGCCACGCTCCATCTCGACAAATGTCCGGTCCGCGGCAGCCAGACAAGCCGTGCCGGCCAGCAGGCAAACAGACAAAGCCATTTTCCGCATGAACGACTCTCACACCGTCACACGCGCTGCCCGCCCCTGGGTTAGTAAACCGGCTGCACTTCCATGCCAGTCTTGAGCGTGCGTTCCACGGGCAGCGCTACGCTGTCGCCATCTTTCAGCCCGCTGATCACTTCGGCGCGCGTTTCGCTCGCCACGCCCAGCGTCACCTCGCGCCACGTCAGCCGGTTGTTCTCCAGCGCATAAACACCCAAGCGCCCATCCACACGCCGCAGCGCCGATTTCGGAATCGACAACGCCCGCTCGGCCACCTGCGCGCGAATACGCGCGTTGATGTTGGCGCCTGGCACCAGATTGCGCGCCGGTACATCCACATGTGTGCGCACCTCACCCACCTGCCGCGTGCCCAGGGCAACGACTTCGCCCGGCACTTCGTCCACCACGGCGTTCCATTCCACGCCGGGCCTCGCGTCCCAGGTCAATGTCACGTTCTGGCCGGGACGGACACGCCCCAGGTCGGGCTCATCCACGTAGACCGTCACGCGCAGCTTCGATGTGTCGCCGATCCGCGCCACCTGGTCGCCATCGCTCACCCAGGCGCCTTTCTTCAACTCAAACTCGTAAACTATGCCCGCGCACGGCGCGCGTAGCGTCGTCTGCGCTGCCCTCTGGCGGGCCTGTGCCAGCACCTTTTCTGATTCGCGGACGCGCGCCCGCGCCGCGCTCACCTCGCCTGCCGGCGCCAACGCTTTGCGCCGCGCGTTTTCTGCTGCAATCTGTGAATCGAGTTCGGCCACATGGCTGTTGGCCGCATCCAGTTCCTGCCGTGTCGCGGCCTGCTTCGCCGCCAGCCGGCCTAGCGCGGCGGCGTCACGGCCGGCCAGTTCGCGCTCCACCTTCAACCGCGCCAGCGTGCCGTCAATCTGCGCCAGTTCGCTTGCCCGTCCGCCCTGTTCCAGCGCTTTCGTGTCGGCGCGCGCCTGTTCCAGACGCGCCTCGGCCGCCGCCAGCGCCGGCTGCGCTTCGGCGTCTTCCAGCGCGGCCAACGCCGTGCCAGCCGCCACCGTCTGGCCGCGCGTCACATACACTGCGGCTACGCGCCCGGCTCGCTCCGCGTGCACCGGCGTCCAGCTCAACGGCTCGGTCTTGCCGTTCGTGGCCACCACGCTTACCAGAGTTTCCCGTTTGACTTTTGCGAAGGGTATTTCAGGAGGCGCGGAGCGCCGTGTCGCCAGCCAGCCGGTCGCGCCCAACACCACAACCGCAGGCCCAATCCAAATCCACCGCTTCATCAGTTTCTTTCATCCTCTCACGCGCGCGGCCCGCGCGGGGCGGCTTTGTGTCTATAAAACATTTTGACGTATCTATGTTTTGAGAGAGAGAATAGGGCCGTATGCCAATCTTCCGCATCCACCGGATGAAGGAGTCCATGCGCCAGCAGTTTCGCTGGGCGCCGCACACCAGCGGTGTCACCTCCATCAAGCCGCGCGACTTCGAGGCCGCCGGCGAAGTGGAGTCGCACGGTTTCTATGATGCCTGGATGACGCTGCGGGGCACTGAACGCGCTCTGGAGGTCGGGGACGTTCTGGAAGCCGAAGGTGGCGATCTCCGCATCTGCAAGTATGTCGGCTTTGAAGAGGCGCGTTGGGTGCTGCCTGAGGCCCGTACGGGTCTTGAAGCTGTGCCGCTCGCCGCTAGCCAGCCGATGCCGGACGCCGTTCACCCGGTTTGTTGACGCCGGGCTACAATAGTCAGTCATGGATGAATCCTCTACCGGCCACCAGCGGGGCCGGTGTTTCACCGGCTTCCCCTCGGTTGTAGCCTGGATACCGGATCCGCTGGGAGCGTTCCTGGATGAACTCAGGACGAGGCTTTGCTCCGCACCATACTTGCCTACCCATCTGACGCTGGCTGCCTCGGCCTGCCTTCCGGACCGGATAGAGGAAAGAATCTCCCGCCTTTCGTGCTTTGAGGTGATGCTGGGTGAAGTGCGCGTGCTGGCCTCGTCAGGCGTTGTCGCGCTCGATGTCTTGTCAGGCCACGCCGATCTTCGCGCTGCGCGCGAGTTGCTTGCCACTGCCGGCGCCGCCCATTTTGAGCCCCACCTGACGCTGGCGCACGGCGTTCCGCGGGCGGAACTGGAATGTGTAGCCGACTCGGCGCGTCTGCTGTGGAGCGCGCGTCCGGTCTCCAGTTTTCAGGTCGAACACGTCGCCCTGGTGCGCAACGTTGCGCCGCTCCGCTGGGAGACGCTTACCGAGCACCGTCTGGCGGCGGCTACTCTTCTCCGAACAGCCTGAATTGCTGTTGCTGCGCAGCGCCCTGTGCAGCCCGCTCCAGGTGACGGCGCTTGCCGCCGATGACGCCCAGCACGCTCGCCTCGCTCAGTGCCTGCCGCGGCACAAACACGTGCTGCGTATTGCCGGTCGTTTCGGGCGGGCTCAGCGCATATCCATAGGCGTCCAGGACTTGCAGGTTGTTCGGTAGAACCCCTTCTATCTCGTCGCCGTCGCGAAAGCGCAGGTCCACCCACAGTCCCGCGCTCTTCGGCCGCGCCAGGAACTGCCGCCGGCCGCCGAGCACTCCTTCGCCGTCCATTTCACGAACAAAAGAGACCGTCTTCACCTGGGTGTACGGTACTATCGCCACGGCTCCATCCGCGCTCATCACCTCCACCCCTTCAGGGTGCAAGTAGTTGCCCGGACGCACGAAACCGCGGATTCGCTCCCGGTCGAATCGGTCGACAATTACTTTCTTAACCGTTGATCCGCTCACTCGCCTTTACTTTCAAACAATTACGAAGATATTGTATCATTACACCAATGACGACCGAGCGCCGACTCGGGCCCCTGGTGGCCACATTTTTGGCCTATGCTCGTATTGAGAAGGGCCTCTCGGCGCATTCATTGGCAGCTTACTCCATTGATTTGAAGCACTTCCAGCGGTACTGCGAAAAACGTTCGATTGCCGGTGTGGCGTCGGCCGCCGACCTCCGCCAGTATCTCGATTCGCTTGCCGGGGCCGGCCTGTCCAGCCGTTCCATCGCCCGGCGGCTGTCGGCATTGCGTGGTTTCTACCGCTTTCTCGTGGCCGAAGGTCATGCCGATGCCGATGCAACAGCCCTCTTGACCACGCCGAAGAGTTGGAGTAATCTTCCAAAGTACATTAATAATCAACAAATTACAGAGCTCATGCAAAGCCCGCAAGGCGACGCGCCCGAGGCCGCGCGCGATCATGCCATGTTCGAATTGCTCTATGCCTGCGGGTTGCGTGTCTCTGAGCTGGTTACGCTACGCCTGACGGATTTAAATCTCGACTTGGGCTTTGTGCGAGTGACCGGAAAACGCGACAAACAGCGCCTGGTGCCGGTGGGTAGTGCCGCCCGCAAGGCCATTGAAGAGTATCTGAGCTGGGCTCGCGGGGCGCTACTGAAGACCCGCTCCAGCCCGCACCTGTTCGTGACGCTACGCGGCGGGCCGATGACCCGCCAGGGCTTCTGGAAACTACTGCGGAGGCGCGGGCTCGAGGCCGGTATCGGCGCGCGCCTGACGCCGCACGTGTTGCGTCACACCTTCGCCACCCACCTGTTGGATGGCGGGGCCGACCTGAGAAGTGTGCAGACTCTGCTGGGGCATGCCGGCATCGCCACCACGCAGATCTACACGCATGTCATGCGCGATAGACTGCGCAGCGTGGTGGACGAGCATCACCCGCGCGCCTGATTGCCGCCAGCCCCGGCTCGCGCGGGGTTGGATGGAAGAGAGAGCATCATGAGCGACTACATGTTCATCCTGGAGAGCCACCTCAGCCCGGAGCAGGGCACGGTGTTGGCCGCCATGCAGGCGGCTGCCGGCGACGCCAATCTCAGCCTGTTTCTGACTGGCGGGGCAATGCGAGACATGCTGGGCGGCTACCCCATCCGCGACCTCGACTTCACCGTCGAGGGTCCGGCCCTGAAGTTTGCCCGCGACATCGTCAAGCGGGGCGGCGCCACCTTGCTTTCCACCGACGAGCACCGCAAAATCGCCGAACTTATCTTCCCTAATGGCGTGCGATGTGAGGTCTCCATGGCGCGTCAGGAAAAATACGGCAAACCTGGCGCCCGGCCGCAGGTCAGTCCGGCCACCATTCATGAGGACCTGCGCGGCCGCGACTTCACGATTAACGCCATAGCGCTATCGCTCAACCGCGCTTCGCGCGGCCTGATGATTGATCCGACCAACGGCGCTGCGGATCTCGAGCGTAAGGAACTGCGCGCCATCTCGAACTACTCGCTCTATGACGATCCCGTGCGCCTGCTGCGGCTGGTCCGTTTCCGTGCGCGCCTGGGCTTCACTGTCGACGAACGTACCTGGCGGCAGTTCGAAAACGCCCGGCAAGCCGGGATGGAGAAGTACATTCCGCCGCGGGCGCTGTTTGCCGAACTGCGCAGTCTGGCCGTCGAGCCTTGTGTCGGCGATGTCGTCAAGGCGCTTGACGATGAGCGCTTGATCACGCTGTTCTCCCCCGGTCTGGCCGGCTCTAAAATCAATCTCGCCGCTTTCCAGAAACTGGCCAAGGCGAAGGCCATGATTCCGTTCGGCGCTCCCTTCCCGGTGGACTGGTATGCGCTTTCGGTCTTTGTCCTGACGCAGTTGCTCAACCCCAAGGAGAGGGCGGCGCTTGTCGCCGCCACGGCCATGACCAAGGAAGAGGCGGCGCCGTGGCAGAAGCTGGAGGCCAGCTCAAAGAAACTGGAGGCGGCACTCAAGTCGGCCAAACTGAACCGCGCCTCACAGGTCTACGACTTGTTGCGCAAGTCGCCCGGCGAACAGTTGCTGTTGCTCTACTTGAAATCGGCCGAGCGTCTGGTGCAGGACCGCTTGAAGAACTACTTCTCCAAGTATCTTGGAACAGCCATGGAAGTCACCGACGCCGAGGTGGCGCAGGTGAGCGGTCTCGAGCCTGGCAGCCCGAAGTTCGCCAAGGCGCGCGACGAACGCATCGCCGCGCACCTCGACGGGCGCGTGCGCAAGCCCGCGCCGCCACCCGAGCCGGAGCCTGTGCCTCAGCCTCCGCAGCGCGGTCCCATCGTGCGCGGCGCGCGCTTCCGCCAATAAGCGGTCTTACTTCGCCAACAGCTTAGCGGCCTTCTTGACGTTGTCGGCGTCAATCTGGAGCAGAGCTCCGAAACGGCCTTCGCCGGAGCAGATTACCTGCGCGGCCTGGATGTTGATTCCTGCTGCCGCCAGTTTCGCCGTGGCGTCGGCTGCCGCACCCAGGCGGTCCTCACCGGCCCAGCAGATGGCGGTCTTCTTTTCGATGTCCAGCTTCAGCTTCTTCGCCGTCTTGGTGAATAGCTTCGGGTCCACCGGCACTAGGTCAAGCTGCGATTTCTTGCCCTTTACCGGGTAGCCCCACAGTGCGATCAGGCTGACGCCGGCGTCTTTCAGTTCGGCCAGCAGCTTGGCGCCTTCACCCGCCTTGTTGGCGACGGTAACGGAAAAGTAAGGGACGGTGGCGATGGTATCCGCCATGGTTGGAGCCTCCTCATTGAAACAGAATCAGACTGGATTGATTGTACACCGTGGTCTGCCGGAAATGTTCCGGCCTACGATTAGCCCTTTGATCTTCAATCGTTTAGGCCAATCAACTTTTCTTTTGAGGCTCAGAAGATTTATCTGTTGGCGGAGCCTTGGCGTGCATTGTAGCCTGAGTGCAAACCCCTGTTCGGTTTTGAGCCGTCCGGTATAGGGCGGCGCCGCGCCACCTGTCTGGCCTGCCTGGTGACTGATCCCTCCGAGTCACGCAAGAGGAGAACATGCGAGCGACCAAGTACTTGCTTCCGTTAAGTGTCTTTCCCGCCGGATTGGCTCTGGCGCAAACAGCGGACGTGAATGCGAAGCTGGCTGAGTTGGACGCGGCTGTGAAGTCAGCCCAAAGCGCGGGCGACAACGCCTGGATGCTGGCCAGTTGCGCCTTGGTTCTGCTGATGACCGGGCCCGGTCTGGCGCTATTCTACGGCGGACTGGTGCGGCGGAAAAACGTGCTCAGCACTATGATGCACAGCTTCATTCTCATGGTGCTCGCGACCATCATCTGGGCGCTGGTCGGCTACAGTCTCGCCTTCGGAGAAGGCAACAGTTTCATCGGCGGCTTGCAGTACGTGTTCTTGAACGGTGTAGGCACGGCGCCGAACGGCGATTACGCGGCCACCATTCCCCACCTCACGTTCATGGCCTTCCAGTTGATGTTTGCCATCATCACGCCAGCGCTCATCTCGGGCGCCTACGCTGAGCGCATCAAGTTCAGCGCCATGCTCCTCTACACCACGCTCTGGCTGCTGATCGTTTACTTCCCCATGGCGCACATGGTGTGGGGCAAGGGCGGGCTGTTGAACGCGTTTCTCGGTGGCAAGGTTCCGTGTCTGGATTTTGCCGGCGGCACGGTGGTCCACATCACCTCCGGTGTTTCGGCGCTAGTGGCGGCGCTCTATCTCAAGCCGCGCCAGGGCTACATGGTGGAGCCCATGCGCCCGCACAATCTCACGTTCAGTTTCATCGGCGCCTGCCTGCTGTGGTTTGGCTGGTTCGGTTTCAATGCCGGCTCCGCGCTCAGCGCAAGTGGGCTTGCCACGTCGGCCTTCGTCGCCACGCATTTCGCCGCCGCCGCCGCCGCCGCCGGTTGGGCTTTGGCAGAGTGGTTGCGTTCGGGCAAGCCGTCCGTGCTCGGCGCCATTTCGGGCTGCGTTGCTGGCTTGGTGGCCATTACGCCGGCGTCCGGCTTCGTTAAGCCCATGCCCGCGCTGCTCATCGGTTTTGTCGCTGGTCTCTTCTGCTACTTCATGGTCACGGTGGTGAAAATGAAGCTCGGCTATGACGATTCACTCGATGCCTTCGGCGTGCATGGCGCGGGTGGCACGCTGGGCGCCATCCTCACCGGCATCTTCGCCACCAGCGCTGTGAACAACGGTTTGAAGGATGCGGCCGGCCACGTCTTGCCGCTCGGCCTCGTCGATGGCAACCCAACGCAGATCGTCAACCAGGCCATCGGCGCCGGCATCGCCATCGCCCTTGGCGCTGCCGGCAGCTTCGTCTGTCTGAAGATCGCGGACTTGGCGTGCGGCCTGCGCGCCAGCGCCGAGCATGAAACCGAGGGACTTGACCTGGCCATGCACGGTGAAGAAGGCTACAATCTGGAGGCCTGATACCGAGGTACGCCATGAAGAAGATCGAAGCCATCATTCAGCCGTTCAAGCTGGAAGACGTCAAGGAGGCTCTCAAGGCCATCGGCGTCGACGGCATGACCATCACCGAAGTCCGCGGCCACGGCCGCCAGAAAGGCCACAAGGAAGTCTACCGCGGGCAGGAGTACCAGGTGGACCTGCTGCCCAAGGTCAAAATCGAGCTCGCCGTCACCGACTCGCGCGTCGACGAAATTGTCCGAACCATTTGCGCTGCCGCCCGCAGCGGCAAGATCGGCGACGGGAAGGTTTTCATCCTGCCGCTGGAGGACGCCATCCGGATTCGCAATGACGAGCGCGGCGAGCCAGCGTTGTAAGCAGGATCACGAAGCCTGGCGCAAGCGCTTCGGCCGGGACGGGCTGGCTATGCCCGTCCTGGCCGCGCGCACCGAACTCGTCGACGCCATCGTGCATGAAGCCTATCAGCGCATCCTCGCGCCGGTGTGCGGCGAGGGCGTGGCGCTGCTGGCTGTCGGCGGCTACGGCCGCCGCAAACTCTTTCCCTATTCCGACGTCGACTTGCTGCTGCTCGCGCGCCGCGCCATTGAGACGCCCGCCTTCAAAACCGCCCTCGGCGAATTCTTGCGTGAGCTTTGGGACACCGGCTTGCGCGTCTCCAACTCCGTGCACACCGTCGAGGAGTGCACGTTCGTGCATGAGGGCAATTTCGAGCTGACGGTTTCGCTTCTGGATCAGCGTCTGCTGGCCGGCGACGCGTCTCTGTACGCACTGCTCGAAGCGCGCTTCCCGGAGTTCTTGCAGGCCGAACGGCGCGACCTTGCCCGCCGTCTCTGCCGCATGACGCGTGCCCGCCATACCCGCTTCAACTCCACCATTTACCGCCTGGAGCCCGACGTCAAAGAGGCGCCCGGCGGACTGCGCGACCTGCAAACCGTGCACTGGTTCTGCCGTCTTCGCCAGACGATGCTGGATCCCGAAGAGTACCGCGCGCCCACCGGGTTTCTCGCCGCCGTGCGCTGCTTTTTGCACTTCCAAGCCGGCCGCGACCAGAACTTGCTCGGCTTCGAGGCGCAAGACGATATTTCACAGGCCGCCTTCTCGCCGTGGCGCGATCCGTCGGAGTGGATGCGCGCCTACTACCGGAACTCGTTGCTCGTCTTTCGTGCTGCCCTGGCTGAACTGGAGACGGCCGAGGGCCAGGACCGCGGCCTGCTGAACAGCTTCCGCGACTGGCGTTCGCGTCTGTCGAACTCGGAATTCACCGTCAGCCGCGATCTTGTCTTCATGCGCAACCCGCAGGGCCTTGAAGCGGACCCTGAGCTGCCCTTGCGCCTCTTCCTTTTCGTCGCCCGTCACGGCATCGCACTGGCGCGCGACACCGAAACCCGTGTCGCTGATCATGTTTCGGAACTCGTGGCCCGCTTCAGCTCGCACCCGCCGCGCGCCGCCTTCTGGCGCGAGTTTCTCAATCTGCCGCATGCGGCTGGCGCCATCCGCGCCATGCGTGCCACCGGCTTTCTGGCCTGCATTCTGCCCGAGTGGGAGCGTATCGACAATCTCGTTGTACGCGACTTCTATCACCAGTACACCGTCGACGAACACACCACCGTTACGCTCGATGCGCTCGAACTCCTGCGCGAGCCCGGTGAACCGGTGCGTGCCATCTTCGCACAGTTGCTGGAGGAGTGCGGCTCTGATGGCTGGCTGTTGCGCCTGGCGCTGTTGCTCCACGATCTAGGGAAGGGCTCCGGACGCGATCATTGTGAGGAGGCCAGCCGCCTGGCGCGTGTTTTCCTCACGCGCATCGGCGCCGGCCTGATGGACGCTGACACCGTCACCTTCCTGGTGGAAAAACACCTCCTGCTCTCCACCGCCCTGCAGTCGAAGGACATCGCCGATCCTGCCACCTCCAGTTCGCTTGCCCAGGAGATCAGGACGGTTGAACGTCTGCGCCTGCTGATGCTGCTAACCTACGCCGATGTCAGTGCCGTGAATCCCACTGCGATGACCGCCTGGCGCATGGAACAGCTCGCCAGCCTCTACCGTAAGGTCTATCGCTATCTCACCGGCGAACTTACCCTGCAGCAGCGCCAGGACCCGCGCGCCGCGCTCGGCGAACTCGATCCGCTCACCGAGGAGTTCCTCGACGGCCTGCCTCGCCGCTATCTCTGGACGCATACTCGCGACGAAGCGGCCGCGCACGCCGCCCTATACGGCGCGGCCCGCGACAGCGGCGCCGAAATCGCCATCGAGCGTTCGAACGGCGCTTGGCGGATGACGCTCGTCGCCCCCGACCGGCCTTATCTGTTCGCTTCCATCGCCGGCGCGCTCTCCAGTTTTGGCCTGGATATCCTCAAGGCGGAAGCCTTCACTAATAGCCATGGCTATGCCGCCGATGGTTTTGTCTTTGTCGATCCGCACCACTCGCTCGATCTGAATCCCACCGAACGGGACCGGCTCAAAGAAGTGTTGCGGAAGGTGGCGCTCGGTGAGAGCCGTACTGAGGATCTGCTGCGCCACCGTCCGGTCAAGGCGCCGCCCAGCCGCCTGGGCACAATTCTGCCCTCGGTCACTGTCGACGATGAGGCTTCGCCGTCGGCTACCGTCTTTGAGGTTGTAGCGCAGGACCGTCCGGGCCTGCTCTACCACTTGGCCTTGGCCATCTCACGGGCCCACTGCAACATCGAGGTCGTGCTCGTTGACACTGAGGCCCATAAGGCGCTGGACGTCTTTCACGTCACCGCGCACCGCGCGCGCCTGCAGCCCGCCGCCGCCGAAGCCTTGCGTCAGGCGCTGCTCCAGGCTTGTGGTTCGGGCTCCGCGTCCTAGGCTTGCGGCTTGGCCGCCTGTTGGCCCGTTGTCGGCGTGTGCGAGCTCTTCCTGTGTGCGCTGCGGCGTGCACGGTGCTTCTTGTGGTGTTTGGCCTTGGCTTTGGCCTTTTGCGGGGCGGTCTGTCCTGCCTCAGGTGGCGCGGTCTGAGCCGTCTGGGCCAGGCCGGGGACTGCCAGCGTTAGCAGTGCCAGAGCGAGCGTCGGGAGAATACGCATGTACTCTATGACGTGTGCTTAAGCTCTATGGATTCCTGTCCACCCATTCGATAGCCCAAAAAAGAACCGGGGCGCCACGTCCGGTTGGAACGTGGCGCCCCAGGATTGTTTCAAACAATCCAGCCTGGGTTTAGAAGTACAGCTTCAAGCCCATCTGGATGTTGCGCGCGGACGTCACCTGCGACGTGATTGCGCCCAACGTGGAGGGCGAATTCGCCCCGCGGGCCGGCGGGCCCCAGCTGACGTGGTA